>JAFNGM010000057.1 GCA_017885225.1 Syntrophaceae bacterium | reverse complement strand
TCTGAGGGGAAAGAACCTTGAGCTTATCTGGGTGAATGATCCCGTTGATTTATTTTTTATGCATATCCAGGGTTCGGGAAAGATCAGGCTGCCTGATGGAACGCGTATCCAGGTGAGTTTTGCCCAGAAGAACGGCCGTCCTGTGAGGATGATTGGGAGATATCTGCTCGATAAGGGTAAGTTATCCGATACCGAGATCACTCATCAGTCAATAAAGAAATATCTCAGGGAACACCCTGAAGAATTGTCTCATATCCTTAACCATAATGAGAGTTATATTTTTTTCCGCATTGTGGAAAATGGACCCATTGGCGCCCTGGGACTCACTCTCACTGCAGGCAGGTCTATCGCAACCGATCTCGATCTATTCCCCCGGGGGGCCATTGCCATTATTACATTACGAAAGCCTATTGTTGATGAGCGAGGATCCATTACGGCATGGAAGTCCTTTTCCCGATTCGTTCTCAATCAGGATACGGGAGGGTTAATTAAGGGTCCGGGGCGGGTGGATCTTTTCTGCGGCAGTGGCGACCACGCGGAGGTGGTGGCGGGGAGTCTGAAAGAAAAAGGCGAATTGTATTTCCTGGTGAAAAAAAAACAGCACAGTAATTGACGCGGAGCCTGACCGGAAAGGCCATGCGTGCGACATATATCCCCAAGACAGCCGGTTTTCGCGTGCCCATATTATTTAAGGCGCCTGAATCCGCAGTATATATGCGTTTGGAAAAAAATATTTATGAAAAAAAGATAAAATTGTCTTGATTGTTATTTTTCTTTATGTTACACATGAGCGGAATATCGAGTATCTTCCTTACTAAATGCAAANNCTCAGAGAAGAATTAAATAACCGGTGGCGTTCCGTGAAGGTTGAGCCACTGGCTGATATTTTAGTATTTACATTATTTATTGAAAGGGGGATTTGAAAGGATGACGAAGGCGGAATTAATATCGGCAATGGCGGGGGTCGCGGGTATCACCAAGGCGGCAGCGGCAAAAGCACTGCAGGCGTATACGGATTCTGTAACGAAAGAATTGAAGAAGAACGGGAAACTGGGTTTGGTCGGATTTGGCACCTTTTCTGTGGTGAAAAGAAAAGCAAGAGAAGGCAGGAATCCTCAGACCGGAAAAGCCATTAAAATACCGGCCAAGAAAGTAGTGAAGTTTAAGGCGGGAAAGGGATTGGCAGACAGAGTAAAATAGTTGATCCCACGATACAAGTAGCATATACATTAAGGCCTCCGGTTTTTTTATGAATATCGGGGGCCTTCGTGCGTTCGTTGACAGGAACTTCTCTTTTTGCTATGAACGTTCGCAAAATTATTGTCACACTCGGGGATTGGGAGAAGAACCCTGAAGCCATCGGCTTTCGCCTATGGTAGTTCACATTTAAAGAGAGGGATGTACAGTGGCAAAGAGGCGGATATTAAGCGGTATGCGACCCACAGGGGCGCTGCATTTGGGAAACCTTCACGGTGCCCTGAAAAACTGGATAGAGCTTCAGAATAGCGAAGACTATGAGTGCTATTATTTTGTTGCCGACTGGCATGCCTTGACAAGTGAATATAATAACACCGATCTGATCAGGGACAATATCACAGATATGGTTATTGACTGGCTTAGTGCAGGGCTGGATCCCGTGAGAAGCACCTTGTTTATTCAGTCACGCATTAAAGAGCATGCGGAACTTTTTCTCATCCTCTCCATGATAACGCCGTTGCCCTGGCTTGAGAGAAATCCAACGTATAAGGAAATAAAGGAAGAACTGGCGGAGAAAGATCTTTCTACGTTTGGCTTTCTGGGGTATCCGGTGCTTCAGGCCGCGGATATTATAATGTACAAGGCTTACGGTGTGCCCGTAGGTGTGGATCAGCTGCCCCATGTTGAACTTACCCGGGAGATTGCCAGGCGTTTCAATTTTCTTTATAGAGAAATATTTCCCATTCCGGAGCCCTTGCTGACGGACATTCCCAAAATGCTTGGTATCGACGGCAGAAAGATGAGTAAATCCTACAATAATTCAATTAATTTATGTGATCGGGAAGATTCATTGAAAACCAAGATTGGTTCCATGTTCACCGATCCTCAGCGCATGAGGAGAAATGATCCCGGACGACCGGAACTCTGTAATGTATTTTCCTTTCACCAGATATATTCGCTACCCGACGACATTGGAGAAATATCGCTGGAATGCAAAAGGGCGGGTATAGGGTGTACGGACTGCAAAAAGTCTCTTGCAGTTCAGATCATAAAGGGTATGCAGCCGATTCATGAGCGGCAGGACTATTATCGGGGGCATCTCGATGAGGTAAAAAGTATCATCGAGGATGGAAACGCCAGGGCAACAAGGATTGCTCGCGCGACAATGGATGAAGTAAGAGAAGCCGTTAAAATTTAGAGATCATCGAACCCTCGTTACAACTCATTCATGAAAGAACTATATCTGTTATGGGATATGAGGTTAAACTCGAAATATTTGAGGGTCCTCTGGATCTATTGCTCCATCTCATCAAGAAGAATGAGATCAATATATATGATATCCCCATCACACTTATTACAGAACAATATCTCTCGCATATTGAGATGATGAAATCTCTTAATCTCGATGTCGCCGGTGAATACCTGGTTCTGGCTGCAACGCTGATTCATATAAAATCAAAAATGCTCCTCCCGTCTCCGGAAGAGAACTTGGAGGGGGAAGAATACGAGGCCGATCCTCGTTCCGAACTTGTCATGCAGCTTCTTGAGTATGAGGTTTTTAAAGAGGCCGCCACGCAGCTTGGTCAGAGGCCTCTTTTGGAAAGAGATGTTTTTAAAAGGGGCTCTTCTGCTGAGGAAAAGAATGTCGACGAGGGAAAAGATGAAATTGACGTAGATCTCAACGTATTTGATCTTGTAGAAGCCTTCTATAGGATCATTTCTACTTTGGACAAAACGGAGCTGATGGAGATCGATATGGAGAAGATGTCCCTCACCGAAAAGATAAACGAAATTATGGACCGGCTTGCTGAAAAGAAAAAAATGACATTCGCGGAGTTATTGGGGGGTCAGTTAAATAAAAGGATGATTCTCTATACCTTTCTTGCCATTCTGGAATTAATGAGGTTGCGAATGATAAGAGTATATCAGGCCGGTTCCTTCGGTGTGATCAGAGTTGCCCTTGTCATGGAGAAATAAATGGAAGACTCGAAAGCCATAATTGAAGCAATTATCTTCACGTCGGAAGGTCCAGTCCAGGTTGACAAGATAAAAGAGGTTTTGCCTGATGTGGAGAAAGATGAAATCAGCCGACTGCTCAAGGAGCTTATGGAGGAATATGAAAAAAGGGGCGGCGGTTTTCTTCTTTTGGAGGTTGCGGGAGGATTTCAGTTTCGGACAAGAGCGGACTTCAGCTACTGGATCAATAAGTTTCTGAAGGGCAGACCAGCAATACTTTCGCGTGCGGCTATGGAAACGCTCGCAGTCATCGCGTACAAACAGCCGGTACTGAAATCGGAAATAGACAGGTTTCGGGGTGTTGATTCCGGCAGTTCCCTGAAGGGGCTGCTGGAAAGAAAGCTTGTGAGAATTATGGGAAGAAAGGATGTTCCCGGGAGACCCATAATGTATGGAACGACAAAAAAGTTTCTTGAGGTATTCAATTTGAAGGACCTTTCCGAATTGCCGACATTGAAAGAACTGAAGGATTTACATGAAGAGGCATAAACTTGAATCCTCAATGCTACTAACTGGCTGAAGAACAAAATATGTTTGTGATTTCTACAGAATGATTTAGAGTTATTTAATGAAGGAACGTCTGCAAAAGATTATTGCCGGTGCGGGAATATCATCGAGGCGCGCAGCCGAAACGATGATCATGGAAGGCAGGGTTACGGTCAATAATGAGATTGTGACGCAATTAGGTGCGAAGGCGGATATTGAAAAGGATGAGGTTCGGATAAATGGCACATTAATTCATCCGGAAACGTCAAAAGTCTACTTGATGCTTAATAAACCGAAAGGATATGTAACAACGCTTCATGATCCGCAGGGGAGGCCCGTTGTGATGGATCTGCTCACGGGTGTGTCCGAAAGGGTTTTTCCCGTAGGAAGGTTGGATTACGATTCGGAAGGATTGTTATTAATGACCAATGATGGCGATTTTTCCCTGAAGATACAGCATCCCCGTTTCAGGGTCCCCAAGACCTATATGGTCAAAATTGAAGGAACACTTACGACCCGTGAGATCCGGGCACTTTCAAAAGGTATCGAACTGATAGATGGAGTATTCAAACCTGACGGTGTTCACATACTTCGCACAAATCTCAAGAGCTGCTGGCTAATACTGAACATAGCGGAAGGAAGAAAGAGAGTAATCCGGAAGGGTTTTCAATCACTTGGTCATTCTGTTGTCAGGCTCATCCGGACAGCCGTTTCAGATGTCGGGTTAGGCAGTTTGAAAGTAGGAGCATTCAGATATTTAACCGGGAAAGAGATCCGTCGCCTGCTTTCATACGCAAAAAAATGAAGGAAATATTTTTAAAGTCTTTAAATTCCATAAAAATTTGTCTTGACAATAAAAAGAAAATAAATAATATTCGTGAAAAGTAAAGATAAATTATTATGTTATTTGAAAAAAGGGTTTCACACTGCCTGTGAATGCAGGACTACTATGACCGTACATCATGAGGAGGGGGTATGAACAAATCTGGACTCATTGAAGCTTTAAGTAAGAAAGAGGATTTGACGGAAAAAAAAGCGATTGATTTAGTGAATCTCGTGTTCAAAGGCTTCACAGAGGAACTGAAGAAAGGCGGCCGCATAGAAATCAGGGGTTTTGGCAGTTTTGTGGTAAGAAATTATATGGACTATACCGGCAGAAATCCTAAAACAGGGAAGAACATCAGAGTTTCCCCCAAGAAGTTGCCTTTTTTCAAAGTTGGTAAAGAACTTAAGGCGAGAGTTGATGGTAAGTCATAGTTTAACTGTTTGATATCGATACACTACAATCAATAGAATCTGATAACCGAGGTCACGCTAAAATGCAGGGGTCATTTTATGATCCCTTTTTTAGCATATGTATACCGTTGTTATGTGGATCTGCCCACCTTATCCCCCTCCACCGTGTATGAAAGGCAAGAAGGAACAACGTCCCTCAGACTCCCTGAAGGATATTTCCCTTTGGGGAGTATAGAGAGGCAACGCCTCTTTGAAATGCACGAACACTGCGGTGTGGTTACAGTAGTTTTTGTACCTGGGTATAAAAGGATTTTGCAGGTAAAATTAAAGTCTTGAATAATCAATCATCGGATCATTCGGATACGGAAAATAAAGCGCGAAGATTTCCTTATCTTCATTTTTTTCTCTTCTTGATCACCCTATTCAGCACTCTTGTCGCAGGTGCTTTACAGCAGGGGGTTGACCTGATTGAGAATCCCTGGTTGATCTGGAAGGGGATACCTTTTTCTTTTACCCTTTTGATGATCCTGGGAGCCCATGAATTCGGCCACTATTTCATGTCCAGGAAGCATGATATCGATGTAACCTTTCCATACTTCATCCCGGCGCCTTCATTTATTGGCACTTTTGGCGCATTTATCAAGATGAAATCCCCGATTATGGACCGTCGGATTCTGTTAGATGTAGGCGCTGCGGGCCCGCTCGCCGGTATGTGTGTCACTATTCCCGTCCTGCTGATTGGTCTTTCCCTGTCGGAAATCAAATACGAAACGGTTGAAAGCGGAGTAAGCCTCGGCTCATCGATTCTTTTTTCCGGTATGAATTGGATAGTTCACGGATTTTTACCAGATGATGTAAATCTTGTTCTTCACCCTATTGCGTTTTCCGGCTGGATCGGTCTGCTGGTTACCTGTCTGAATCTCCTGCCTGTAGGTCAGCTTGACGGCGGCCACGTCGCGTATGCGGTTATCGGTCAGAAACAACGTATTGTGGCGAAAATGATCATCGCTGCTCTTGTGATAATCGGCATCACCGGGTGGAGCGGATGGCTGCTATGGGCAGGCATCCTGATTATTATGGGATTAAACCATCCGCCCGTTGTGTACGACTGGATACCGCTCGATAGAAAAAGGAAAGTCATCGGCTGGCTCACATTGCTGATATTCGCCATGACCTTCACGCCGGTACCGTTCTGATCTACATCAATCCCTCTTCGCGGAAGCTGAAAAATCTGTTTTCACCGACGATGACATGATCATGGACCAGTATATCCAGCATTCTTGCCGTGTCGCGAATGGTTTTGGTGAGTTTGATATCCGCGTCGGAAGGTTTCACATGGCCCGAGGGGTGATTATGGACAAGGATAATGGCAGATGCCTTTTGCGCTATGGCATTTTCCAAGACTTTTCTCGGATAGACAACGGCCTGATTTACGATACCCTCCTGGATGGTTTCCATACCGGTGATCTTGTTCTGGGCGTCAAGGTATATTACGCAGAACCGCTCGTCCTTAAGCCCGCCTATGGCAGTCCTGCAGTAATCCAGAAGCTCCCTTGTGCATGTAATCTGGGGCTTTTCCTTTGCTTTCTCTTTGAGGTAAAGAGACCCCATGTCTCTTATAAGCTTTATCAGAACCGCCGTATGCGTACTTACGCCGGTTATCCCTTCCAGATCACGTATGCTCGCGTCCATGACGCCCTTGAGGGTACCGAATTTCTTCAAAAGATCTTTTGCGAGAGGCTTCAGGTCTTTTCGGGGAATCGCATAGAAAAGAAGAAGCTCTAACACCTCATAATCATGGAATGCGTCGACGCCCGAGGCGGTAAATTTCTTCTTCATTCGCTTGCGGTGTTCTTTATAGTGGGGTATCTGAGGAGGCATTGTCACGGGAATCTTTATATACCGTTCTCTCTGTATGTGGAATGAAAATGACCTGCCCCGTCATTGCTGAGTGTGCGGAAATGACAGAGCAGTGTATGACCATTCATCAACCAAGATTGGCGTTTACGAAATCCCAGTTAATCAGATTCCCAATGAAGGCGGTCAGGTAGTCCGGCCTCCTGTTCTGGTAGTCTAAATAGTATGCATGTTCCCATACATCCACGGTCAGGAGGGGTTTGAGGCCATGTGCGATCGGTGTATCCGCGTTGGCGGTTTTTGTGATTTTTAATGTACTCCCGTCCAGTACTAGCCACGCCCAGCCGCTGCCGAACTGGGTCATACCCGCATTCTTGAATTCTTCTGTGAACTTTTCAAAGCTTCCCCAGGTTGTTCTGATTTTATCGGCAATGGCCCCGGCAGGTGTACCGCCGCCCTTCGGTTTTATGCATTGCCAGTAGAACGAATGATTCCAGACCTGTGATGCATTGTTGAAAAGACCTGCCTTAGAAACATCCCCTGCCACGTTCCTGATAATAGTTTCCAGGGGTTCATTGGCCAGAGCCGTTCCCTCTATCAGTTTATTTGCGTTGTCCACATATGCTTTATGATGTTTTCCATGATGAAACTCCAGGGTCTGTGCGCTTATATAAGGCACAAGGGCATCCTTCGCATAGGTCAGGTCGGGCAATTGGATAGCCATAGTCGTTTTCCTTTCGTTTTTGATGAATATACCACATCAAGGTTTATTGATGCAAGCGACCAAATATTCCGCGTGCGTAAAATTTCTCATGTGAAAAATGTGTTGACTATATATTACCCTTATATTAATTATNNATGATTCGGAAAAGATTGTGGCGCTGATGGAAAAGTCGGGATATGAAAGTTGCGATGATGTCAGGAAGGCTGATCTGATTATCATCAATACGTGCAGTATCAGGGAAAAGGCTGCGCAGAAAGTATACAGCCAACTGGGGAGATTAAAACAATTAAAAAGAAAAAATCATCGCCTCATTCTCGGCGTGGGGGGGTGTCTTGCTCAGCAGTGGGGTTCTCAGTTCATTGAAAGAGTACCCTTTCTGGATCTGGTTTTTGGCACACATAACATACATCTGCTCCCCGAATTGGTCGCAAAGGTCGAAAAATCCAGGGCACCCGTAGTGCGGATAGAATTTCAGGAATCGGTAAAATCGCTGAATATTCCCGTGCCGAATAATAACGGAAGGGTGAGCGCGTATATCACTATAATGCAAGGGTGCAATAATTTTTGTTCCTACTGTGTCGTGCCCTATGTGCGGGGAAGGGAAGAGAGCAGGCCCTTTCGGGACATTGTGGATGAAGCGAGATCGCTTGCGTACAGCGGCATTAAAGACATTACGCTCCTGGGGCAAAACGTCAATTCATATGGTTTAGGAAACGGCGGCGGTCATGATTTTGCCGATTTGTTGCAGGAAATAGAACACATCAGCGGTATCGAAAGAATACGATTTACCACCTCGCATCCAAAGGATCTTTCTGATAAGTTGATACGCTGTTTCTCGCGGACAGGTAAATTATGCGAGCATATTCATCTTCCCGTACAGGCCGGATCTGACCGGATCCTTACAATGATGAACAGGTGTTATACAATTAATGATTATTGTGAAAAAGTCGATACGCTGAGGGCAGTATGTCCTGAAATAAGCATTACTTCGGACATTATTGTAGGGTTTCCCGGTGAAACAGACCGCGATTTTCAGGCAACCATTGACATGATGAAAAAAATCAGGTTTGATAATATATTTTCCTTCAATTACTCGGAGCGCAAAAGAACAGATGCGGCAAAACTGGGGGACACGGTGAATGCATCAGTCAAGCGTGAGAGGCTGCAGACAGTTCAGTCTCTTCAGGAAGAACATACCCTTGAGAAGCATAAAGCACTTGTGGGTAATATGGAAGAAATCCTTGTTGAGGGACCGAGTAAAAATTCCAGGGACGATATGACGGGGAGAACAAGAACAAATAAGATTGTGAATTTTAGAGGGGATTACGAACTGATCGGTAAGGTAGTACATGTGAGGATAACATGTGCGTATCTTCATTCCCTGAGAGGTGAGCTTACCGGAGAGGAGGTTACTTAATGCTGATTAAGATGAAGGTTGCAGGATTGACGATAGATCCGCTTACAAATACGCCTATTGTGATTTTAAAGGATATTGATGAGAAAAAGGCCATTCCCATATGGATAGGCCTGTTTGAGGCGAGCGCCATAGCGACAGAACTGGAAAAAATTACTTTTTCCAGGCCCATGACTCACGATCTCATGTATGAAATTTTAAAGACTGTGAAAATTGAAATAATTAAAATTGAAATTCATGATCTTCGAAATAACACTTTTTTCGCAAATATTCACTTGCTCAAGGATGGAGAAATAATAGTGATAGATTCCCGGCCCAGTGATGCAATAGCGCTGGCATTGAGGGCGAATGCCACAATATTTGTTGATGAAAAGGTCATTGAGAAATCCAGGAATGTGGACTTTGGCAAGAAGATAACGGAACTCGATACTTTGAAGGATGATAAGCTCAAGGAGTTTCTCGAAAATCTTTCTCCTGAGGATTTCGGCAAATATAAAATGTAAAAATAACCTTAATGATTTTTAGTATTGCCACGAAGGAGTACGAAAGTGCTTGGATTCACAAAATGTCGTGGCTCTTATTTTTTCAGAGATATGGAAAAAGAAATCGAGAATTTCGGAATCTACATGGAAATAGAAAGGAACTTTTCACCGCACACAAAGAGGAATTATCTCGCAGACGTGAGGCAGTTTAAATCATTTCTTGACGCACAGGCTATTTCTCTCACGCACAATGATAAGAATGAAGAGATTGCCATAGACTATNNAGAGCTTTTTTAGGATCGCTCTACCGTGAAAGGATCAAAAAAGTAACCATTGCGAGAAAGGTAACTGCCCTCAGGACATTTTTTGAGTATCTCCAAAGGGAAGGCAAAATCAAGGTTAACCCGGCCCGGATGGTTCAGGCGCCGAAGAGTGAAAAATATATTCCCGTATTCCTCTCCGTGGATGAAATGGTATGCCTGCTCGATGCGAAAGGTACGCCCAATGCTGTCGGTTTAAGGGATAAAGCTATTGTAGAGCTCTTTTATTCTTCCGGTATTCGTCTTAGTGAACTCGTGGGTCTGAACATGGAAGATATAGATTTTCATCAGGGTTTGATGAAAGTCAGAGGAAAGGGGAAAAAAGAAAGGATAGTCCCCGTAGGCGATCAGGCCATTACTGCAATGACCGCATATCTTGAAAAAAGACACGGAATACTGAAGAGAAATGTTGAAAATGGTATAGAGGGACCAATTTTTATCAGCAGTAGAGGTTCCAGACTAAGTACAAGGAGTGTGGCAAGGATCCTGGATAAATTGGTAATTTTGAGCGGCTTGGGGAGGAAAGTCAGTCCCCATATGCTGCGGCATACATTTGCTACACATATGATGGAATCCGGTGCCGATCTTAGGGCCATCCAGGAATTTCTCGGTCATGAAAGCCTCTCTACAACACAGAAATATACGTCCGTCAGTGTAGGCAGGCTCTTGGAAATTTACGATAAAGCGCATCCAAAAGCAAGGGATGGCCATTACGGTAAAAATGAAGTTCATACAACGAAGAAAAATCTGTCCGGCAGAGAGTAATGCACAGGATGCAACTGGGGAGGAGTAAAGCCGCCATGAAGATAAAGAGTACCACCATATTGGCCGTGAGACATAAAGGAAAGGTTACTGTCGCTGGTGATGGTCAGGTTACGATTGACGTGACCGTCATGAAACACAGTGCGAGAAAGGTTCGCAGGTTGTACAATAACCAGGTAATTGTTGGATTTGCAGGTGCAACAGCTGATGCGTTCACACTTTTTGACAGATTTGATCAGAAACTGGAGCAGTATAAAGGGAATTTGTTGAGGGCTGCCGTAGAACTTACGAAAGACTGGAGAACCGACAGGATATTGAGGCACTTGGAGGCATTAATGATTGCCGTGAGTAAGGAGCATTTTTTGATCATATCAGGAAATGGAGACGTCATTGAATCTGACGATGATGTAATGGCCATAGGGTCGGGAGGGCCTTATGCGCTGGCGGCAGCGCGTGCCCTCATCAGGCATTCTGATTTAACTGCCACAGAGATCGCAAGAGAGGCTATGAAGATTGCATCGGGAATATGCATTTACACGAATAACAACATTACCGTTGAAGAGCTCGATATGCATCAAGCAACAGACGACGGGGTCAACAAGAAATGAGGGATAATGATTTATATGACGTCTAAACAATTGACACCAAGAGAAATTGTGGAGAGACTGGATAAGTATATCATTGGTCAGGGTGACGCTAAAAAGGCGGTTGCTATTGCCTTGCGCAACCGTTGGAGGCGTCAGAATGTTTCACAAGAACTGAGTGAAGAAATATCGCCTAAAAACATCATTATGATTGGGCCGACCGGTGTAGGAAAGACAGAAATTGCCCGGAGACTGGCGAAACTGGATAATTCTCCTTTTATAAAGGTAGAAGCGTCAAAGTTTACAGAGGTCGGATATGTGGGAAGAGATGTAGAATCCATGGTGCGTGACCTTGCTGAACTTGCAGTAAGCATGGTGAAGTCGGAGGAGCAGGAAAACGTAAAGCCAAAAGCGGCTGAAATCGCAGAGGAAAGAATTCTCGATATTTTGCTTCCGCCTAAACCTGCTGAGAGAAAGGTGGAAGATCTTGTTTCGGATAGACATATAGAAATGCATGAAGTGGAGCAGTTCCCGCAATCTGATACCACCCGTGAAAAAATGCGGAGACTTCTCCATGAAGGGAAACTGGATAATCGATATGTGGATTTGGAAATACAGGAATCCCGCAGCGGACCTATGATAGAGGTATTTACGTCTTCCGGCATAGAGGATATGGGATTAAATATCAAAGAGATGTTTGGAAATATTTTTCCTCAAAAGAAAAAAAAGGCGCGGGTAAAGATTCCCGAAGCATTGGAAATATTGGAAAATGAGGAAGCCCAAAGGTTGATTGATATGGATAAGGTTACGAAGGCAGCCATAGGAAGGGTGGAACAATCAGGAATTATATTTCTGGATGAAATAGATAAAATTGTGGGAAGTGATTCAACCCATGGTCCGGATGTTTCCAGGGAGGGTGTACAAAGGGACCTCCTGCCCATTGTGGAAGGTTCTACGGTCAATACACGCTATGGCATGGTTAAAACTGATCACATACTCTTTATTTCCGCAGGTGCATTTTCTGCCTCGAAGCCCTCTGATTTAATTCCGGAGCTTCAAGGGCGCTTTCCTATCAGGGTCGAGCTCGATTCACTTGGGAAAGATGAATTTATCAGGATCCTCACAGAACCCCATAATGCTCTCCTTAAACAGTATATAGAGATGATGGCGACAGAAGGAGTGACACTGTTATTCAAAGATGATGCAATTGCCGAGATAGCGGAAGTGGCCGCTGTGGTGAATGAAAGAACGGAGAACATCGGGGCCAGAAGGCTCTATACAATTATGGAAACGCTTTTAGATGAGATTTCCTTCAATGCCCCCGATATGGCCGGGAAGGAAGTGGTAATTGACGGGGTTTATGTAAAGGAAAAGCTGGAGAACATTGTCGAGGATGAGGATCTGAGCAGGTATATACTTTAATTTAGAAATTGATAGTGGAGTCATTATGGATAATGTAGCAAAATCCATTGAACGNNCTGAAGAATCAATTCGCCAGGGATGTGGTTATGATGAAGTATATAGGCATTCATCCTGTGGTGGTCCATGGGGGCGGCCCTCAGATTGGTAATTTTTTGAAGAAACTTGGCAAAGACTCCAAGTTTGTGCAGGGCATGCGGGTCACTGACGAAGAGACCATGGATATTGTTGAAATGGTTCTTGTTGGCAAGGTAAACAAGGAAATTGTAGGCCTTATTAATCAGCACGGCGGCAAGGCAGTGGGTTTGAGTGGAAAGGACGGAAACCTGATTCGGGCAGAAAAATATTATTTAAGTGAAGAAAGGGCAAAGGACACGCCTCCGGAAATTATCGACATCGGTCTGGTTGGGAAGGTTAAGAATATTCATACAGAATTGATTGTATCCCTCGCGAATGACGGCTTTATTCCTGTGATTGCTCCTACGGGTTTGGGGGATAATGGTGAAACGTATAATATCAACGCTGATATTGTTGCCGGCGAGGTGGCGGCCGCCCTCAAGGCGGAGAAATTGGTTCTCCTGACGGACGTGGAGGGTGTTATCGACGCGAAGGGACAGTTGATCAATACCATGAGCGACAGAGAAGTTGTGAATATGATTCAGGCGGGAGTAATCAAAGGAGGCATGTATCCTAAGGTAAAATGTTGTCTCAAAGCTCTCAGTGGCGGGGTAAGAAAAGCCCATATTGTCGATGGGCGTTTGAAGCATGCCATACTTCTCGAAATTTTCACCGATATGGGGATAGGGACGGAAATAGTATTGTAGGAATTATTTCTGAACAGGGTTCGAGGGATCAAGGGGTCGAGGATCCAAGTGAAATGAATGCTAAGAAGCTGCAACACTTGAACCCTTGACCCCTCGAATCCTTGAATCCTATTCTCAGTTAGATGGGAGAAGAAGTAAATATGACAGCTAATGAATTAATGGCGCTTTCGGATAAATATATTATGGCAACGTACAAACGCTTTCCCATAGTGCTGGTAAAGGGTGCGGGCGCCAGAGTGTGGGATAGCAACGGGAAGGAGTACCTTGATTTTGTTGCCGGGATTGCCGTGTGTAGCCTTGGTCATTCCCATCCGAAAGTAGCCGCGGCGATACAAAGGCAGGTGGAAATTCTCACCCATGTTTCCAATCTCTACTATATAGAACCTCAGATTAATGTCGCCCGGATTCTGGTGGAAAATTCCTTTGCCGACAGGGTATTTTTTTGTAATAGCGGTGCTGAGGCGAATGAGGCAGCGATAAAACTTGCCCGCAAGTATGCGTATGAGAACATGGNNTTCAATGATATACCGGCCCTCGAAGAGGCTATCACCGAGCATACATGCGGAATCATGCTCGAGCCGATTCAGGGAGAAGGGGGGGTAATAATTCCCGGTGATGAGTATCTCAGGAACGTCAGGAAAATCTGCGATGACCGGGGACTTCTGATGATCCTCGACGAGGTTCAGGTAGCAATGGGCAGAACGGGAACCCTCTTTGCGTATGAGCAGTATAATGTGAGACCTGATATAGTCACGCTTGCAAAAGCTGTGGGCAATGGTTTCCCCGTTGGGGTAATGATGGCGACGAATAAAGTAGCATCTGCCTTTCAGCCAGGTAACCATGCCTCAACGTTCGGGGGTAACCCCCTTGCCATGGCTGCAAGTCTGGCTACAATAGATACCATCATGAACGAGGGCGTTCTGGATAATGTTAAAAGAGTGGGCTCGTATTTCATGAGAAGGCTTCATGAGTTGAAAAATAAGTGTCCTGTGATTAAAGATATAAGGGGAAGAGGATTGATTATCGGTGTGGAGCTGACGGTTGAAGGAGCGAATATCGTAAAAGAATGCATGGAGAGAGGTGTCTTGATCAATTGCACAGGAGGCAATGTTCTCCGCTTTGTTCCGCCGTTGATTATTGCGGAAGAGGATGTGGATTTTGCCGTTGAAATTCTGGGTAAGGTACTGGTGGCAACATGAATAAAGATTTCCTCAGCGTGTATGATCTGACGCGCGCTGATTTTGAGATCATATTTGAAAAGGCGCGTAGATTAAAAAAGATGCTCAGGGAAGGCATACCCTATACGCCCCTTTTCGGGAAGACCCTGGGGATGATATTTGAAAAATCATCCACAAGGACGAGGATTTCTTTTGAGGTTGGTATCTATCAACTGGGGGGGACTGCGCTCTTTTTGAGTAGTCGGGATACCCAGCTGGGCAGAGGTGAAAATATTTCCGATACGGCAAGGGTAATGTCCAGGTATCTCGACGCCGTCGTGATCAGAACCTATTCTCAGGAGTTTGTGGAAGAGTTCGCAAAGTTTGCGACTATTCCTGTCATCAATGGTTTGACGGATCGTGAGCATCCCTGCCAGATATTGAGTGATCTTTTCACTATTATGGAGAAAAAGGGAGGCTGTGAAGGGCTCAAGGTTTCCTATATCGGGGATGGCAATAATGTCGCGAATTCCTGGATTGATGCGGCTGCCCGCATTCCTTTTCAACTCAGTCTCGCCTGTCCGGAACACTACGAACCCGATGCGGAAATACTGGCGAGGGGGATGAAAGAGGCGATACGGGGCATAACTCTCCATCGCGACCCCCTTGATGCGGTGCTCGAAGCCGATGTTATTTATACGGACGTCTGGACCAGCATGGGCCAGGAGGCGGAAAAGGATGAAAGAACAAAAGCATTTCAGGCATATCAAATTAACAGTTCCTTGCTTGCCCGTGCGCGCGACAATGCCATCGTCATGCACTGCCTTCCCGCCCACCGTGGTGAGGAGATAACGGACGAGGTGATTGACGGTCCTCACTCCGTGGTGATCGATCAGGCGGAAAACCGTCTGCATGTGCAAAAAGCGATTATGGAAATAGTAATGCGATAGGAGGAGGGACTCTTGGCGAATAAAATAGAAAAAGTGGTACTTGCCTATTCGGGGGGATTGGATACATCGGTTATTTTGAGATGGTTGATCGAAACGTACACATGCGAAGTGATCGCGTTTGTTGCCGATATCGGCCAGAAGGATGAACTTGAAGGGCTGAAGGAAAAAGCGCTCAATACCGGCGCCAGCAAGGTCTATATTGAGAATATGCAGGAAGAGTTCGTGAGGGATTTTGTCTTTCCCGCGCTACGGGCCAATGCCGTCTATGAGGGCTCTTATCTCATGGGTACTTCCCTGGCAAGGCCTCTTATTGCCAAGAGGCAGATCGAGATTGCTGCGGCGGAAGGGGCTGATGCCGTATCCCATGGAGCTACCGGCAAGGGAAACGACCAGGTGCGGTTTGAATTGACTTACAATGCGCTGAATCCCGATATCACTATCATTCCCGCATGGAGAGATCCGAAATGGACTTTCGATTCACGGGGCTCCATGATCGATTATGCCGAGAAACACCGTATTCCTGTGACATCCACGAAGGAAAAACCTTACAGCAGCGACAGGAATCTTCTGCATATTTCCCACGAGGGTGGAGTCCTTGAGGATCCCTGGGTAGAACCGAAAGAGGACATGTTTGTGCTCACGGTTTCTCCTCAGGCCGCCCCCGATACCGTCACATACCTGGAGATAGATTTCGAGAAAGGAAATCCCGTTGCGGTCAACGGGGTAAAGATGAGCCCCGCGAAACTCCTCCACAGCCTGAATGAAACAGCAGGCGCCAACGGGATCGGGAGAGTGGATATGGTGGAAAACCGCTATGTGGGCATGAAATCGAGGGGTGTGTATGAAACACCGGGCGGCACGGTGCTCTGGGCTGCCCACCGTGCCGTGGAATCAATTACAATGGACCGCGAGGTAATGCTGCTGAGAGATTCGCTCATTCCAAAGTATGCGCAGCTGGTCTACAGTGGTTTCTGGTATTCGCCTGAGATGAAAGTAATGCAAAAATTTGTTGATGAAACACAGGAAAATGTTACAGGTACGGCACGGGTAAAATTGTACAAAGGGAATTGCGTTGTCGTCGGGAGAAAGTCGCCTTCTTCACTCTACAGCGAGGAATTTGTGACCTTTGAGAAGGACAGGGTGTTCGATCAGAAAGAAGCCACTGGGTTTATTAAATTAAATGCGCTGCGGATGAAAATACAGGCATTGAGAAAAAGGGAAAGAGCATAGGGACGGGGAATGTCAACGAGGCAAAAGAAGCTGTGGGGTGGGCGGTTTCGCAAACCGACAAATAAAATGGTTGAGGCGTTCACTGCGTCTATAGGGTTTGACAGGCGCCTCTATCGATACGATATTGAGGGCAGCATTGCCCATGCGAAGATGCTCGCGAAGCAGGGAATTATCAGCAAAAAAGATGAGAAGGCTATTATACGCACCCTTAGGGACATCCTTAAGGATATCGAAAAGGGAAAATTTGTCTTTCACCATGAGGACGAAGACATCCACATGGCCATTGAAAAAGCCCTGATAGCGAGAGCGCCCGAAGCGGGCGGCAAACTTCATGCAGGGAGAAGCCGTAACGATCAGGTATCCCTTGACCTCAGGATGTATCTCCGAGAGGAAATCGAGGAGACCCTCAATTTAGTGGCCGCCCTGAAATTACAATTCATCGCAATGGCAAAGACTGAGATAGGGACCATAATGCCCGGTTACACGCACCTGCAGAAAGCGCAACCGGTGCTCCTCTCTCATTATTTCCTCGCGTACTGGGAAATGTTGGATCGGGATGAAGAGCGATTGTGGGAATGCTCCAAGAGGGTAAATGTCATGCCCCTCGGATCGGCCGCTCTTGCGGGGACAGGTCTGCCTATTGACAGGGCGTATACGGCCCGTGAGCTGAAGTTTCCTGAAGTGTCCCGCAACAGCATGGATGCAGTATCAGACCGGGACTATGTGGCTGAATTCATTTTTGTCGCTTCGCTCATCATGATGCACTTGAGCCGTTTCTGTGAAGATGTGATCCTCTGGTCGACGGCTGAATTCGATTTTCTGGAAATATCGGACGCATTTACCACGGGAAGCAGCATCATGCCGCAGAAAAAAAATCCTGACGTGGCTGAATTGGTCAGGGGGAAAACTGGACGCGTGTACGGCAATCTCGTAGCTTTGCTGACGTTGATGAAGGGGCTGCCCATGACGTACAACAGGGATCTCCAGGAAGATAAAGAACCTCTCTTCGATACGGTTGATTCATTAAAAGGATGCCTGGCGATCATTACAGAGATGATTAAACATCTCACATTCAAGAGAGAGAGAATGCA
Source organism: Syntrophaceae bacterium (assembly GCA_017885225.1). GTDB lineage: Bacteria > Desulfobacterota > Syntrophia > Syntrophales > UBA2185 > UBA2185. The sequence goes on along the minus strand of JAFNGM010000057.1, from coordinate 1,747 downwards.
AGAGGAAGCTTCCGGGGGCTTTTCCGCAGCGACGGATGTCGCTGAGTATCTTGTGATGAAAGGTGTTCCGTTTCGCGAATCTCATGGTATAGTAGGTCGTCTTGTTGCGCATTGCTTAGAGAAGAATAGGGAAATATCGGATCTGACGATAAAAGAATTTCAACGGTTCCATGAGGCATTTGAGAAGGATATCGTTGAACGCATTTCCGTAAAAAATGTCGTGGATGCGAGAAAATCAATAGGCGGGACATCCGAAAAAATGGTATTAACACGGATCAGAGAGATTGAAGGCAGAAAAAAATGATGAACGCCGGTCGATTGTTACCTGTCCTTTTGTGTTGTCTGTTTCTCTTATGGAGCGTTCAGGGATGTGGGAAGAAGGGAGATCCGCGGCCATCGAACGTAATGCCGCCCGGTGCGATTGCCGACCTCAGGGCGACTCTTATCGAATCGGGAGTGTATCTTCGCTGGAGCATACCGGATGCGAAGAGCGGCATCCAGAACTTCAAAATTCAGAGAAATGAGCAGGACAAGGAAAGGTCTTCCTGTGTTGACTGTCCGCGCGAATTTGTTATGATTGCCGATGTTTCCGTCAATGATCCGCTGCTGAAAAAAGAAGAGGGGAATGGTGTCGGCTATCTCGATCTGCAGGTCAAGGCGGGTTATTATTATGCGTATCAGATTATCGCCTGTGATATGCGGCGACATTGCAGTGAGGGATCAAATATCGAGGAAATAAAAATCAGCGCGAAAGTACCCCAAGGAAGAGAAGGAGTGAAGAATACGCCTCAATGAATTATTTTCACTATAAAGACAATGAACTCTGGTGTGAAGAAGTTCCCGTGAGAGACATTGCCAGGGAAGTGGGGACGCCGTGTTATCTTTACAGTCACAGAACATTGCAGCATCACTTCCGTGTGTTTGATGGTGCGTTTTCTGAAGTGCCCCACATTATCTGCTTTGCCGTGAAATCCAATTCAAATATTGCCGTCCTTCGGACTTTCATCGATGAGGGCGGGGGAGTAGATATTGTTTCCGGGGGTGAACTGTATCGCGCGCTGCAGGCGGGGGTAGACAGTGGTAAGGTCGTGTATTCCGGGGTGGGAAAGAAAGTCGATGAAATTGAATATGCCCTCGCGTCGGAGATTTTGATGTTTAACGTTGAGTCTCCGCAGGAACTCAAGCTCATCAATGAGTGCGCAAAAAAAATGGGCAAGAAGGCGGGCATTGCNNAGGGTCAACCCGGATGTGGATCCGGAAACCCATCCGTACATATCAACGGGGCTTAAGAAAAATAAATTCGGCATTGACATTAAGAAATCTCTTGAAGAGTACCGCAAGGCAAAAGCGCTCACACATTTGGATATCAAAGGCGTCAGCTGTCATATTGGATCTCAGGTGACGAAAATTTCCCCGTTCATCGATGCCCTCAAGCGCCTGAAAAAACTCATCCGTCTTCTTTGGGAGGAAGGCATCGAAATCCGGTATCTCGATCTGGGAGGAGGCCTTGGCATTACCTACGACCAGGAAGAGGCTCCCCATCCTTCGGAGTATGCCAGGACAATNNTTGAACCGGGAAGGGTTATTGTCGGCAATGCGGGAATATTAGTGACGGAGGTGCTTTATACGAAAAGCAATGAAGAAAAGAACTTCGTTATTGTTGATGCGGGCATGAATGATTTGATGCGTCCGAGTCTTTATGATTCGTATCATCAAATACAGCCGGTGATTCGGAAAGAGAGGGGTG
>JAFNGM010000056.1 GCA_017885225.1 Syntrophaceae bacterium | reverse complement strand
CGGTAGACGCTGATGCCAATATTATGCGTTGCCACGCGTTATTGAAAATGGGAGAACTCGAAAAGATTAACGAGATTCTCAAGGACGTGGAAAATACGGTCCTTCAACTGTCCCGGATTTACAATCGCGTCGGGGACATCTGTATGGAAGGCGGGCTGACGCAGGAGGCCATAAAATATTATCGGAAATTTATCACTCTGAATCCCGAATCACCAACTGCAAAAGATATCTCCGAAAAAATCAGAACACTTGTATACGTTACAGACGGCTCACATAATTGGGTCAAAGAAGATCACTATATCAACATTGACTATGTTGCATCTGATTTCTACACTCTTACGCTTTCAGAACTCTATATTAGCCAGGGTCATCTCGACATGGCGTATGATGTACTGAGCGAGATTCTCAAAAAAGATCCTGGAAATCAAGAGGTTGTGAATAGATTAACAGACGTGAGGGCCATGATAAATGAGGGAAAGAAAAAAGAGAAATCCTCACATTCACGGACAAATGAGGATGTTATTCAAGAACTCACAAGGTGGCTAAAGAATATCGACAGGTTAAAAAGCTATGCATCGTAAATCGTCGGTATCCCCTCAGAGAATACCAAAGGCTCTTTCGAAACTTAACGGCCTCAACGTAGACGCCTTGCTTTTCCTTGATATAAAAAATGTTCGCTATTTAACCGGTTTCACGGGCAGTGATGGGGCGCTGCTCGTAGGAAAGCGGCAAAAGCTACTCATGGTTGATGGCCGTTATACGAATCAGGCAAGAAGAGAAGTGCATGGAGTGGAGATTTTCCAGTATAGGGACAAAATTGAGGGAATCGAGTCCGTCGTCTCCGATAACAGTCTCAAATCCGTTGGGTTTGAATCAGCAGCAATGAATGTCACTACCTTTTTGAAACTCAAAAAAAAACTTAAGTCTGTGAAGTTAACACCCATGGCTCACGAAATAGATGCCATAAGGGCCGTCAAAGACAAAACGGAAATTGCACATATAAGAAAAGCAGGGGAAATAGCATCTGACTCTCTTCGCGTTCTGTGTGATTACATAAAGCCTGGCGTAACCGAGAAAGATATTGCCGTAGAGTTAGACTATCGCATGGCCAGGAATGAGGCGGAACAGGTCTCTTTTTCAACCATTGTGGCATCAGGAGTAAATTCATCACAGCCTCATGCCGCTCCCGGATCGCGTAAGATTAGAAATGGGGATATCGTCATGATTGACTACGGTGCGGTATATCACGGTTATCATTCTGACGAAACATGCACCTTCATTGTTGGTCGTGCCGATAAAAAACAAAAAGAAGTCTATTCTCTGGTGAAGGAGGCCCACGACAGGGCATTCGCCGCGGTCAAAGCCGGCGCTTCATGCAAAGAAATTGACCGTATCGCGAGAACATGCATAGAGAGTAAGGACATGGGGAAATATTTCACGCATGGCACCGGCCACGGCGTTGGCCTTGATGTCCATGAAGCGCCGAGGATAGCAGACAAATCAGAACATATCCTTGAGGCGGGTATGGTAGTAACTATAGAGCCCGGTGTCTATATTCCCGATTTATGGGGCATCCGCATCGAGGATATGGTTCTTGTGAAAAAAAATGGATTTGAGGTCTTGACAAAAGTACCAAAAGACCTCACCATATTGCAATAATACACACTATTAATATTTTTAGGATGTCATGATATGAAGGTATTTCCGGATGATCTACTTTATAATCGGGAACACGCATGGGTAAGAGTTGAGGGTGAATTAGCCACCATCGGTATCACCGATTATGCTCAGGAGAATTTGGGAGAGATCCTCGCGATTGAACTTCCCGAAGTGGATTCTTATGTGGAACGGGATGAACCCTTCGGAAACATAGAATCCGCAAAGGGCGTTTTTGAACTTATGTCACCGGTTAGCGGCGAGGTAGTAAACGTAAACGAAGATATATTGGACGACATCGGCATTATCAACAGTGACCCTCACGATACAGGATGGATGATCGTTGTTCAAATCAAGGATATGGAAGAGCTTGATGACCTTCTGGATTCGAGGGAGTACCACGATTTTGTAATCAAAGAAGCGGAGGGTAATTGAACCTGATTGATGGTATGGAGAGTTATTCCTTTTACGAACTCGAGCGCCTCTGAAAATATGGCCATGGACGAGGCCATTTTCCGTGTAAATCAACGAGAAGATTCGCTGCCGACTCTCAGAATATACCGCTGGTGCCCTCCATCCATTTCCTTGGGATATTTTCAAAAAATACGGGATGAGGTCGATGTTGCCGCGTGCAACCGTTATCATGTTGACATTGTGCGGCGTCCAACAGGGGGAAAGGCCGTCCTGCATGAAAATGATCTGACATACGCAGTTATTGCAAAAGAACACAATCCCCTATTCACGCCTGACATCCTGGGAACTTACAGAATCATCAGTGGCTGCATCGCAGACTCCCTGTCGGAACTTGGTATCTATGCTGAGATGTCCGTCGACAGCAGAACATCGGGAGACGATTCATTAAAAGCTGTGTGCTTTTCATCACCGTCCCACTTCGAACTACTGGTAAACAAGCGAAAAATATGCGGCAGCGCACAGGTAAGATCACGCGGCGTGTTCCTACAGCACGGTTCCATTCTCCTGGATTTTGATCCTGTGAAAACCTGCGCTCTTCTGGCGCCGCGGAAGGGTGATCGTGAACGGCAGATCGAGAAGCTGCGAGAATCCGTAACTTCCGTCTATGAACAGACTGGCGGCGAAATCAGCGTGGAGAAGATTTGCCATGTTTTGCAAAGAGGCTTCGAGAAGAAATTAGGAATTGAGTTGGTCGAGGGAAGCCTGACTGGTGAAGAAGAAGCCCTTATGACACGACTGATAAAAGACAAATACACAAATAACACATGGAATATGGAAGGCAGGGGAGCTTCGCATGGATATTAAAACCCTCATTCGCAAGGAAGTGCTCGAACAACCAGGATATCGAGTAGATACCACATCATGTCACATTAAAATGGACGCCATGGAAAGTCCCTTCGCCATGCCTTTTTTCCTCAAGGAAGAATTGTCTCGCGAGATGAACAATGTTTCCTTGAACCGTTACCCGGAGCCGGGCGCCCCGGTGATGAGGAAAAGATTTGCTGAGCACTATGGTGTGGATGCCGATATGATGATGATAGGCAACGGCTCTGATGAGCTCATTCAGATATTATGCACAGCCCTGATCGATTCATCCTCAGCCGTCGTGGTCCCCTTTCCAACTTTTGTCATGTATCGGATAATTGCCGTGAATACTGGCCGCACGGTTATCGAAGTGCCTCTCGACGGAGCCTTTGATCTGGACATTAAAGCAATTCTCACACACACCGCTACGAAGTCTCCTGTCTTGATATTNNCTCAGCTATCCCAACAATCCTACAGGCAATTGTTTCAGTCCCGACAAGATAAAAATTTTGATCGAGAAATCGCAGGGCCTTGTGGTAATCGATGAGGCATATGGCAGCTTCTCCGGAAATACTCTTGTGCCTTGGCTGAAGAAGTATGATAATCTGGTTATCCTGAAGACCCTCTCCAAGGTGGGACTTGCCGCCATGAGGACAGGTTTCCTGATCGGCGCCCCGCATCTTATCAATGAACTCGATAAGATAAGGCTTCCCTATAATATCAATTCTTTTTCGCAGGTAGCAGCCGGTTTCTATCTTGATCACATGGATTTATTTTCAGAACAGACACAGGAGCTCATAAAAAATCGGGAAGAACTCTTCAATGCCTTACAAAAGATCGAAGGCATTAAGCCTTGTCCATCGAAAGCAAATTTTATTTTTTTTAGTTGCGATTTTGATACAGATAGCATATATAAGGGTCTCATCCAAGAAGGAGTTCTCATTAAAAATCTGAATAGTCCCGGAATTCTGAGAAACTGCATGCGAGTAACAGTGGGAACCCGGGAAGAAAATGAAGAATTTTTAAAGGCGTTAAAAAGGGTCCTTTTTAAGTAAGGAGCGTGATTTAATATAAGCGACAGTAAAGGGTAGAATACGGCATAGGCGTGGCATAGAGCGCCTAATGCCGTACTGCCCTTTTTTTGTTTTTATACGGTTCTTTATAACAATGCTGTGTTATGAGATATTTGAAAGGCTTCACCCCGCGTTGCTTTCTCCACACCGTCGAAATAGTACCGCGGGAGTTTTTTCAAATGTTTTATAATAATTAAGTAGTTAAATACACAGGAAAGGAAGGGTTGTTTTGGAAGTAAAAGTATACGATAATGATATAGAGAAGGCCTTGAAAATCCTTAAGAATAAACTTTCGAAAAGCGGTTTATTCAAAGAACTTAAGTTACGCAGGGCGTACGAGAAGCCATCCGTGAAGAAGAAGCGAAAAGCCATTGAGGCCCGAAGGAGATATGCCAAGGTCCAACGGCGTAGAAGTTATTGAANNAGAAGATCCCTAATGTGTCAATTATGGAAGACAAGCAATACCTGGTTGATGCACTATCCATAGAAGAGTCCTGGCGGATATTCCGCATCATGGCTGAATTTGTGGAAGCCATTGAAACCCTCTCCAAACTGAAAAACTCTGTGAGTATTTTCGGATCAGCACGGGTTCGCCCCGATGATCCATACTACAAAAAGACAGAATACCTTGCCAGGAGGCTTGCCGAGAACGGCTTCAGCGTAATTACCGGAGGTGGCCCCGGCATAATGGAAGCAGCGAATAAGGGGGCGGCTGCAGCCGGCGGGCAGTCGGTGGGAATGAATATCCGTCTTCCCTACGAGCAGAAACCGAATCCCTATGCAAATACCGTCATAGAGTATAAATATTTTTTCATCCGCAAGGTAATGTTTGTCAAATATGCCGTTGCGTATGTAATCCTGCCCGGAGGCTTCGGCACCATGGATGAGCTCTTCGAGGCTCTTACGCTGATCCAGACGAAAAGAATAAAGGGATTCCCTGTCATTATGATGGGAAGCGAGTACTGGCAAGGGCTGCTTGACTGGATAAAAAATACCATGCTCAAAAACGACAAGATCGAACCGGCGGATTTAGAAATTATCCAGGTGCTTGACGACCCCGACGAGATCGTCAAGCATATTAAGAAATTTGTAATTCTCTGAAAACCTATAGTCAACCCTTGTGCCCTAAAAGATAGAAGTCATCGCATAAGGCGAGGGCTTTTCTCCCAATCCCCGGTTAGGAACAATAATGGATTTTGAAAAGGTATTGACCGATCTTAAGAAAGGGAGCGTAGCCCCTCCCCCGTGCTATCTCCTTTATGGGGAAGAAAACTACCTGATCAAAGACGCCGTGAATAAAATCATCGCGATAATCGTTCCCGAAGCCGACAGAGACCTGAATCTCTTTTTCATGGATGGCGAGTACGAAGACATAGATGTCCTTTGCGATACCATCATGACCCCTCCCCTCATACCGGGGACAAAAGCAGTCGTACTAAGAAACACCCGCCTCTTTCAATCAAGAAGGATCGTCCCGGAAATACTGCAAAAAATTCGTTATTCCTTTGAGCATGAACCTGATTCGGCAGTGAAATACTTCATTCAGTTTATGCGGATTACGGACTTGAATCTCGACGATCTCAAAAGTGATGGTTGGAAAAGAATCACCGATGAAGACTGGCAAAAAATCGCGGAAGGGGACAGCGGACATGATCGGGAAACGTGGCTCCCGGGAATAATCGAGGCATGCATACGCCGTGGAATGGAAGTGACAGACAAGAGGGATGATACAGAACGCCTCGAAGATGTGCTCAAAAGAGGCATCCCGGAAGGAAACCATCTCATAATAACTGCGGAAACAGTAGATAAAAGGAAAAAGCTCTTCAAGGTCATATCCGAAACCGGGACGATCCTTCATTTTTCCCCCGCAAAGGGGGAGGCCAGGCAGAAGAATGTTTTGATGGATGCGGCCAAGGACATTTTGGTGAAAAGCGGGAAGACACTGTCGCCGCACGCGTGGATCGCCATCGGCAAAAAAACCGGATTTACCCTCGCTGATTCCATGAGCGCCCTTGAAATGTTAATCACCTACACAGGCGAGCGGACATTGATAGAGAAAACAGATGTCGAAGAGGTTGTCGGAAAAACAAAAGAAGATACCGTCTTTGACCTGACAGGAGCGCTCGCCGACAAGAACCTGCAGAAGGCCTTATCGAGCCTTAAGGATCTTTTCGATCAGGGCGTCAACCACGTATTAATCCTGTCGATGATCGCGAGGGAAATAAGGTTTCTCCTCCATGCCAAAGCATTTATAAAATCAGGAAGGATTGCCGCCTTTCATCAGAACATGAACTATGATGAGTTTCATAAGGCAGTGTATCCTGTCATGCAGGCATTGATGAACGATGAGGGGAAAAAGGGAAACAGAGGTGATCTTGGCGCACAACACCCCTATGTTATTTACCATGCCTTGAGAAATTCACATCGATTTGCATACGAACATCTGGTCTCGTACCTGGAAGATCTCTTCAATATGGATATGGCCTTTAAAACAACGGCAAAGGAACCGAAATTCCTGCTCGAACGTTTTATCGTAAAGGTGTGCACGTAACCATTCATCCTCAAAGCTTCCGTAGCTTCACTATGGCCGCTTTTTTCTTCCGGGAAAGCCGCCGCGAAGGCCCTTTCCTTTTCACACCCTCTCTCACATCATCCTCTCCTTTATCATGTCCTGCGTCGCTTCGGGGTTGAGTATCAGGCATACGATCCTTTACTCTGTCAATAAGCGCCTCAAACTCCTGAGATGATACGGCCGTCCCCCCCCTGCGGCTCACAAAATCGGCAATATCCCTGTCGGAGCTCACCACCACGCATTCTTCCCCTCTGTGTTGCACCATCCGCTTGATGACATCATCTGCCTTTTCTCCCCTCCGGGAATAGACAATATCAATGCCTTCCTGCCGATCACGCTCCTCCTCGGCAGGACCTCCCTCCCATCCGTCAAAGACAACGGTCACCTTGTGTCCTTTGCGCTTCTTATACAACGCCGTAAATCGTATGAGCGCCTTTCTTCCCGCTTCCAGGCTGAATCTCTCATACCGTCTCAGCGCAACGGATTGCCGTATCAGGTTATATCCGTCAATGATGATATGCATGATGCCCCATTATTTTTACTTGACCTCAGCACAGCGCTTCTGCTATTTTTCATCTGCTTATATAGTAGAAAGTTCTTTACAGGTCAAACCCTACCTTACATAACCTCCTGCGAGAGAGCAGCGTACTACCCTAACTGGCGAAGATTAAATGTCGGTGAACCATTTTATTTTTTTCATAACACTCTCAACACGAAAGCTTCATTTTTTAGTTCGATGTCATATCGACCGAAGGGAGATATCTTTTCAACGCACTGTAATAATTAAGAATTCTCGCATTGCTCGAAATGACAGAAACGTATTTATGAAATAAATCACTAAGAAACCAATAAAACAGAGGAGAATTCATATGCCAGAAAAAATCTATCAGCCGGGAGAATGTTACAAGTATCAACTCATTATCAAACACCTTCTTGAAACTCCCTTAATCTTTGCACCGGATCAGCAGATTATTTACAGAGACAAAATTCGTCTCACCTACAGAATGCTGAATGAGCGCATTCATAGACTGGCCAACGCACTTAAGTTACTGGGAGTCAAGGATGGAGATACGGTCTGCGTGTTCGACTATGACAGCCACCGGTATCTGGAATGTTTCTTCGCCGTCCCCATGATGGGAGCAGTGCTCCATACACAAAACTGGAGGCTGTCTCCGGAACAGATCCTCTACACGATGAACCACGCGGAAGATGATGTCGTTTTGATCCATGCGGATTTTTTACCTCTTCTCGAAGCGATAAAGGACAAACTTACCACCGTCAAAAAGATTATCCTTATCGCTGATGACGAAAAAAGACCGGATACAAAAATACCTGTCGATATGGAATATGAAGAGATGCTTCGAGGGGCTTCCCCTCATTATGATTTTCCAGATCTTGATGAAAACACACGGGCTACAACATTTTACACCACAGGAACAACGGGTCTTCCCAAGGGTGTCTCCTTTTCCCACAGGCAGCTCGTACTGCACACACAAGCAGGACTGATCGGGTTAAGCGCTTATGAATCGCCCGCGCGATTCCGTTCGAATGATGTCTATATGCCTCTTACGCCAATGTTTCACGTCCACGCCTGGGGNNGTGACCTTCTCTCATTGCGTTCCGACGATACTTCACATGCTGGTGAGCAGTCCCGTAGTCAAAAAGATCGATTTATCAAAATGGAAGGTGATTATCGGCGGCTCGATGCTGCCCAAAGGGCTCGCGAGGGCGACGATAGACCTCGGCATTCAGGTCTTTTC
>JAFNGM010000055.1:7279-7565 GCA_017885225.1 Syntrophaceae bacterium | reverse complement strand
ATACATTAATTTTTCCTGAACCCTGCACGCTGATATTCTTGCCTCTGATGGTGATGTCACCGTTTTTCTTCAACACAATCATTGCATCTCCCGTCTTCAGTGTTAAGAGGCAAGAATATCAGCGTGCAGGGTTCAGGAAAAATTAATGTAAAAGCTGCCGGCACTGTGGAGCTGAAGGGATCTAAATTGATCACGGATAAATGAGTGTACTGGGGTCAGACATGATACTTGCGTTATTTAATTTCAAATTTCAAGCCTGACCCCACACATGCATACTACGTGAGGG
>JAFNGM010000055.1:0-7268 GCA_017885225.1 Syntrophaceae bacterium | reverse complement strand
CTGATGAGATTGGCGACCTGGATCTCTCTCGGGGTAAAGCCCGCGTACTTGGAGGAGAGACGATGCGTAAACGGGGAGATAATGTTATTCAGGTTTGCTTCAAGAATGCTGACCTGCATTTCACTCCTGGCATCCATTCGGCCTTTCTTCAGCTCCTCCAGATAGGGAATAAGGAGTTCCTTAACGTTCGCGAGGACCTTCTCCTCCAGATCCCTCTTATCTTCTTCCCTCTGTTTCAGGAGGACTTTTAATGCTGTGTTGAGTTCCTGAAGTTTATTGGAATTGAACTGCATCTGCTTTGTCTTGTTTCTCAGTGCTACTTCGGTGCGTTTATGTTCCTTGACCTCCTCGGCCAGCTGTTTGTTTTTCTCGGAAAGTTCGACAGTACGCTCTCTGACAAGTCTTTCCAGGACTTCTTTTGTATTCTTATGCATGGAGATGTCCCTGAACGATGCCTGGAGAACTTTTCTGTGGTCATATTCAATCACCGTTGCGGTAATATCAACGGGAATAACCGTTCCGTCCTTACGGAGTATTGCGGCATCGTGGAGGCCACCCTGTCCTTTTGTGGCGATGTCCCTGTATGCTGCAGCAGTCCGCTCCTGTTCTGTCACAGGGTGGAGCTGGGTGAAGTGCATCTGTAAGAGCTCTTCCCTTGAGTAGCCCAGAAGTCCCTCCGCCATCCTGTTCGCCTCGACCAGATTGCCGTGCTCATCCGCAAGCAGAATGGGATCACTGCAATTTTCTAAAAGAACTCTGTATTTTTCCTCAGACTTCCTCAGCACCTCTTCTGTATGTCTCCGTTCCGTGATGTCCGTGATGGTGACAAGCACTGAAGATTTTTCCTCCAATTCAATCACAATCGCATTCCGTTCCACCCATCGTTCCTCACCGCTCTTCGTGACGATCTTCACCGCATGGAGTTCCGGCACGGGTTCTTTTCGTTGCCGCTTTAGTACATATTCCTTCACGGTTTCTTTCAATTCCGGATGGACTAAATCCCATATATCATGCAGATACAGTTCGCTTTGTGTATAGCCCGTGATCCTCTCGCAGGCGGGATTAAGGTAGCGGATTTGTGTGCCCTCGTAAATAAAAACACCAATAGGAATGGACTCTATGAGGCCGCGAAACTGTTGTTCACTTGCACTTAAGGCCTTCTCACTCTCTGCACGCCTGGTGATCTCTGTCTGCGTGTGTGCTAATTCAGATTGTTCCAGTTCCTGGATTCTCAGCGTTAATAAGGCATTTTCTTCTGCCAATTCGGGATATGTCCTTTTTTGCTCGTTCATCTGGTACCCCCCTCCTCGTGAAACGCAGTTATGGTTGGCAACAAAACAAGTGTTTCTTTTTATAAGAATTATCATATTTTGCAAAAGTTACATCACTCCCTTTGACATGTCAAAAGGAGTGATGTGCCCCGCTGTGGAGATTTTTTGCATAACATGTCTGGCATATACTATCATATTTTCATTGATGATAACATAGTAATTATTTCATATTGCTTTTTTATGAATCTTTCATCATAAATGTTTATATCACGCTACAACAAGGAATGAAGCCACTTCTGGCGGATGAGGACTATCTATTTGAGAGGGAGGACACGGTAATGAATAAGGAACCCCCGGACCGGCGCGCCAATCAGGATAGCGGCAAAAAAGTTCCCAAGTTCACCGCCGGTAAGGCACTGAAGGCAGCTGTAGTGAAATAAAAATACTGCGTCGGGATAAACCTCTGACCTGTTGAAAGGAAGTTCCAGGTTCTACCTCCTTACTGGAACTTCCTCTTCACGAAAGTAAAAAGGCATTGGATATGAAATGGTGTATGTTTGCGAACAGAAAGTGTTGCAGAGAGGATTGTGTAGGGTGGATAGGCGATAACTGTTTTATCTTTCTCTTATTGCCGTTTGACTATAGCGACACACAGCAGCAGGCAGAGTTCGACTGGTCGAAATATGGACCGTCGGATAGAGATATGACCGATTCGGCGCTATATAGAGATGAACAATTGTCCTTGTTAGATGAACTTGAAAGGCAAATCGCCCGAAGATATTCCGGTTAAAGAAGGGACTTGACTCATCCTTCTGAGATTAAAATCGCGTACGCAAAGCGAAGTGAAATACCACATCTGGTGCGGTCTTTGTCACGATATCTTCAGACACGCCGATATCCAGGCTCGTTCCTTCCGAAAAGGCCAATGTGCCGCCCAGGATTAATTGTGCTGAACTTGAAGAGAGTGACCGCAATTGACTGTCTGTGTAGAAGGGGGTATGGATATCCAGTTGTATCTTTAATGCGAGCCAGGAAAGGGGGCTCCAGCCTCCTCCCACGCTACCAAAACCGACATAGTGTCGCTGCTGCTCCGGGAGGACATCTCCGCCGGTCATAGCCATGAAGCCCAGTGCAGCAAAGATGCCGGCATGACCATACTGCAATTTGTAGTCATCCCTCGCCGTCACCCAGCAAGAAAAATCGGTGCTGCCGCTGCCGTGGAGGGAGTCGCTGTCGCCTGTGGGGAGCTTGAGGCTTATCCTCAACGCCGCCGCCCTGGGATATTCCTTTCCATCATCATACATTTGAAAGCCCGCCGTCAGACTGACATCACCGAAGCCGCTGCTGGAGCGCTCAACACGTAGTTTCTCTGCACCATCACGTGTATAATGGAAGCGCACACGGTTGCGGGGAGCCTGGTCACGGCCTCCCTGAGGGAAGCCGAAGAGATCATGATAGTTAATAATAAAACTGTCCAGAAAGCCCCCGCCATGAACAACATAGGGAATTTCTATGCCGTATTCTCTGTTCTTCGATACTCCATAGCGTCCATGCAGGGTGATGCGCGCTGTTTCCCCGTCGAGCGTAATGGATTCAACGGCATTCCTGTCCTCCACGTAGTTGCTCGCATAATCCAGCATCATGCGAATTTCTTTCTCGCCCGGAGATACAAGACGCGCGTTTCCTGCGGACGGAAGACCGTAAATCTGCACGAGAGGACTTTGATTCTTTGTGGCAAAGGGAACGATATCGAGGGCGAAAATGGGGGAGACTTGGGAGCAGAACGCCTCGAAAATGAAAAAACTCAAAAAAATGGTTACGTACCGCCTGCCGCTCCCTGATAAAGTGTTCAATACATCCAACTCTCTTTTTCGGACGAGTATGAGGAAAAGCGCCTCCTGTGTCAAGAAAAATGGCCAAAAGAGGACGAATTCACCGCACTTCCTTTCGCGCAAGGGACCCCTGTTAAATTGACCTTGACAAACATACATGGTTGTGGTTTATCAAGTTCCTTATTATTATCACCGGAGTACAGTGAATGAAAAAGAATCTGACAAATTTCAGCAACACGAAGCGGAAAAGAACCCATGGCTTTCTTGTGAGAATGTCCACCAAGGGGGGTAGACTGGTCCTGAGTCGAAGACGCGCGAAGGGCAGAAAGAGGTTGACCGTGTAACCCTGAAAAAGCGGTCCATGGAAACACAATCCTTTCGCAAGCATGTAAGAATTCGCAAAAGAAGAGATTATGTAACCGTCTATCAACAGGGGGTGCGAAGCAATTCCAAACATTTCACCATTATCGCATGCAAGAACCAAGTGGGGATGAGTAGACTGGGAATAACGGTCAGTAAAAAAGTGGGGAGCGCAGTTAAAAGAAATAGAATCAAACGTCTCGTCAGAGAGTTTTTTAGACACCACGCATCAAAACTTTCGACTTCACAAGATATAGTGGTCATTGCCAGGAACAATGCATCATCACTGAAATACGATGATGTGTGCCGTGAGTTAGAAAGTCAATTGATCAGAAATTAAGGCGCATAATTAATGTTTATGCAGTTTCTTGGGAAGATTCTTGTTATTGGTATTCGAGTCTACCAGATATGTGTATCCCCCCTTTTTACCCCATGCTGCCGTTTCTCTCCATCCTGTTCCGAATATGCGATAACCGCAATCCGGCGTTACGGCCCTTTTAAGGGCTTGTTTTCCGGTCTGATGCGGCTCGTTCGGTGCCACCCCTTTAACCCCGGCGGGTACGATCCAGTTAAATAGAATATACGACGCGAACGCGTGGAGGTATTAAATGGACAAGAGGACTTTTCTTGCCATAGTCCTGTCGCTGATAGTTATTCTTACTTGGCAGACATTTTTTGCAAAAAAACCACCCCCAAAACAGCCGGAGCCGACACAGCAGGAAACACCCGTTGCGGGAAAACCGGCCGTGAAAGAAACTGCCCGGGCACAGTTCACGCCCTCGCAGACCAAAACCGTCTTATCCCAAAAGGTCGCCGNNACGAAAGGCGGCAGTCTGAAATCCTATAAACTGAAAGAATACCGCACTACTCTTGACAGCACCTCTGATCTTGTCGAACTCGTCAATGTTATGGACGGCATGCAAAAACCGTTGACCATCACCTTTCCCGAATCAAACGTGGATATCCTTCCGGAAAGTATATTCGCCGCAAATAGCAGCGCCCTTGATCTGACACAAAACCAGGAAAGTAAAAAACTTACGTTCACACAGATATACCCGAACGAAATAAAAGTCGAAAAAATCTTTACTTTCCATCCCGCGAAATATGCGATTGATTTGGAAGTGAGGGTACACAACTTGTCAAAGGCGGCGGTGAGCCAGACTGCCCTCCTTTCATGGCATCAGTATGTTGATCCAAAAGCGGAATCAGATAGTTACGGTCATGACGGACCTATTTCTTTCATCGCCAAGGACGTCGAGCTCTACGAGGTGAAAAAAATTGATCCTGGGAAACTGCTCGGCCCTGATGTAGCCTGGGCGGGGTATGAAAGTAAATATTTTATCGCCTCCATAATTCCACAGAACCCGACTCTGACGAGTCTTTCCCTCTCCGTGGACGCCCGTAACATGGTTTCCGTGAATCTCAAAGGCCCGCAAAATATAATACCCCCCGGGCAGGTCGGGTTATTCAGCTATTCGTTATATCTTGGACCGAAAGTACACGACATTCTCAAGACCCAGGAGGTCGGTCTTGAAAACTCCATTGATTTTGGCTCATGGATGAAGTGGCTTGCCATGCCTCTTTTGATCTCGATTAAATACCTCAACGACTACGTCAAAAACTACGGCATCGCCATCCTTATTCTCACCCTCATTATAAAAATAATATTCTGGCCCCTGGGGAATAAGAGTTATAAATCCATGAAGGAGATGCAGAAACTCCAGCCGAAGATCACGGAGCTTCGGGAAAGGTACAAAAATGACAAAACAAAGCTGAGCCAGGAAACGATGGCGCTCTACAAAACGCACAAGGTTAACCCCCTGGGGGGGTGCCTCCCCATGGTGATTCAGATACCGGTATTTTTCGGTTTGTACAAGGCTCTTATGTATTCTATTGAACTGCGCCATGCGCCGTTCTACTGGTGGATACAGGATCTGTCGGCACAAGACCCTTACTACATTACGCCCATTATCATGGGGGGAACCATGCTCATTCAGCAGAAGATGACCCCCGGCATGGGTGATCCCCTGCAGCAAAAAATTATGATGTTGATGCCCGTGTTTTTTACATTTCTTTTTCTCAGCTTCCCCTCAGGGCTGGTTCTCTACTGGTTATTTCAAAACATCCTGAGCATCGGGCAGCAATACTATATTAACAAACGACCACTATGAGTTGAGGTAAGAGTAATGGATTCTACAGAAATTGAAGGAAAAACAATAGACGAGGCCATTGAAAAGGCCTGCGCTGAATTTAAGGTACCACGGGAAAAGCTTCATATAGAAATCATTAATGATGGGTCATCGGGATTCCTCGGTTTGGGTTCAAAAAAGGCAAAAATTAAAGCAAGCATCATGTCCATCGATATGGCAATGGATACACCGGCGAAGCAAATACAGAAGGCTGTGCAAAAAAAGCCCTCTGTCCCCGCAGATGCAGCCCCGGCTTCCAAGATGAAAGACGCGACGGATGAAACCATAGCAATCAGGGCAAAAAAGATCCTCGAGGGCATTCTGCTGCGGATGAATCTCGATTGCCCCGTAACGATTGAAGAAACACCTGATATGATTAGCCTCAATATTAAGGGGGACGGCAGTGGTTTGCTAATAGGCAAGAGAGGACAGAATCTGGATGCTATTCAGTATATCGTGAACAAGGCCATAAGCAAATACGCAGATAACCGGAAAATGATTGTCGTAGATACGGAAGAATACAGAAAGAGGAGAGAAGATTCACTCCTCGCCTTGGCTGCAAAGCTCGCTGAAAAAGTAAAAAAATCGAAGAAAGCCCTCACCGTCGGACATATGAACGCCCATGACCGCCGCATCATCCATCTGGCCCTGCAAAACGACGAATCGTTGACTACCAAAAGCCGGGGCGAAGGTGAATTCCGAAAAATCGTTATCATGCCCGTCAAAAAAGGTGGAGATTGGAAGACACCATAGCAGCCATTGCCACCCCTCCCGGCGCGGGAGGAATCGGTATCATACGGGTCAGCGGCCCAAAATCCTTAGATATTGCCCGCCTCCTCTTCAAGTCGTCAAAAGGGGATGATGCTTACAGAAGCCATCATCTCTATCATGGGGACATCATTTCGCCGGAAACTGGTACGGTAATCGACGAGGTTCTCATGGCGCTCATGATGAAGCCTCATTCTTATACAGGTGAAGATGTACTGGAGATCAACTGTCACGGCGGTTATGTTATTCTGCAGTCCGTGCTTTCCGAAGTTGTGAAGGCGGGCGCCCGTCTTGCAGAACCTGGAGAGTTCACCCGACGCGCCTTTCTGAATAACCGGATCGACCTTACCCAGGCCGAGGCGATCGCGGACATGACAACGGCAAAAACAGACCGGGGTCTCGCACTGGCTGTTTCTCATCTCAAAGGAAATTTCGCCGAGAAGATTGAGAAGATCCGCACATCGATAATTGACGTCCTCGTTTCCCTGGAAACGTCCATCGACTTTTCCGATGAGGACGTGGAAATTTTCAATCCCCCGGAGCTCGCCGGGAAAGTAGAACCCATTATCGAAGAACTGCATCAACTTGCCCTCACATACCGGGAAGGAAAAATATACCGGGATGGCATTCACGCCGTCATTGCCGGAAGGCCAAATGTGGGAAAGTCAAGTCTTTTAAACAGGCTCCTTGGAGAAAAACGCGCTATTGTAACGCCTATACCCGGGACGACGAGAGATTTTATCGAAGAAATCATCAGCATCAGGGGCATGCCGGTAACGCTTACCGATACCGCCGGGATACGGGAACCGGAAAATATCATCGAAAAAGAAGGCATTCACCTGGTGTGG
>JAFNGM010000054.1 GCA_017885225.1 Syntrophaceae bacterium | reverse complement strand
TCACGGGGATACCGGCGATGGATGCTCCGATGATGGAAACAGCTGCTGCCGTTTCCGCGCAAAACCCTCCCATAGGTTTAAGCTTTGTGATCTTGGTGCCCATGGTTTTGACGATGCGCCATCCTCCGGACATAATCCCGAGGGCGATCACTACATAACATGAGATGATGACCCAGTAGGGGATATAAAAAGTAGGCCCAAGATAACCCTGGGTGTATAGAATCATGGCGATGATTCCCATGGTTTTTTGGGCATCGTTTGTGCCGTGACCCATGCTGTATACGGCAGCCGAGACAAGCTGTAGTTTTCGAAACAGCCTGTCAGATCCTGCCACGGTTGAGTGTCGGCTAATGTTCAATACTAAAATCATCATGGTTAATCCGAGGATTAAACCAATAACAGGGGATAACACGATAAAAATGGCAGTTTTTGTGATACCGCTCCAGACGAGGACGCTGATTCCGCCCTCCGTAACGCCGGCACCAATGAGGCCGCCGATGAGGGCATGGGAGGAGCTGCTGGGCAGGCCGAAATACCAGGTGATGATATTCCAGGTAATGGCGCCCGTCAGGGCAGACAAGATTAGGAGGTTATCTACAATAGCAGGATTAATGATACCGGTACCAACAGTCTTGGCCACCTGGACACCGACAAAAAAAACAGCGGTAAACTCGAAAAATGCCGCCCAGAGGACCGCATTTCTTGGAGAGAGAACCCTTGTTGATACAATGGTGGAAATGGCGTTAGCAGAATCGTGGAAGCCATTGAGAAAATCGAACACCAGGGCTACCAGAATAAGAAAAACAACAAAAGCGAATGAATCAGGCATAATGATTTGGGAAGAAGCCGTCAGGCATGTTTCAAAACGATACCTTCCACAATGTTAGAAACATCTTCGCATACATCGATAGCCTCTTCAAGGCGTTCAAAGATTTCCTTCCACTTGATCAGTTCAATGGCGTCTTTTTCATGTTCAAAAAGATCTACCATGGCTGATCTCAGGACAATGTCACCTTCGTTTTCAAGCGTGTTGATCTCCACACAGGCGTCGATGATCATCTTGGAGTTTTTCATATCTCTCATTGCATGGACGATGAGTTTCACCTTATTGATAGCCTGATTTAAAATCTTCGCCTGCTCAACGATCACCTTGGAGGGATGCTTCACTTTATAGAGATGCATGCGGGCCGCAGAGGCTTCGATCATATCCAGGATACTGTCCATCTTATTGACCAGGTCATAAATGTCTTCGCGATCTAAGGGAGTGAGGAATGTCTTATGCATTTTTTCGTAGGTTCTGTGGGTAATGACATCCGCCTCGTGTTCAATTTCCTTGAGTTTGGTTATCTTCGGCAGGGGATATTCATACGTTTCCACCATTTCCAGAAACATCTTCCCCCCCTCTTCGATTTTATTGATGAGTTCTTCAAAAAGATCGTAAAATTTTTCTTCTCTGGGAATGAATCGCATAGGATCTGTCCTCCATAACGATGTATTATGTAAGATCCGTTCACAAAAGGGATATTATCGATGCGTGTGTTGCCACGCTTATATTGGCGACTGCTATCTACCGAATTATTGCCAAAAAAGCAATAAGTTTTGATGATAAATTCTTTGATGAGTATTAATAATATATTTCAGGTTGAATGGCCTTGAAATATATGATGTTACCGTCTCCGGGTTGGTAAAAAATCTTTCATGAAAGCCTCTTCGCGATAACTGCGTCTATGTTCTTCTCCGATCGGGATGCAAGAGTATTCAAGGGTTCAATTGTTAATTTTTAAATATTCACTCGAACCCTTTACTCCTCGGTCCCTTGAATCCTCATGGCCCTTTTCTTATATCTTCTATAATCCGTTCGATGGCCTGAGTAAAGGTCAAACCGGATCGCTCCACAGCGGCATAAAACCCTCCGTCCGGAGACAGGCACGGATTTGTGTTCACCTCCAGCACCCAGGGGCGGCCTGTACCGTCTACCCGGAAATCGATCCGGGCGTATCCCCGCAATTCAAACACATGCCAGCACTGCCTTGCCAAATCGATCAATTGAAGAAGCAATGGCTCGTCCTCTTGAGAAAAATTAAAATTCCGCGGCGTATGATGATATTCAAAAGAATCTTCCACCCATTTGGAGCGATAGTCTACCACCCTGGCTTTTCCTGGCGGGAAATCTTCAAATCTGATCTCGGCAGGGGGAAGTACTTCCGGTCCTCTTTCTCCGGCCAGGAGTGAAAGATTAAATTCTCTTCCCTCAATAAATATTTCCGCAAAACACCCCATGCCGAGCTTTTTCTTCTGCGATTGGATAGCGTGATGGATGCTGTCCATGTCTCGTGCAGAAATGATCGAAGCTTCGTCCAGCCACGTGGACGCATGTTCCCAGACAGACTTGATTATATAGGTGCCTTCGACAAAAGAGCTTCCAACGGTACTGACCGGGATAAATAATGGGGGTGTTGCTATGCCTGCGGCATGCAAGCGCTGTTTCGCGAGGACTTTATTTGAAGTGAGGAACATTGCTTCCGTCCCGGCGCCGGTGTAAGGGATATCGAGATATTCCAAAAGAGACGGAGCCATGTGAATCAGGCTTCCCTGCCCTGCGAGCGTCTCCACAATGTTGAACACGAAAGATGGCTGTATTTTTTTTATCGCATCGATTGAGGGGAGAAAATTCAGGGAAAGGGGAAGAATGATGGGTGTGTATTCCAGATCCGTAAGCGCCGATGATACCGCGGCGACCTGCACCAGAACATCCTTCTCGTCTATGCCGGCGTCTGCCGAAACTTCACCGTATAAAACAACAACCTTCATGGCATACCCATNNCGGGAAACAGGAGGATTTTTATGGAGACGTTTCAGCGCTGAACGCATGATCATATCGATGAGTTCGTAATAGGTAATCCCCGCAAGATTACAGATAATGGGAAGATCTGAATGTTCCGGATGTAATCCCGCCAAGGGATTCACTTCCAGGAAATGCGGTATTCCCTGGACATCAGCACGGAGATCGACTCTGCCTGCGTCCCGGCAGCCAAGACCGCGCCATGCAGCGAGGGCTGTTTCTCGAACCGTGTGCGCCAAGGTATCATTAACCAGCCGGTATTCCACAAGCTCCTCACAGTTCTCTTTGTTGATGTAAGAGTACACATCCTGCTCGGCATTCTCTTTAAGATGAACTTCCATTACGCCGAGTATGACAGCGTCTTCCCCTGTACCAACAATACCGACGGTGAATTCCCGGCCTGGAAGAAATTTTTCGACGAGCACCGGTTGATGGAATGTGGATAAAAGGTTCCGGCACACATGGAAAAGCTTCTTCCGTGAAGTGATCTTTGAGGAAGCCGTAATACCCTTGCTCGTACCTTCGGCTACAGGCTTGGCGAAGAGAGGAAATGGCAATGCGATTTTGTCTATATCCCCTTTTTTCTCAATGACAACGAAATCAGGGGTTGGGATACGGAGGTCCCGAATGACGTGTTTCGTCATGCCTTTATGAAGGGTGAGGGACAGTATAAGAGGATCAGAAAAGGTGTAGGGGATTTTATACGCATCGAGGAGGGCGGGAACCTGGGCCTCCCGACCGAGCCCCTCCAATCCCTCGGCGATGTTGAATACCATATCCCATCTATCACCGGCCGCGAGTCTCTTGATCAGCGACTTTATATTACCTATGCGGACAGTCAGATATCCTAAATACTGCAATGTCTGTTCAATGGCGTCTATCGTATCTGCCCGGTCAAACTCCAGCGTTTCTTCCGCGGAATATCCTTCGGCAAGATAATCATCGCGGAGGTCGTAAGTGATTCCAATCTTCACTGTCATACCTTATTGATGGATTTCTTGTGGCGCCTGGCAGTCAGGGTAA
The DNA here is from genome assembly GCA_017885225.1 of Syntrophaceae bacterium. Taxonomy (GTDB): domain Bacteria; phylum Desulfobacterota; class Syntrophia; order Syntrophales; family UBA2185; genus UBA2185. The sequence goes on along the minus strand of JAFNGM010000054.1, from coordinate 272 downwards.
CGATATGGGTTGCCCGCATAGTTTCTCAGGATGAGATCATTGCCATCCCTGCCGATGAGGTAGTCGGGAAGCAGAGGGATTTTTCCGCCACCTCCGGGGGCGTCGATAACATAGGTAGGAACTGCATAGCCGCTCGTATGGCCGCGCAGACCCTCGATAACATCAAGCCCCGCCTTTACGGAAGTGCGGAAGTGTGATGAACCGGGAATCGGATCGCACTGGTAGAGATAGTAGGGCTTCACCCGCACTTTAAGCAAACCATGGACAAGGCG
>JAFNGM010000053.1 GCA_017885225.1 Syntrophaceae bacterium | reverse complement strand
GAGGTTTCTGCAGGAATGATTTGGCTTTCCGCCTTCGGTGCCGTACGTTGCGCTTTCGCCTGAATTTCTTCCTGTTTTTCTTTTTCTATTTTTGCCAGATCAACGTTGTTATCCTTCATTATAGTCATGAATTTCAGTATCTTATCATCAATTTTGAAATTTCTTTCCAGTTCNNCCCGCATAATCGATCATGACGTAATATCCGTTTGTCTGTTTTTTGATTTCGTAGGCTAATCTTCTTTTGCCCCATTTTTCAATTTTCACGATAGTGCCTTTATAGGCGGTAACTATTGCACCATATCGTTCAATGAGGCTGTTGAGTTCGTCATCAGGCAGGTCAATGTGGACAATAAACAGGGTTTCGTATCTTTTCAATTTTTCCTCCTTATGGCTCTAAAGTCCGAAATGTTGTTCGAACAAGGAGTCCAGTAGTAATTTTTAGTGAAGGCGTCTTTTATAATAGAATTTTTACAAAATCAAGATTTTTTACCCTTTTTTTTAAAACATCTTCGCAAATCGCCTCTTCTTTCGTTTCTTCCAGGTTCCCTTGTGGTAGGCGTAGCTTGCCAGAAGCGGCAGTACAGAGGTCGCTTCGGCATAGACCATCTGCTCACAGGCCATATCCACCTTTCCCCATGACGCTGCCTCTTTTAGTGTGGAGCTGGAACAGGCCCCATCCCGCACGTCCGCCACGGTAATCTGCACGGCGTATTTGTGCANNGCACAAATTACCGTATCCTGGGCAAAGTTTTTGGGAACGCCTCCCCCGATAATGAGAAGCCCCGTCGTCTTCGCCTTGATCTTAATCAAGGTCAGCTCGCGAAAATCCTTTACGGAATCAATGGATACGTGCTTTTCCGGCCGCCGGTACTGATGGAGGACGAGACCGAATCCGGCGCTGCTATCGGAAAAAGCAGGACAGAAAATCGGAACATCATGTTCATAGGCGACCTGCACCAGGGAATTTTTCTTCACGGCTTTTATCGTGAGGAATTTCCCCATCTCTTGAATAAATTCCCGGGAGGAATAAGGCCCTGGAGACAGAGAATCAGCAATCTCAGTGACTGTTTTATCACAGACCTGGAGCTCTGCCTCATCGATATACGTATCGTATATCCTGTCGATGTAGTGTTTTCTTAATTCCCGGTCATCACCATGCGGCGTACCCTGGTAGTGTCTGAATCCCAGGGCTTCAAAAAAATCCATGTCGACAATTGTGGCGCCCGTAGCGACTATTACATCCACCATATTATGCTTTACAAGATCTGTATATATATGCATGCAGCCCCCGGCGCTTGTGCTGCCCGCTATGGTGAGAATGATCACGCATTCTCTATCGCCCAGCATCCTGTCATAAATATCTGCAGCTACGGCCAAATCTCTGGCAGAGAAAGACATTCCCCGCATGGCATCGATGATATTTCCCGCATCAAATGCTTTCATATCAATGTGCTCGATCGGCGTTTTCAGGTAATCTTCCTTTTTCATAATCTCCTCGGTGAGTATGCTATTCCTTGGTCTATTAAACCATGACCATACAAATGTCAATTGAGACTTTGAACGCAGCTGTGTGGCTTTGTGTCGATCAAAATCACTCTTGTCAGCGAGAGGAATATCTGATAGTTGCACATTATATGAAGGAAATACTTACCGTTACGCAGTTAAATGAGAATATAAAACGTATTCTGGAAGAGAGTTTCGATGCCCTCTGGGTGGAGGGAGAGGTTTCCAACCTGCGCCGTCCCGCATCCGGACATATGTACTTCACTCTCAAGGATGAGAAAAGCCAGATAAGGGCCGTTATTTTTAAATCCTTTCCTGGTCAAAGGGCGTTTTCCTGGACAAGGGTTCCCCAGTTTGATCTGGAGGAGGGGATGAGCGTTATCTGTGGCGGGAGAGTGAGCGTATATCATCCGCGGGGTGAATATCAGTTGATTGTTGATGCATTAGAACCAAGGGGTCTGGGCGCTCTTCAGAAGGCATTTGAACAACTGAAAGCCCGCCTCCTGGCAGAGGGTCTCTTTGATCCTGCCCACAAAAAAATTATACCCTTTCTCCCCCGCAAAATTGGTGTGATCACGTCTCCCACGGGAGCAGTAATCCAGGATATTTTGAATATTACCCGGCGTCGGTTTCCTTCCGTGGATATTCTTCTTGCGCCGGTGAGGGTACAGGGGATAGAGGCGCCGCATGAGATTATCATGGCTATTGATCTTATGCAGTCAATGGAGGACGTTGATGTGATTATCATTGCGCGAGGCGGGGGTTCACTCGAGGATCTTGCTCCCTTCAATGATGAGGGTGTGGCCAGGGCGATTTTCCGTTCCGGGATTCCCATCATTTCCGGAGTCGGTCATGAGATAGATTTTACCATTACGGATTTTGTAGCCGATCTCCGGGCACCGACGCCATCAGCGGCAGCCGAACTCGCTGTTCCGGTGAGGAGGGAGCTTGTCTCGTCACTGGAAACTCTTGTGATGCGATTGATAAATCATCAGCGCCGCATGCTGGCAGCGCTTCGTGATCAGGTAACACTGTCAGAAGGAAGGGTGAAAGACCCGAAAAGGGGGATAGCAGACCTTAGGTTGCTGATCGATGACCGTCTGGACAGGCTGAAACTGAGCCTTGACTATAAAAAAGCCATCCAGAAGCCAAGGCTTAACAATCTTGAAGTCCGCCTGCACCATGCCAATCCCTTTGTGAGAATCCGGGATCATCGGTTTATCCTTGAAATTGCGAGGAAGAATATGATAGCCGCTTGGTACGGGATTGTGGAACGACTTAAAGTGCGCGTAATGACATTCATGGTTGCGCTTGATACATTAAGTCCTCTGGCCGTTCTTAAAAGGGGGTATAGCGTGGTGAGGAAGCTTCCTGAAGGTGTGATCGTGAAGGACGCAACATTGGTTGCCGTTGACAGCAGCGTGGACATCAAGGTTGCCTCGGGCAGTTTTCAAGCGAAAGTAACGGATGTTCATAAGGAGTGAGTAATTATGGCAAAAGATAAATTTGAAGAAGCCCTGGGAAGATTGGAAGAAATAGTGAGAAGAATGGAGACAGGCGATATGGGCCTGGAAGAATCTCTCAAGGCGTTTGAAGAGGGAATAAAACTCGCCCGTGTATGTTCCCGTAAACTCGATGAAGCGGAGCGAAGGGTAGATATACTCCTCAAACAGGGAGAGGACCTGGTGATTAAGCCTTTCAAGGTGGATGATAATGAGTCCGAGTCATAGTATATCACTGAGCGCATATCTGGAGGCACGAAAGAAAATTACCGACGATGCATTGGAGAGATATCTCCCTTCCGAAGAAAACTATCCGCCGGTGATTTTTAAAGCGGTCCGGTATAGCGTGTTTGCAGGAGGAAAGAGAATCAGACCGATTTTATGTATGGCCTCTGCTGAGGCGGTGGGCGGCGATATGGAATCGGTCCTGCCAGTCGCCTGTGCGCTGGAGCTTATCCACACCTATTCGCTTATTCATGATGACCTTCCCGCTATTGATGACGATGATTATCGGAGAGGAAGGCTTACGAACCACAAGGTGTTTGGTGAAGATATTGCCATCCTGGCCGGTGATGCCCTGCTTACAGAGGCCTTTTGTCTTATGTCTGAGAGAACACTGCCAGGAAAGGTTGCGCCGGAAAAGCTCCTTGCGGTAATCCATGATGTCGCTGAAGCGGCAGGCTATTTCGGCATGGTGGGAGGCCAGGTAGTGGATGTCCAGTCGGAGGGAAAGAC
>JAFNGM010000052.1:2059-3161 GCA_017885225.1 Syntrophaceae bacterium | reverse complement strand
CTTTGATAATTTGTTCAGCCCGTCCATAGTGGACATTCTCCGGGGTCAGGAAACCTATTCCGGAATGGTAATGGTCGGTATTGTACCAGCGGAAAAAATCCTGACAGAAAAACCGGGCATCCTCGGCACAGCCGAACCTCTCCGGAAACTCCGGCCGGTATTTCANNGAATAGGGGTTGTCATTACTCACATGAGGCCGTGACAGGCTTTTCGTAATCCCCAGATCGGCCAGGAGCAGGGCCACAGATTTCGATGTCATGCTGGGTCCTCGATCGGAATGGATGATCAGTTGATNNAAGTACGTCTACTTCACCGGCCCTTTAAGTTTTGGAATGTCCCAGGACCAGAGTTGATTGGGGGCCGCGGCGATCAGTTCCGGTTTCTTATAGGAAAGATGGCGAAGCTGATTCCTCCGTTCTTTCACTTCGTCATGGTTATCCAAGATCCGGTACATGGTTCTCACAGAACACAGGTATGTCCCTTCATCCAGCAGGGCCGCATATACCTCCTGCGGCGCCCTATCGACGAAACGGTCAGAATGAAGAACATCCAGGACAGACTGTTTTTCTTCTTCGGATAAGGCCAGGGGAGAAACGGGACGATTTCTTTCGTTCATCCGTTTTTCGTCCCAACGCTGCCAACGGTAGAAACCGCACCGGGGGATCGTCAACGCAGCGCAGGCCTGCTTCACATTGACCTCTTTTGCTAAGGATTCGGCAATTATCATGAGCTCCTCTCTTCGTCCTGATCGGNNATCTCGGCGATTTTTTTTTGAGCCTCAATGATCATCTCCGCCTGCCTGAGCTTATGCCTCAACTTCTGGTTCTCTTTCTCTAACTCGGCAATCCGGCGAGCCGAAGGATCGGGTTTCTGTTCTTTCGGTCCCCGCTTCTTCGGGGAAAGGGCCTCCAGGGTTCCCCTTTCCGCCTGGCGCTGCCATGTGGTCAGATTGGATGAGTATAACCCTTCCCGGCGCAGGAGGGCGCCCATCTGTCCAGGTTCCTTGCAGAACTCCGCTTCCCGAAGTATCCGCCGCTTGTATTCCGCAGTGAACCTCCGGCGAACAGGCTTCTCAGTCACCTCAGAAGCAGAAAGCATCCTG
>JAFNGM010000052.1:0-1989 GCA_017885225.1 Syntrophaceae bacterium | reverse complement strand
GTCTCACTTATATTGGCACAGAGGGCTATTCTTTGACTATCACCGCCAGCACAAGGTGGAGATCCGAGGTGCACGCATATTTAACACCTACGATCCGCGGATGCACCCTAATGATGGGCGCGTGGTCAGCAATTTTATCGTTCAGGCACTGCGCGGTGAAGATCTCACGTTGTTTAGCGATGGTTCGCTTCATGGAACTGACACCAGATGAGCGCAGTCCATCCGCGGTCGCCGGCCCGATCAATCTGGGCAACCCGCGCGAATTCACCATTCGCCAACTTGCAGAGAAGATTATCGACCTAACTGGCACCAAGTCACGGCTCGTATTTTGCCCGCTTCCAACTGATGACCCGATGCAGCGCAAACCCGACATCACCCGCGCTCGGGAATACCTCGGATGGTTGCCGAAGGTCGAGCTCGAAGAAGGTCTCAAGAAGACAGTAGCCTATTTTGACAACCTGCTTGCGTCGCCGCAGTAATTAGACTGAGCTCTACGCCAATGACTATTGGCGCGCAATACTTGTTCCTATCCCTGTACTCACAAGCCTCACCAAATGAGCCTCAATCAATCAATACGAAGTAGTTCAAAGTGGCTGATCGGCGGCAATTTGGCGGGCCAGGTGCTGCAATTTGTGTTTGGGGTAGTACTTGCCCGGCTGCATACCATGCATCATTGAATCGGAAGAGGATGCAAAAGCGCACCGGAGAAAATGGGCCAGGCTGATTCAGAAAATATATGAAGTAGATCCCCTGATATGCCCCCAGTGCAAAGGAAAAATGCGGATCATCAGTTCCATCGATGATCAGGATTTAATCATGGCTATTCTTGAACACCTGGGGCTATGGCTTGTGAAATCAAAACCCCTGCCTAAAGCTCACGCCCCGCCATCCGTTGAATACGTCATGGATGATCACTCTCAAATTCCCATCAATGACGATCATTACTATATAGACCCCGAATATCCGTGGGACGCATATATCCCAGCATAACGAATCACAAACAAGAGGCGCAGGAGACGGGTGGGTCCGAAAAAGGCTCAACTATGCCTTTTGAGTTCCGGCAAATCACAAATATCTGCATCGCATGCGACAATCGACGGCGCCCGGTCCCCTTTTACAATATCACTGTTCTCCACCATCACACACCGGCACAATATCTTGTGNNGACNAAAGNGTTGACNTTCAANGGGNNTTTNNCGAACTCAAAAGGCATGATGGGGATACGCTTCAGGAGTTTAAAAATCTGTGCCCCGGCCTTTATTTATCGACGCTGGATAATTCGAAATACTATTTCTTCACAGGCGGCGGTACGGTGTTAAAGGCCATTGAGGAGGGTTCGCCATACGGCCTCGAGGCGGTGAAAGCACTCGTTGACAACGGCGGAAAAGCTCCGTAAGGATTACAGAATTAAATCCATCTCACGGCGAACTAACATATTCCCCTTTCGATTCACCCAGATAAAGCTTTACTTTTTCTCTTAGCCAGGTGGGCAGTTTTATTCCTAAATCCGATAGACGGGACTCGTATTTCATGAACGATCGTATATGCCGAGAGGTGGTAACAAATATCTTAAAATATACCTGGAGACTCCCCTCAATCTCCTTACGGAACATCATATCCTTATTGAGCATGTCTTCCGTCGGGGCGATTACCCGGTAGTTTATGGGACGGCATAGTGATCTGTAAAACACAAAACGCTGCAGAATTGCACTCTCATAATTCTTTTCCCGTATACTTTCTTCGACACGGTTAAGATCCACAACATCGAGAATATGGTAGTCATATTATGTGCGGCTATCTTAAAAACGCCGAGGAGATGATCGCGGAGATATTTAAGGATAAATATGACTACCATCTTCTTGATTACGTTGATCTTAACCGTGTCGAAGAAAGTATACGGGAAAAGAATTATGAGAGTGCAATTTTGCAGCGTTTTGTGTTTTACCGCTCACTATGCCGTCCCATAAACTACCGGGTAATCGCCCCGAC
>JAFNGM010000051.1:2807-4695 GCA_017885225.1 Syntrophaceae bacterium | reverse complement strand
GCATTGGCCTGGAACCCGGACTGGAGCGAGAGAGCAGTTTCAACAGCCTTGAATTTTGCATTCCTTCGTTCAAGTTCAATATGGAGATCATTGGTTCCTGAAATAACGCGGACCGCACCCGGGCCAACCCCATACTGGTCGATTGCTTTCTTGGCTGCCTCNNAATTATTCGAGCAGAAATTTAAAACCCTGCGGCCTTCGATCTTTAGCCATGCCCCCTGCGGGGAGCTGATCGTCCGGATATTGTTGTAAAGTCCGGCATCCCCCAATGCCTGCAACTCGTCATGCAACCAGTCCAAATGTGCTGACATCTTTCACCTCACTGATAATGTTTTTTATGCAAGGAAAAGCATCTCCTTCGATATCAGGAGATGCTTGACCTGAGATACAAAAATATTTTGTTTACAATCCATACATGCTAACAATCTCTTCCTCGGTCTTACCCAGGATCTGGTATTTCTTCCCAATTTTACTGAATGCCTCGAGGGCTTTGTCAAGGTGATGCTTTTCATGACCGGCTGAAAGCTGCGTACGAATACGCGCCTGACCCTTTGCAACCACAGGGAAGAAGAAGCCGATGGCGTAAATGCCTTCTCCATAAAGGTCCCTGGAGAAATCTTGCGAGAGTTTTGCATTGAAAAGCATGACCGGCACGATGGGTGTATCGCCTTTCTTCAGGATGAAGCCGGCCTCGGTGAGACCTCTGCGCCAGTAATGCGCATTCTCTTCCAACTTGTCACGCAATTCCGTGCTTCGCTTCAGGATCTCAAACGCTTTCAGTACGCCTGATATGATCACAGGCGCCATGGCGTTGGAGAATAGATAGGGACGTGCTCTCTGCCGGCACATTTCCACGATTTCTTTTCGCCCGGAAACACAGCCCCCCGAAGCTCCTCCCAGTGCCTTCCCGAAAGTGGTTGTGATAATATCCATTTTTCCGACGACACCGCATTTTTCATGGGTTCCACGCCCGGTTTTGCCGATGAACCCGGAGGCATGCGAATCGTCCACGAACACCAGTGCATCATAAGCTTCGGCAAGCCGGACAACCTCGTCAAGCTTCGCCGTGTCTCCATCCATTGAATAAACCCCATCATTTATGATCACGCGCAGTCGTTTATCTTGAAATTGCTGAAGTTTTTTCTCCAGGTGCTCCATATCCCCGTGTTTATAGGTGTCATGCTCCGCATTGCACAAGCGCATCCCATCAACAATGGAGGCATGCACCAAACGATCGGAGATCATAATATCATCCTTGGTCAGAATCGCTTCAAACACACCGGCGTTGGCATCCATGCAGGATGGAAAGAGGATCGTATCCTCGGTTCCCAGGAAATCTGTTACCACCTTTTCAAGTTCCCGGTGGATATCCTGGGTCCCGCAAATGAAACGGACCGAAGACATGCCATACCCGCGCGTATCCAGACCCTCGTGGGCCGCCTTGACCACCTCCGGATGGCTGGAAAGCCCCAAGTAATTGTTGGCACAGACATTGATCACCTTTTTAAGGTCAGCCCCGCTTGGGAACTCGACTTCGATGTCTGCAGCTTGCGGAGAATGGATGAAACGCTCTTGTTTGAACAGTCCCGCCTCACGAATATCGTTAAGCCGCTGCTGGTAAATCCCGCGCGTATGCTCACTGTAGCTCATTGTTTTCTCCTTTCCTCAAGCCCTTCTACCGCCTTTTGAAATTATGGTTCACTGACGTATCTGGTATGCTTCTGGATTTAGGACATGTTGGGTCTTATGATATAAAGCGTTTTACGAGATCGGAAATCTTGTTCACGCTGTCGAAGGCCTCCGGCGACGCGTCCTCATCCGGAATGGAGATTTTATACTTCACTTCCAGGAAACGCTTTAGAGAGACCATGGAAAATGAATCCACCAG
>JAFNGM010000051.1:0-2798 GCA_017885225.1 Syntrophaceae bacterium | reverse complement strand
TTATCCCAGGGCGAATCCCGTCTTCCCAAAATACCATATAGAACACTGATTCAGTCGTTCTCGAGGGTTGAGACATCTCCTATCTCTTCACCCCATTCTTTTGCATGCAACAAACGGCGCATGATCTTTCCACTACGCGTTTTCGGGAGTGAATCCACATATTCAACCTCCTGCGGCATTGCCAGGGAGGACAGCTTTCTGCGAATGAAGTTCATGATGTCCAGTTCCAGTTCTTCCGATACCGTAAACCCCGGCTTCAAAGTTACAAAGGCTTTGACAACCTCCATGTTGATCTCGTCCGGCTTGGAGACAACCGCCGATTCTGCCACCGCAGGGTGCTCCAGCAAGGCTGATTCGACCTCAAATGGGCTTACCAGGTGCCCTGCCGTATTGATGATATCATCGTCCCGGCCGATGAACCAGAAATATCCATCTGTGTCAATCCGCGCCCGGTCCCCGGGAAGATACCAGCCGTTCTTGAATTTCCCGTTGTAGGTTTCTTCATTTTTCCAATATGTTCTCATCATGGCAGGCCACCCGGGGCGGAAAGCGATCAGACCGATCACGCCTGGTTCATGGATCGGTTCAAAGGTCTCCGGTTTTACCACCGTACTAGTGATCCCTGGAAATGGTTTCCCCATGGAGCCCGGCTTGATTTTCATGCCCGGAAAATTCGTGATCATGATCGAGCCGGTTTCTGTTTGCCAGTAAGAATCGTGAAATGGCAGCCCAAACACCTTTTCGGACCAAACCACCGCTTCCGCGTTGAGAGGCTCGCCCACGCTGATCAAATGACGCAAGCAGGATAGGTCAAATTGCCTGACGATCTGGTCACCTGCTTTCATTAGTGAGCGGATTGCTGTCGGCGCTGAATACCAGACTGTAACCTTGTATTTTTGAATGAAACGGTACCAGATCTCCGCTGAAAATCCAGAATCAAGCACGCACTGGGTTACTCCCAATGCCCAGGGTGCAATAATGCCGTAGGATGTTCCGGTGACCCACCCTGGATCCGCGGTACACCAATAGATGTCATTCTCGGTAATATCCAGCACCCATTTTGCCGTCAGATATTGGGAAATGAGAGAGTAATGGACATGCTGTACCCCTTTGGGCATGCCGGTTGTCCCGGATGTGTAATGTAATAGGGACGGAGATTCGGCTTTTGTCGGGAAGAGTTCCAACTCCTCCACCCTTTCGGCTTCCATCGAAAAGGCAATTTCCTTTTCCTTCAGCTCCTTTATTCCATCGTGGTCAACAATAATGATATGCTTCAGATCCGGCAGACGGTTGATGATTTTGCGGACTTTGAGGGCATGTTTTCTTTGGGTGATGATTGCAGAGGTCCCCGCGTTCTCCAATCGTATGAAAAGAGATTCGTCACCGAATGCCGAGAATAAGGGTTGCGCTATCGCCCCTATTTTCAGGATCCCTACCAACCCAATATACAGTTCTGGAATGCGATCCATGAAGAGACAGACGCGATCCTCGTTTTTTAAGCCAAGCCGGCGGAGGAAGGTGGCAATCGAGTTGCTGAAAACCCGAATATCGTTGTACGTATAGCGTTTTTCTTCTCCCGCCGCATTTTCCCATAAGAGCGCCGTTTTATCCCCATTGCCCATCTTGCAGATGCGGTCTGAACAATACCAGCCAATGTTTATCACTCCCCCTTCTTTGTATCCGAGTTCCTTTTCTGCGATTGACCAATCGAAGTTCTTCAGCCTTTCTTCGTATGATCCGATGTTCGACATAGATCAATGCTCCAATTCGTTTTCCAGGATGACGACCGCAATGGCGATTTCCTTGGTATGCGACAGGGATATTGAAGTTTTCCGGATTTGATGTTGGTCAAAAAACTTCCTTACTTCTCCTCGTACAGAGACCACAGGCCTGCCCGATTCCTCATGGATTATTTCGATATCAGAGTAGGCCAGGCCGCCTCGCCATCCGGTTCCCAGCGCCTTCAGGACGGCTTCTTTGGCGGCATAGCGTGCAGCATAGTGTTCCTGCTTTCTCGCCCTGGCCTCACAATAATCCATTTCTTTTTCAGTGAAAATGGTTTCCAGGTATTGCCCGCCCCTGGCAACCAGTTTCTCCACTCGCTTTATCTCGATAATATCTGTTCCGATTCCAAAAATCACATTTATGCCCATTCAAACCAGGCTCTTGTTAAGGTTTCAAAAAAAAGACCAAATGTTATTTCAAGTAACAGGAGCTTCTCTGGATTTGAGAAGATTCTGCTGTCCACGAAAAGGTTTGTTTCGCAAGGAAATTATATCTTACCTGGCGAGTAAAGAGCATGGGTTTCCTTGAGATCAATCCTCATGACTTTCATCCACCAGAAGGCCCAATTCTGTCAGTGCGGCCTGTACTTTTGACTGCGCGCCCGGCTTAATGATTGCCGTAACCGGGCCGAGTATCTCGCCCAGGAATCGGCCTGCCTTGGATTTGCGCAGCTCTTCCAGCACTTCCGGCCGGCTGACCCTTAAAATAGTCTGAACCTGCATGCGCGCCTCTGTCCCGTTATGCTCCCAGCGTTTGAGCGCTCTGATAAAGGCAGGCGGGATCTCGCAGGCGGAGTTCTTTGCCAGCAGACTGAGTAGTTGTCCTGCTCTGAGTCTCTGCTCCCCGGCCTTTTTTAGCGACCCGACTGTTACGTGGTAACGATATTCATCCGGCTTTGCTACGTCCCATTCGCAGAAGCGCGCAATTAAATAACGGACAACGCGCGGCACTGACCTTGGTACATTAATTCGCCCATCCGAGGTCACCGCCAACTTCCCATTCTCGCTGCTTGT
>JAFNGM010000050.1:2785-11461 GCA_017885225.1 Syntrophaceae bacterium | reverse complement strand
GGCATTCCGTATTTTTCCAGGCGTCTTTCATGTCGGGAAAGGCATTTCCCTGGCAGACGTGCGCGCAGGCCCCGCAGTTGTTGCATCCTTCGCTCACGGATCTTTTGAGAAAGGCATGCCTGGAAAAGATGCCCAGAAGTGCGCCAAGGGGACAGAGATACTTACACCAGAAGCGTTTTTCCCAGAGATTGAGCCCCAGAATGAGAAAAAATAAGAGGCCCACAAATGCGCTCTGGAGGAAGAAGGGCTGCTGGAAAGGGAGAAAAAGTTTTTTCAGGAGCGAGTAGATGAACTCCGAGGTGGTGACCAGGGGAGGAAGGTTTGTTGCATAGAACATGTCAAATGTGGCGGCCGTCGCGTAGCTGACCAATGGATACACCGCCAGAGAAAAAGACCGGATGAGGAGGGACATGGGATCAACGATGCCGGTAAGCTGGAGTGTGAACAGGGATGACGCGAGAAGAAAAAAAAGGACGTAATACTTGAACCGGTGCCAGTGTGCGCGGATCGTTTTTGGCTGCTTCCTTTTCAGTGCTCCCACTGTGTTATGAAGTGTCCCCAGGGGACATACCCAGCCGCAGAAGACTCTCCCCAGAATGAGCGTCGCGATGACCACAAAAAGAGCGAGGAAAAATGTTTCATACCACGTGCGGCTGGAGAGGATTGTGGTGATAAAGATCAGCGGGTCCGCGTCCAGAAAGATCTTTACTGGGTAGCCGAGGTCATTGGCGCCTTTCGATTCCGTTTGCAGGAAAAGCCACACAAAGATGAGAAAAAAAATGCCCTGGGTGGTGATGCGGATTTTGCTGATCATTAGACGGAAATCCTCTTAATCTTCACTTTCGACAAATCCATTACACCGAGTCCTGCTTTGTGTCCCGCGACGACAGAACCGATATTCTTACCCTTCAGGCCGAAGAGGGTGGCTCCAAACGCGTCGACCGCCACCTGATCCTTGCCGGCGACAATCGTGTTGAGCTGTTTTACATCGGAGAGGCTTCCTCCCTGGGGGCCGTTATCGATCAGAATGCGTACCGCGTCGAGTATAATGAGGGTGGGTTTCATGAACATGGCGACGTCAGCAAGGCTCCCCTCGATTTTCTGGTGAATTCTGCCCCTGGACCCGCCCATGATTCCCATCCAGTTCTTCATGCCGAGGGTAAGGGTGGAAAGNNATCTACATAGCTGACAATTCCCCCGACTGCGGCGGCTGCATCGGCAATGCCGCTCTGCTTGTAACACCGCCTGGGGTCTCCCACAGTATAGTCAAAAACTTTTACCTGTTTCGCCCCCGCTTCATAACAGAGCCTGACTACCGTGGAGACGACCTCCGGGTTTGTAGTAGCCGCGTATTCCGGTGTTCTGTCCCAGCCGATGTTTGGCTTGACTACGACGATATCTCCGCGGGATATAAATTTCTTGATCCCTCCCAGCGCGTCAATGGCGGCTTTTGTAGTTGCAGCAGGGCGCATACCGTGGGCAACGGCGAGGTCGGTCTTCTCCGCTGCGTTCAGAGAACCGAGAAAGGGGTGTATTGCGCCGGGAACGCTGAAGGCGACACCGGAGACTATGGTGGCCTTGAGAAAATCTCTGCGATTCATGGAGACTCCTTTAATATGATGCTACTGGCTGCAAGAGTAATTTCTTATTTTTATCTTTACCTGTCCTACGACCTTTCCGAGCGGCAGGAGGGATGTCCAGTCATGTCCTTCTACTAACTTGATATGCGCCGCATCAACTCCCACCTGGTTGAAGGTCGGGTCTACCGCGATCCATCTCCCTATATAACTTTCCGCCCAGCTATGGTAGAGAAATCCCATTCCTTCCATATACACGATGCCTCCGACCATTTTCGTCGGTATGCCTGCCGCCCTTGCCATGGCGGTATACAGCATGGCGTGCGCCTGGCATTCTCCTTTCCGGGTGTGCAATACTTCTACTGCCGAGAAGCTGTCTACCACTTCATCCTTAATTTCGGACGAAACCCATTTCACCAGACGGTCTACTTTTTCGGAAGAAGTGAGGGTACCCTGAAGGATCTCATGTGTGGTCCTTTTGATCTCCGGATGCCCGCTTTCAATATGATGCGTCGCGGCAAGGTAAAGGAGATTATCCCCTTTTGGGAGAGGCTCTTCGCGGGCCTCTTGTTTCGGCGGCAATACACCGTGGAGGCGAAACACTGTCACTGGTTTTCCATTGATTATTTGTTCCGAGGCCTCCTGATTTGGCCCCTGAAGCGGTGGCAAATGTCCGGATAATCCCTCGGCGGACATCTCCAGAAAGACCGCCTTCCTCGGACAGGTTATCGGTGTGTCGGTCTTGACAAGGCTGAAGTCGAAGATGAGGTCTTTTTTATTCATGCTTGCTTCCGCCAGAAAACTTTTCGCACTCTTTTCATCTTCCTTGTAGGTGATTATAATTCCTCCCATCCCCAGCTCAAAAATGGTCTCTCCCTTCATGTTAATCCAGCTGGAAGCACTGTGACCGTGCATGTGCGTTTCAATCTTGAAGGCGGGCTCAAGAGAAAGCTTTTTACTCTCTTCAAAGGCAATGACCGATTGAGTCACTTCCGCCATGGACTGGGTCTGGGGATCATACACACGATAGCGATAGTGAGCGCCCACTTCCATACCCTTGAGAACAGGATAGAGATTGATAACACTTGTAGGGTAGAGCGGGCCGGTCAGATCTATCTCCGCCGACTTTTCCGCACCACCGCTTTTCTGAAGCATCATTAATTTGTTATCAGTAGTTTTACCATCGAGTATCAAAGGCTTTTCATCCATTTTCTGTTCGTAGTGGAAGGAAACCAGCGTAAGATCAGACCTGACCTTGTCGTCACTTTTCATTGATATATGTTTATCCATTCCCATAAAGCGGAGACGCAAATAGGCTTCCGAAAGAATTTGATACTGGCTTACCTCGGGCATAGGTACAATTTTCAGGTGTGCGAAGCCCACCTTCTCGCCGTTGAAGACAAACCCCTGCCAGAGTTCATTGTGGGGAAGATCACCCAGATCCTTTATTCTTAGAGTCTCCCTGGGGGCGGGAAGAGGGCTGAAATAACGGGACGCGCATGAGCTCAGGAGAACTGCAGCAATGATCAACAGAAGGGAGAGACGTGCGAGACGAAGCAATGCAGCTTTACACGATGTTGGCAGGCGCGAAGCCCATGCTTCTGTCGGATTGTAATCTCTCATATCATCTTACCGGCGTTGATGACAACTTCTGATGTTGTGAGTATCTCCATAGGATATTTTTTTATTTTTACCATCAGTATGCATTCCCGTCAAGCACCCGCACTATTTTGAATCCCCCGGGTTTAAATCTCAGAAGCATGCTGCGGATAGTTCATGACCTCATTATGGAGCGTGTACTCCACGATAAAAAAAGATGGTAAAAAACCTGATTCATGTTTATAATCTTACTATTATAAGGATGACTTAGTACATCATTTCACATTTAAACCCACACTGGTGTCATTTCGGCGCGGCGAGAAATCCTTGTCCCGACTGAAGGGAGGGATAAAAAAGATTTCTTCCTTCGGTCGAAATGACAATAAAGAGAATTACGACACAATCTCTATGTCGAAGTGACACCGCGTTTATGAACCGATGTTTGAGGATATAAGTGCAACGTGAGCATAGCATAGGGCCTGCAAGGGAATATAAAATCCGGGAGAATATACATGGAAAAAAAACATAAATTTTCACTCTGGTATGTACTCATAGGTATGTGGATAGTGTTGATTGCCCAAAGTTATATCGCCTCCATGTATGCCGTGCAGACGATCCCGTACAGCCAGTTTTTAACTCTTCTTAAGACAGAAAAGATCGTGGAAGTTGCGATTACTGCCAATAAGATTCAGGGAAAGATGAAAGTGGATGGGGGCGCTCCCAATGAAACAAAGGCCTTCAAAACAATTCGGGTTGACCCGGAATTATCCACTTTTCTTGAACAGTACAAAATCGTGTTCAAAGGAGAAATCGAATCGACGTTTCTCCGCGATATCTTGTCGTGGGTTTTCCCCCTCCTGCTCTTTGTGGGCATCTGGTACTTCTTTATGAAGAAGATGGGCGCCCAGCAGGCCGGTTTCATGACCCTCGGAAAAAACAAGGCAAAGATATACATGGAGAATGAATTGAACGTTACCTTCAAAGATGTTGCCGGTGTTGATGAAGCAAAGCAGGAGCTGGTCGAGGTTGTTGAATTTTTAAAAAGTCCAGGTAAATTCGGCGAATTGGGAGGAAGGATTCCCAAGGGTATCCTCCTTGTGGGTCCTCCGGGTACGGGGAAAACCCTTCTGGCGAAGGCCGTCGCGGGCGAGAGTGGTGTGCCTTTCTTCAGCCTTTCCGGATCGGAATTTGTGGAGATGTTCGTAGGATTGGGGGCGTCCCGGGTGCGGGATCTCTTTGTCCAGGCCAAAGAGAAGGCCCCCTGTATCGTCTTTATCGATGAACTTGATGCCCTGGGGAAGGCCCGCGGCTTCGGCGCTGTCGGCGGACATGATGAACGGGAGCAGACCCTGAACCAGCTTCTGGTGGAAATGGACGGATTCGACCCAAAGGTGGGGGTTATTCTCATGGCCGCCACGAACAGGCCGGAAATTCTGGACCCCGCGCTCCTCAGGCCGGGACGGTTCGACCGCCATGTCCTTGTAGACCGCCCCGATAAAATAGGACGGGAGGAGATTCTGAAGGTTCACCTGAAAAAAATAAAAGCAGTGGAAGACCTTGACGTGGGGAAATTGGCGAACATGACCCCGGGTATGGTAGGAGCGGACCTCGCCAACCTGGTGAATGAAGCGGCGCTCCTGGCGGTAAGGAGGGACAAGAAAGAGGTAGGAATGCCCGAATTCGAAGAAGCCGTCGAGAGAATTATTGCCGGTCTCGAAAAGAAGAACCGCGTGATCAATGTCGAAGAGAGGCAAATCGTAGCCTATCACGAAATGGGTCATGCCCTTGTGGCGTTATCCCTGCCGGGCACAGATCCTGTGCAGAAAATCTCCATCATCCCGCGCGGCATTGCCGCCCTGGGGTATACCATGCAGGTTCCCACGGAGGATCGCTTTCTTATGAAAAGAACGGAACTCCTCAACAAGATTGCCTGTCTCCTGGGAGGCAGGGCGGCGGAAGAAATCATATTCGGAGACATTTCCACGGGCGCCCATAATGATCTGGCCAGGGCCACAGACATCTCAAGAAGCATGATCAAAGAATACGGGATGAGCGACAAATTGGGACAGGTATATTTTGCCCGGGAGCCCCGATCTCCGTTTCTTGATACGGGACTGCGTGAGACGGGCGATTACAGCGATGCCACGGCTGAAGCAATCGACGAAGAAATTAAGGCCGTTATCAGCAAGGAATATGATAGAGCAGTGGATATTCTCCGAAAGAATAAAGGCATCCTCGAAAAAGGCGCCCAATTGCTCCTGGAGAAAGAAAAGATCGATGGAGCGGAATTGAAGGCACTCATGGAGAGTTCATGAACGAACAATCAAGAAGGCAGTTTATTGCATCATGCTTTCTCCTGGCAGCATGGGGATGCTGCCTCACTTCGCCTGTAAGTAAAGGCACGAAACGATCGTAACCCCTTTTCAATTGACAGGCATACAGACTTTCTCTATACTCCCCACCTCAAAAAAAGTGAATCTATGAAAGGATTAAGAAGTGGCTGATAATAAAGAATCAAAGGAAATGATATCCGGCAACGGTATTAAAACATCCGAAGGGGTAGTACTTCTTTCCTGTAATATGACATGCCGTGTCTGTGGGAATACCGATCTTTTCGAATGGCCAGAAGAAAAAGTACGTGCAGAAGATGTTGAGGGTGTAGACGCACTTGGTCTTGTTATCGCGGTAGCGCACAGCAAGAACTGGATTGCGCAGCGTGTCATTAATGATCAAGACGGGAAACGATCGCTGTTTGTATTGTGCCCGACCTGCCTGGCCCTGTTCTTCTCCGCGACGACAACCCAGGCCGGCAAGGATGTAAAAGATAAAACATAGAATAATTTGCGAAGACTGTTTGAATACCCCGCGCTGAAAAAGGGATGTTCACGGCGCAGAGCTTCAATTTCATATGAGCTTTATGGTTTGGCGTTATAATTGCACTTCCATGCGGCAAAGGCAACCTTCACCGTTTCCACAGCCCCGTCGATTCCAAGCTTTCCTGTGTTGATGACCATGTCGTAATCTGAGGGATTCGTNNATCTTCCCGGGAGGATCCAAAATCACGCATCACATTTAGGATTTTAACCTCCATGTCGGCAATGAACCGTAACCTGAATGTATCTTCCGGTGGAAGTATATACTGAGCGCCTCTGCCGACGATGATGAAATTGCCCTGTTTTCCGAAAGTCCCGATAACCTTGGTGAGATGGCGGAGATAATCATCCACCCAGAGGTGGCGGGATTCAATCAGTGAGGAGAGCCAGTCATCCCGTCGCGTGATCTGTTTTTCGTCAAGAGATTCAATAAGTTTTGTGCTTATATCGGCCCTTTCCGCTATTTTCTGGATAATTTGGGCGCCTACCAGATCCATCTTGAGCTCCTTGGCGAGCTTTCTGGCGATCTCACTGCCGCCGCTGCCGGGCTCTCGGGAAATGGTAATCACCGGAGCAGGCTTTGCCTTCACGGCTTTCCGCTCCGTGGTCGCGCTTTTCCATTTCGCCAATTGTTCCTCCACCATCGAATTCAGTGAACGGGTTTGTAGCTTCATAACAGCACCTCCTTTGTAACATATGGTTGAATTCGTCCACTTTAAATCCCGCGTAGTGCTTTTTATAAGACCATTGTTTAAAAAGAGTAAAGTTTCTCACCGGGCATGACCGTAAATCCATTTTTAAGAAGGACATCGACGGCGCTATCCGGAGAATCAAAACGGAAGATGATCACCGCATTCTCACCGCTTTTTTCGACAAACGCGTACAGATATTCGACATTGATGTTATTCTTTGCGAGCACTTCGAGGATACTGTGGAGACCACCGGGACGGTCGGGAACCTCCACGGCAACCACCGTTGTCTTGCTCACCCTCAGTCCGTTGTCACTCAATACCTTGATTGTCTTATTCACATCATTCACAATCAGGCGAAGGATTCCGAAATCGGAGGTATCGGCAAGCGAGAGGGTTCTGATGTTAATATTGGCCTCTTTTAATAGTCGTGTGACATTTTCCAGTGCCCCCGGTTTATTCTCCAGAAAAATGGATATCTGTTCTACCTTCATATGTCCTCCTCATGCATTTCAAGGAAAATAGGTTATAGAGATTATCTCCTAAATTTTTCGCTTATCGATTATTCGGCTGGCCTTTCCTTCAAAACGCTGTAATGTCTTTGGCTCTATCAGTTTTACCTTGGCAGCCACGCCGAGATAATCTTTCAAGTCTTTGATGAGGTGCTTTTCTAAATTTTGCAGGGAGCGGACCTCGTCAGCGTTTGCAAATATCTGTTCGCTCACTTCCACCTGCACCTCAAGGGTGTCCATAGTACCGGCCCTGTCCACGATGAGCTGATAGTGAGGTTCAAGTCCTGTTACCCCGATGAGAACAGCCTCAATCTGAGAGGGGAATACGTTGACACCTCTGATTATCAGCATGTCGTCGCTCCTGCCTGTCACACGGTCCATCCTGATGTGGCTTCTCCCGCAGCGGCAGGGTTCCGCAATCAATCGTGATATGTCCCGGGTTCGAAACCGGATCAGGGGGAATGCTTCCTTCGTGATGGTCGTGAACACCAGCTCTCCCTCTTCTCCGTAAGGCAGTAACTCGCCCGTTTCCGGATGAATTACCTCTACAATAAAATGGTCCTCAAAGATGTGCATGCCACAACGTCCTTCCATGCACTCCATGGCCACTCCGGGACCCATAACCTCCGACAGGCCGTAGATATTCAGCGCGGTGAGATTCAATTTGTTTTCTATTTCATCGCGCATTTTCTCCGTCCACGGCTCGGCGCCGAATATGCCGACACGAAGTTTGAGTGACTGCATTTCAACACCCATGGCCACACCCTGCTCAGCCAGATTCAGTGCATAGGAAGGCGTACAGCAGATGGCCGTAGGTCCGAAATCCTGCAAGATCATGATCTGCCTTTTTGTATTGCCGCCGGACATGGGTATGACGCTGGCTCCCAGTTTTTCGGCACCGTAGTGGGCGCCGAGACCGCCGGTGAAAAGGCCATATCCGTATGCGTTGTGTATGATATCATTTTTGGTCAATCCCGCGGCTACAAAACATCGGGCCATAAGTTCAGACCAGGTATCGATATCCCGTTTCGTGTATCCAACGACAATCGCCCTGCCGGTTGTCCCCGATGAAGCGTGGAGCCTGACTATACTGCTCATCGGTACGGCGAACAGGCCGAAAGGGTAATTGTCTCTCAGATCCTGCTTGGTTGTGAAAGGAAGTTTCCTGATGTCCGACAGGCTCTTTATGTCGTCGGGATTGACGCCGGCCTTATCGAACGCTTTCCTGTAAAAACCAACCGTATGATACACGCGCTGTGAGACCTGCTGTAGCCTTTTCAACTGCAGTGATTCCAGGACTTCCCGGGGTAATGTTTCAAATTCCTCATTATAAATCATCGATCTCGCCTCCACTTCATAGAGATAGTTTTTTAACAGCTTTCAATGTTATGCAACGATAAGAACGCCGTCATTCCTGTGGAATCAG
>JAFNGM010000050.1:1869-2761 GCA_017885225.1 Syntrophaceae bacterium | reverse complement strand
AAGAAAATTTGCTTTTTATGCTTTGCGGAAATTACGATGATGTGATACTTGTATGTGCGTAATTCGACCGGATATTAGGCACGGAAATGAAACTGACAATCAGCCTCAAGATGCTCTTAAGCTACCTGGCGATGGCCGTACTTGCCATCACCGCAAGTGCCTATGCGATTTTCAGTCTCCAGAATCTGAATGAATTGGCGTATACTATTATTGATCAGGATTTTTTCGTTGCCGATAATAGCAAGAACATGGTGGACGCCCTGCTTGCGCAGGAATCGGCAGAGAAAAAATACCTCATTCTCAAGGACCCGTCTATCGCAGAGCTTTTCTGGTCACGAAGCGAGGAGTTTAACAAAGGCCTCGACAATTTCAAAAAGGGGAATGTTCCCGGTACATCGGCAGTGTTATCGCGATTGTTGTTGCTCCATAACCGGTATAATGAACTTTTTCATCAGGAGATGGAACTGGTTAAAGAGAACCGGGGAGAGGATGCCGTCAAAATTTCTGAAGCGGAGAGTAAAAAAGCCATTGAAGAAATCGCCTCATCGTTGCGTGAACTCCGCATGAAGGCCGAAGATAATATAGATACAAGAATGAATCTTATTAAAGTTCGTGGTCTCAAAGCTTCCCAAATGACGATAACCTTAAGCGTGATAAGCCTTATGGTCGGATTGGCGCTGGCTCTCCTCATCACCTATAATATTTCCAAACCTCTCAAAGAGCTGAAAAAGGCGACAGGCCTGATTGCCGAAGGAAAGTTTGACTACAATTTAAATATTAACCGCCATGATGAAATAGGCAGCCTTGCCGAAGCGTTTGGTTTCATGACGGAGCGCCTCAAGGTTCTGGAGACCCTTCTCCTTGATGCAAGTCCTCTCACCGGGTTGCCGGG
>JAFNGM010000050.1:785-1832 GCA_017885225.1 Syntrophaceae bacterium | reverse complement strand
GTGAGGTTATTAAGGAGGTCGCCAATATCCTGGTTGGGCATGTGCCGATTACGGATAACGGGAGCGACTTTTTGGGTCATATTGGCGGGGATGATTTTATTATTATTTCCGACCCCAAGAAAACAGATCGGATATGTCAGCGCATAGTTGATGAGTTTGATCGCCGTATCATGAGATTTTATAGCGAGAAAGACAGGCAAAAGGGATTTATCGTCGGAAAAGACAGGCAGGGGAATCAGCAGAGGTTTCCCCTTATAACCTTGACTATCGCAATAGTCACCGATGATGGGACACACTACAAGGGTCCCCTGGACATGGCAAAAAAAGCTGCAGAGTTGAAGGAATATGCGAAGACCTTACCGGGAAGCAACTATGTCAAACAGGAAGATGTGGAAAACGTATCATAAATATGTGGCATTCGTGCTCTTCGCTTTCTTAGCGGCGTGTGCCTCTGTGCCTCAGCCACCGGCGGTTTCCCCGAAGGTCATTGAAAAAGATTTATTCGCTCGATCCCCCTCAGATGCGGATATCTTTAATAAAGGCCTGTCATATTTAGGAGACCACGAGAAGGCCGCCGATTATGCAAAGGCCAGAGAGGCCTTTAATGAATTGCTGATTACATATCCCGGCAGCAAGTGGCGAAAACTCTGTGAAACGATGATTCTTCTTATTGACAAAATTCAGTCATCGGAAGAAAAATTTCGCGCAGATAAAGCCAGGCTTCTGAGAGAGAATGACCAGTTAAAGAAGGACAACAAGCGTTTGCTGGAAGAANNTGGAGGTGCAACTGGAAAAAAGAGAAAAAATGCTCCGTTAATTTGACTTTACAATAAAGAGAAGGTGTCGTTCGATTTCTTCTTCACGCAGGGCGCCAACCAATCTGTTGACCAGATTCCCATCTTTAAACAAGAGGATCGTCGGTATATTCCTGATGTCATATTTTGCTGCTGTGAGGGGATTTTCGTCGATATTCAATTTTACGAACTTCACCCCGCCTGCATATTTTGATGCAAGCTTTTCTAAAATCGGTTCCAGCGTGCGGCATGG
>JAFNGM010000050.1:0-644 GCA_017885225.1 Syntrophaceae bacterium | reverse complement strand
TGTGACATTGTAAGCCTTAAATCCTCTTGATATATTATCGTCATTCACACACAAAATGTCAATATCACTCTTCATGGAACGACAACGCTTGAAACAAACCATAATATTTGATAATGCATACCATCATCGTTGAATTGCTTTCTACTTGAAGAGAGAATGCGGATACTTGTAGGGACATATACAGGAGTTAAGAATAGTCTACAATTTTACAGGGATTTGATTATATGATGTATCACATAAAAAGGTGAGGCAATAAATACGTATAGGCAACCCAGGGAATATTTCCAATACAAATTTTATCTGCGTGATAGGGATGATCTTTGGCAGATGTCTGTTCAGGGCGGGATTAGGCCTGTCCTCGACGTTTCGGATTGGCATTATAACCCTGTAAAAGCAATAGAATTTATTGAACAAGTATAGGAATAAATTAATTTCTCATAACCAAGGAGGTATATGATGGCAGATAAAAAAATGGATTTGGCTGGTCCGGGTATCAGCACTTATGAAGAGGTGGATAAAATTCTTCCCCACAATTATAAGGCCTTGTTGGGTCCCAAGGAAAGGATGAAGGCAGTATACAAGATAAAAAATTTTATTGAAGAGAACCTTTGCAAGGAACTCAACCTTTTTATGGTTCAGGTTCC
>JAFNGM010000049.1 GCA_017885225.1 Syntrophaceae bacterium | reverse complement strand
AGAAGGCCGAACACAACCAGTCCGAGGACGTATTACTCGGCCGATACGAGCGAAGCGCTACCGTTGCCAGGGTGTTGTGGCCGGAGAAGGGTCCGTTCCTGGATACTAAGCATTATGCTGTCTATGGACCGACGTTGATGGCAAGCAACGAGCCGATTCACAACATACTTGATAGCCGGTGTATTACTTTTCATATGCAAAATAAACCGGCGCATTATCGGAATCCATTACCTTCTGATGGCTTACCATTGAAGGCCAGACTGACAGCCTGGAGAGCGAAAAGTATTCTGGTGTCCCTGCCTACAGTCGAGCCGATTGAAGGAATAACGGGCAGGCTATGGGATATAGCCAGGCCTCTATTTCAGATATGTTTGATGGTAGCACCGGACCGGTACGGAAAACTTATACAAGCAATTTTAAATATCGCCACTGACCGCAAACAGGAGAAACAGCTGTCTGATGATGGCAAGATAGTCCGCATCTTAAAGGATCTGTCACCGGACGATTTATTTGAATGGGAAATTCTTACGAGTGATATCACCGAGGAATTTAACAAAGACAGAAAACCCGAATGGCATAAGTCACCAAACACGATCGGCCGAAGGTTGCGGGCGCTGGGTGTAAAGACAAAAATTAAAGGTGGAGTCAGTCATGCTTTTTTAAACCGGGACATGTTTAATATTCTTCTTGATCAGTACGACCTCCTTACCCCTGAGGATAGTCATGAAAGTCATGAAAACAAACAAAAGCCTGATATTACAAATGATTTATACCATGACATTCAACATGACATTCAAAACGCAAAATCAATGTCATGCTCAATGTCATGCACGCAAGTAGATGATAACATTAAAGTAAGCGGTATACATGACATTCATGACCCCTGCAGCAGGCAGGAGAAGGTCGTAATTAAAGTGTTGGATATTGTGGAGGCAGCGTCATGAAATGGAGGGTTACGAAGGCAATAAAAGCAACACTTCCAAGCGGCGGGCTGCTGAGGATCGAGACAGGACAAATTATCGACATGCCGCCGTATAAGGCCATGAGGTTTGTCAGGGCAGGCAAACTCCAGTTTATTGATGAAGTGGACGGTCCTCCTTCTGAGAAGTCCAAAACATTGGACGATGTCATGACGGAAACGATTTTATTTTTCAGAGACAAGATTATCAATAGCAGATCGTGGAAGCCTTCAGAGGCAACACACGCCGCAGAAAGGGTGATAGAGGCAATACAACGCGAAGTGATGGCAGGGACAGGCCAACTGCTGGCTTTTAGAGCAGCGTGTGAAACCTGGTGGAGAAGTGGTTTACCTAACAACGCAACAATTAACGAACAAAAGGAGGAAATTTAATATGGGGTTTATAGAAAAAAACTGGTGGAAACAACCTTCCCATCCTTGAAGAGGGGATACATCGAGCCGTGTGCCAAAGCGTGATTGATATAGGCACGCAGTATAATACGATATTCGAAAAGTCAACGCATCAACTTATAATCATCTTTGAGCTGCCAGAACAACGCCTTCAAACGGTGAGTAAAGATGGCAAGGTGATGGATTTACCACGGGTGGCAAGCAAAAAATACAACTGTAGCTTGCACGAAAAGTCAACACTGGCAAAGGATTTACAGAGTTGGCGTGGTCGGCGTTTCACAAAGGAGGAAGAAGAAGGATTCGAGCTGAGCAGTCTTTTAGGTAAGAATTGTATGCTTCAAGTTCTGCATACGCAGAAAGACGGCCGAACATACGCGAACATCTCCTCTGTCCTCCCCTTGTTTAAAGGTATGGCACCGTTAGAGCCGGAGAATGGGACAAGGTATTTCTCATTTGCGGATCATAGGGACAAAATTCCTGCCGATATTCCGGAATGGATTACTAAGCTAATTCAGGCGTCTGAAGAATGGCTGCTATTGAACTCTTCCGATGACGCGGATGATGTCCCGTTTGTCGTTGAGGAGGAGGCAAATGCTTAATAAACAGATAGGTGTTAAGAAAATATAAAATCAAGAACACAGGATCATCACAACGTCTTTAGGTAAAGATAATTTAAGTTTCCACGAACACGACAAATTAGGACTTATCAGGATTAAGACAATTCGGATGATTAAGATAATTTGAGGTAAATAAAAATATGAGAAGAAAGATAACGGATCAAGCCTTGATTAGCGCAATGAAAAAGATAGACACCGGGGAAATCACCCAAAAGGAAGCAGCGGAGAGGTTAGGAGTATCACCGAGCGCCCTTAACCAGCGAATCATGAAACTGAGATCCTATGCCGTTCCTGAGAGCTTCCAAAAACTCACTGACAAGCAGAAGCGCTTCGCCTTGGCGAAGGTAGAGGGTAAAAGTAATCTTGAAGCGGTGCGGGCTGCCTATGACATCACCAGTAACGCATCAGGGAAGGCACTGGGGACGCAGCTAATGAAAGATCCGGATGTTAATCTTGCAATTCAAGATTTGCTCGCGCAAGAAGGCATACCGCGAAGGCGAAGGATTCAGCGACTTAGGGATATGATCGAATGTCCTGATTTGGCTATTGTTGGAAAAGGGCTTGATCTCAGTTTCAAGTTGGCAGGGGAGTACAACCCCCCGGATGCACTTTCTTGGGAGGCTCGAGTTATGGCTGATATGGCAATTATTGCTGAGATCAAAAGATGGGAAGCCCTTAAAGAGAAAGATAAGGATATAAAACCGCCAACCCTTCCAGCTGAAATTAAGTTGCTCAGATGAACCGGATATTTAGTGGCGCAAGAGTATTTTCGACCCCTTGGCTTGATTATGGCCTTGTACCCCCGGTTTTACAAGTCTGTACTTAGGCCGTCAAGGGTCGTAGGAAGCCAACCGAAAAAGGCGCTTTAAAAAACTTGCTTTCACCTACGAGTCCGCAACTTTAGTGAGTAGTTTGTTCCGATGATTACGACTTGAAATGCACAAAATCGAGTAGGCGGGGGCCTCACGG
>JAFNGM010000048.1 GCA_017885225.1 Syntrophaceae bacterium | reverse complement strand
AAACTAGAGAATAATCCTCAGAAAAACACTGCACGCACGAATAACAGCCCCCTCTCCATTTTGAAAGAGGAAGGGGGTTCTCTTTTTGTAGATAATGATGAACCTGTTATCAAAACGTGAGACGCTGGAAAAGATTCTCAAGGACTTGCAAAGTGTGCTTGTCGCCTACTCCGGGGGCACGGACAGCACCTTCCTGCTCAAGGTAGCTGCAGACGTCCTCGGCGACAGGGTAACAGCAGTTACGGCAAGCTCGGAAACATACACAATTAGAGAACTTGAGGAAGCCAGGCAAACTGCCGTCGCAATCGGGGTGCCGCATATTGTTGTGTATACGAATGAACTGGATGATCCCCATTTCTCATCCAATCCCCCGGACAGATGTTACTATTGCAAGAAGGAACTCTTCGCAAAGCTTTTTAAGCTGGCCAGGCAGAACGGGTTACACTGCGTAATTGACGGTTCCAATTGCGATGATGAAAAGGACTTCCGTCCGGGTATGAAAGCCGCCAATGAGTTCGGCGTGCGAAGCCCCCTGAGAGATGCCGGTTTCACGAAAGAGGAGATAAGGACACTCTCAAAGGAGATGCATCTCCACACGTGGGATAAACCACCTCTTCCCTGTTTAGCGAGCAGGTTTCCCTATGGAACTCAAATAACCAGAGAAAAAATCATGCGTGTTGCCTCAGCGGAGAAATTACTGGCAGACTTCGGCATCCGACAGTTGAGAGTGAGGGATCACGATACCATTGCGAGAATAGAGGTGCTGCGTGTAGACATTCCCATATTCCTTGACGAGAAGATATCACAACTCATCATGGAAAAGTTCAAGATCCTGGGATATACGTATGTTGCCCTGGATATTCAAGGATATCGGATGGGCAGCATGAATGAATCCTTGAAAGAAGTGTGACCGGAATGGACAGAGAGAAACTCAGAGAACTTTTAGAAAGCGTGAAAGCCGGAAAGACGGGGATTGATGACGCGCTCAGAGCGTTGCGATCGTTCCCCTATCAGGATTTGGGCGATGCCAAAATCGACACCCACAGGGACCTGAGAAGGGGCTTCCCGGAGGTGATCCTCTGCAAGGGGAAATCACTTGAACAAATTGAGAGAATTGTGACAAGCCTCTCGCAGGAGGCTGATTTCATTATGGCTACCAAGGCCGATGCGGCATCCTATAACGTCATCAAAAAAATACGGGGCGACGCAACGTACTATGAAAAGGCCAAAATCGTGCTGGTCGGGAAGAACAGGAAGAAAAAAACCACAAGAACAATCCTTGTGGTTACTGCAGGAACCTCCGACGTACCGATCGCGGAGGAAGCGGCAATCACCGCAGAAATCATGGGAAATAACGTCGACAGAATCTATGATATCGGGGTTGCTGGCGTGCACAGGCTTTTCGACAGCAGGGAAAAACTGTTTAATGCCAACGTTATTGTAGTAGTCGCCGGCATGGAAGGCGCCCTGGCGAGCATCATTGCCGGGATGGTGGACTGTCCGGTCATCGCAGTCCCAACCAGTGTGGGCTACGGCGCCAGTTTTGAGGGACTCGCCGCACTGCTTTCCATGCTCAACTGCTGTGCGCCGGGTGTGGTAACCGTGAACATCGATAACGGATTCGGGGCCGGATATTTCGCAAGCTTCGTAAACAATATGGGTGAGAAAGAATGCACATAGCATATTTCGACTGTTTCTCGGGCATCAGCGGCGACATGATAATAGGGGCACTCATCGACGCCGGCCTGGATTTGCATCAGCTCAATGAAGAATTAAAAAAACTGAAGATGGGGGGATATACCCTCAACGCCAAGAAAACGACCAGACGAGGGATCGCAGGAACAAGATTCTCCGTTGATGCCGATAATGACCATGTCGAGAGACATCTAAAAGACATTGAAAAAATCCTCGATCACAGTGATCTCGGCGATGATATCAAGGATAGGAGTAAGGCAATTTTTCGTGAACTTGCAGACGTCGAGGCAAAGATTCACAACTGTAGTCCCGGGGAGATTCATTTCCACGAAATCGGTGCCATGGATTCAATCATCGACACTGTTGGCTCTCTCATTGGTCTGAAATTGCTTGGCATTGAAACTGTATATGCCTCCAGGATTCCCGTGGGGACAGGATTCGTTGAGTGTGATCACGGGACCCTGCCCCTCCCTGCCCCTGCCTCCCTTGAGCTGCTCAAGGGCATACCCATATACGCGAGTGGTATCGAAAAGGAGATTGTGACTCCTACTGGAATTGTCATCCTCAAACACATGGCGAAAAGTTTCGGCTTCATCCCGGCGATGAGAATACACCAGATCGGCTACGGGGCCGGGGGCAGAGATTTGAAAATACCGAACTTGCTGAGAGTCTGGATAGGTGAGAGTGAAGAAAAACGAGAATATGAGGAAGATGAAGTCATCCTCATTGAAACCAATATCGACGACATGAATCCGGAATTTTTCGGCTACACCTCGGAAAAACTTTTCGAAAAAGGCGCCCTCGATGTCTTTACGACACCCATCTTCATGAAGAAGAACAGACCGGGGACACTCCTCAGCGTTCTGATCTCGTCCGACAAGCTTGATGAAATGCTGTCCATCATCTTTGCGGAAACAACCTCTCTGGGGATTAGGCTTCAGCGTCTCGAGAGAAGAAAACTCCCCAGAGAGCTGCTTACAGTGGAGACCCCATTTGGAAGCGTAAGGGTAAAGGTGATCCGGGTAGGTGAGGAGATAAGGAATATATCCCCGGAATATGAGGACTGCAAAGAGATCGCCGCCAAACAGGGAGTGCCTCTGCGAAAGGTGTATGAAGACGCAGAAGCGGCTGCCAAAAAATTACTGATCACTGAATGGTAAGAAGGGCGTCCCACCTGTCAGTGGGACAATTTGAGAACAAGATCATGCTCCTGCCATCTTCTGCCCTCATAGATAAAAGGATGGAGGTCCAGTGACCTGACTTGTCTCAATGACTCTTTTTTGAATGTCATAGAAGCAGCGACAGTTTCACCGGGACCGATGATGATACCCCTGGTGCCGGAGGCCGACATTGCGACTTTCTGGGAGCCTTTGGTAAAAGTGACATTTGAGACATGCTGAATCTTCCCTGCATCGTCCGTTAATTTTGATTTTGTCCATCGAAACGCATCATCATACAAGGCAACGCTCTTATCCACTTTTGATTTGTTATGGATGTTTAAGGCACAGACAATTTTGCCACCCGCTGTTCTAAGACCGGTCAAAGCGAAAACGATATCATCCGCTTTGGATGACACGGCCCGGAAAGGAGCAATCGCGGGTTTCGATGGCGCTGCGGCAGATGAGGGTTCCAGTTTCGCTCCAGCAGGCGCTGGAGCATCAGCAATCGATACTGTTGGTGATTGTGCCGATTTGATATCCTTTTTTCCGATCGCAGCCGTTTCCTTGGTACGCTCCTCTGGTACTTTACCGCGGGGAATGAACACTGCAAGACCAATAATCACGGCCAGGATCGGCACCCCGAGAGAGAACCATTTTTTTGCATTGAAGACATGGGCGCGTTCTGAAGAAGGCGCCGCACCGACAGTTGTCACCTTTTTCTCCTGAGGTTGTTGCGCGGCAACGTCTTCACATTCTGCAATGGATATATCCTTTTTCTTATCGAACCTTTGATGTGCAGGAACAGGCCTAATCCCTGAATGCTCAACTAAATAAATATCATGTTCCCGTACGTGCTTGTCCGCTCGGGCTCCCTGATATTGAAACAGCCTCGCGTATTCCTGAGACAGGCAGGAAACAACATCGTAGAATGAGCGGGACACCATCAACTGGCACGGTTCAGCGAAGCTCATGATTCTCTGGGCCACATTGATGCCATCACCGATCAGATTCAGTTGCTTGTTGATGTCTTTGAGAAGCTTGACAGGGCCGAGGTTGATCCCGATACGAACACTAAGCGACGGGGCATTCGCGGCAATCTCATTGACAATGGCTTCCTGAAAACTCATGGCCACGAACAGGGCATCCTCAGGATCCCCAAGGAAGCCAATAGCAGCCCCGTCACCTGTATCGATGATAATGCGATCATTCGCAGCGATATCTTTGATGGCTTCAGACAGGAGAACATTAAAATGCTCCTTCAGGCTGATCTGCTCCTCCACCGGTTTTTTCGAATATTCTACTATGTCGAGGAAAACCACGCTGCAGATGAAGGTTCTGTTTGGCCGGAACCTG
The DNA here is from genome assembly GCA_017885225.1 of Syntrophaceae bacterium. Taxonomy (GTDB): domain Bacteria; phylum Desulfobacterota; class Syntrophia; order Syntrophales; family UBA2185; genus UBA2185. The sequence goes on along the minus strand of JAFNGM010000048.1, from coordinate 5,263 downwards.
AGGTTTTCTGTTCCATCAGATGTTTTGTCCATGACCGTACGATTGCAAATTGAATTTAATGGAAGTGAATTTTAGATGCTTTTGTCCTATATTACAAGCAATTAATACAACTAAAAGTTGACATGTGAAGTAGTCCCAAAATTATACACGAGAACAGAAGCAAGGAAGCTCTAAGGTAGGTGAACTAATATTGGCTAAAGCGGATGGCTTCAGGATTCAATTCACTTTTCGAAAACGCCAGAGCATAATTGAAATCTGAGACAAAATGCCGCCTACCGAATCGATTCCTACATCCATAAGAGAAGCCATTCTCGCATTACTAAATGATTGATGATACTCATCAGTCGCTGCATAAAACACAACCCCAATAATTGTATAAATTGTCCACCGCGGGCGCCATGCCTGGGCAGAACCGCCACGAAAAGCACGAAAGAGAAGAAGCCCCAGGATGAAATATTCAGTGACGTGTCCGGCCTTTCTGATCACTCCATGTATCATCTCTATATCTTGCGGGAGGAGAGAGGGGAAAAGGAAACGCAGGAACGGCATGATAAAACGCGATGTATGCTCTGAAGAAAACATTCCGGTCGACATCCAGAATATGGCACCCATCCACAGAATAACCGGGAACCAGTAGAGCATAATTTTTTTATAAACCGAGGAAGTATTCTGTAGAAAGCAAAATCCCATGTGTTACTCTTTTTTTGCTCCTGTCGGGATATTTTTTTTAAGCCACACTGAGCATGAATCCGATAAAGGGCAAAAGCGTTACGGCTTTCAGGGCGACTGGCACACCGAAATGATCTGCAATAATTCTAAGGAATGTAACACAAATTCGCCTGCGCCAATACAAAACGGCCCCGGTGAATAAAATCACCGGAGCCGCTAATTATCCAATATACGCTACTCTCATGCTTAATAGCTTTAACCATTCCCGCTTCCTGCGTGGCACATGGCCTTTAACTATACAAGCATCCTTAAAATTTGCTTCTTATTTACAACTCATGCAAACCGCAAGTTCTGTCATCGGTGTACCAGTTTTGTCGCTGATAAATTTCAACTGGTCAACCGGCGCAAAATATCTACCGCACTTATCGCATGGCTGCATCTTAAAGGTACGTCCCCAGATTTTCCGCTTACTGTCCGTTGACTCCATTATGATATGCTCCGTCGGGCAGATATATGCACACGCACCACAGCCGATGCATGTCTTTGAATCTTCCATGAACGGGGCGCCTACTTTTTTGTTCTTCCCTCTGCCGGACAAACCAATTGCGCTCGCACCTACGACATCTTCACAGGCCTTTACACAAAGTCGACACAGGACACATTTTCCCTTATCTGTGTCAGGATGAAAGGCAGGTTGTGGTTCAATGCCCATCTCCTTAGCCATGTCCTTAAGCACCTCGGACTCAGGACATCTTGCCATGAGAAGCTGCATAACGAGACGGCGGACATTCAGAACCCTGTCAGTTTTCGTTTCAACAACGATACCTTCATCAACAGGGTACAGGCATGAAGTCACGATCCTCGTCCTTTTGCCTTTCTTGACTTCAACTACACAGAGGCGGCACGCTCCCGATGGAGCAACTGACTCATGACAGCACAGGGTTGGAATCACTATGCCATATTTACGAGCAACCTGGAGTACGTTTGCACCTGCCTCAGCCTCAACCTTCTTACCATCTATGATAAAGCTTACCATTTCCCCTACCTTCATTCTACGATTATTGCGTCAAATTTACAGCTCTCTTTACAGACACCGCACTTGATGCACTTTGTTTGATCAATCACGTGTGTCTTTTTCTTTTCACCGCTTATGCACTCTGTCGGACACTTCTTGAGGCACACGCCACATCCCGTACATTTCTCATCGCTGACGCTGAAACGGATCAGAGCCTTACATACGCCGGCGGGACATTTTTTGTCCCGAACATGAGCGACATACTCATCCCTGAAATACTTGAGGGTACTCAAGACCGGGTTTGCTGCTGTGCTGCCTAGGGCGCACAATGCTCCATCGACGATTCCCTGGGACATGGACTCCAGAAGTTCAACGTCGCCCGCTTTCCCTTTTCCGTCACAGATATCGTTCAGGATTTCATTCATCCTGTAAACCCCTTCACGACAGGGAACACATTTCCCACAGGATTCAAATTCGAGGAAATCGATGAAATACCGTGCAATATCAACCATGCAGGTGGTTTCATCCATGACAATCATACCACCGGAACCCATCATGGATCCTGCATCCCACAAAGAATCAAAATCAACTGAAATATCAATCAGACTATCAGGCAAGCATCCGCCTGATGGACCACCTGTCTGCACTGCTTTATATTTCTTGCCGCCAGGAATCCCGCCGCCGATTTCATAAATAATTTCTTTCAGCGGTATCCCCATTGGTACCTCAACCATTCCGATATTGTTTATCTTCCCGACGAGGCAAAAGACCTTTGTTCCGGAATTATTCTTACAGCCGATACTGGAGAACCACTTGGCTCCCCTGCTGATAATGGCCGGTACATTCGCCCAGGTCTCAACATTATTCAGATTGGAGGGCCTATCCCATAGACCATGTTCTACGGTATGGATATATTTTGCTCTCGGCTCTCCGGCTTTGCCTTCCAGTGAAGTCATCAATGCTGTTGATTCGCCGCATACAAAGGCGCCTGCCCCCTTGCCAATTTTTAAATCGAAGTCAAATCCTGTATTGAGAATATTTTTTCCGAGGAGCCCGTATTCCCTCGCCTGGTCCAGTGCTCTCTGGAGATTGGCGACTGCCAAGGGATACTCATTTCTGACATAAATAAATCCCTGGCTTGAACCGATGGCATATGCGCCGATGATCATACCTTCGATAACACTGTGGGGATCACCTTCCATGACGCTTCTATCCATGTATGCGCCGGGATCGCCTTCGTCTCCGTTGCAGATGACGTACTTAATATCTCCATGGGCGCGCCTGCATGTCTGCCATTTAATACCCGCCTGGAATCCCCCTCCTCCACGGCCCCTTAAACCTGAAGCGATGACCTCATCAATGATTTCATCAGGTTGCATCTTCGTGAGAGCCTTAAGAAGGCTGAAGTAACCCCCCTTCGCGATGTATTCATCGATACTCTCGTAATTGATCATACCGCAGTTTCTGGTGGCCAACTTCATCTGTTTCTTATAAAAGCTCACATCACCGATCTTTGGAATGCCTTCCAAATCTTTCGGTACGGGACCTTTTAAATAAGGCTTATTTTCATTGAGACAGATGAATTCTTCTTCATCCATTCTGTAAGCAGGTTTATTGCCATTCACAGCACCTTTCACGATCTGATCGATAATTTCCGGTACCTTTTTGGCGGTCACCTTGCTGTAAGCCAGACGTGGTTTATTCGGCTGAAGGACATCCACGAGGGGCTCTATGCAATCCATCCCCATGGCTCCCGTTTTACTCAGGATTATATCCAGCTTCCGTTTCTTTATTTCTTCCGCCAGGGCATTGTATACCTCCTGCGCCCCCGAGGCAATCCCACTTGTCGCCATCCCTACCATAACTTTTGTCTTGGACGGGATGATCGACTCCAGACCTCTCTTCGCTGCCTTGTTTAAATCTTCAAGCGTATTGATCTTACTCACTTTACCACCCCTATTATTAATAATTCTTCAAAATCTTCGGAACTTCGTCCTGAGTTAAGTTAGGATGAATATTACCGCTTATCCGCACGACAGGGGCCAGACTGCAACATCCGAGACATCTGACCTCTTCAAGGGAAAACATTTTGTCCTTCGTTGTTTCGCCGCACTTAATTGCCAAATCTCTCTCCATTCTGTCCATCAGCCTGGCTGCACCCTGAACATGGCATGCCGTACCGGCACACACCTCGATCAGGTTCTTGCCCCGTTGCTTGAGGCTGAAAGCGTTGTAAAACGTCGCAATCTCATAAATCCTGGTGAGGGGCACTTCCATCTGTTTACTGATAGAGGACAAAGCTGCCTTCGGTAAATATCTGAATTCTTCCTGGACATCCTGAAGGATGGCAATCATTGCAGTCTTATCGCCACCGTATTTCTTTATGATATCTTTCACCGTTATTTTTTTTGCCTTTGCTGTTTTCATACTTCAATCACCTTATCCCGTTTAATAAACTCCCAAACTATTTCAATTCTGACCAGGATTTTGAATGCTTCACTCTTTCCAGCACCTTGTTGTATTCGATCATCGCCATATCTCTGAAAATATTAATCTGATCCGGCGTGAGATGTCTGAACCGTCCTTGGGGCTTCAGATAATCCTCCAAGGGTCTCAGCTTCGGGGGATTATCCGGCGAGAACTTGTATTTCCCGTTTTCCACCTCATACAGCGGGAACACACCCGTTTCCACAGCAAGACGGCCCAGCTTGATGCATGTCTCAGAGGAAGAACGCCATCCTGTCGGGCATACGGCAAGACAGTGAATAAAGGCAGGGCCGTTCACTTTCCTTGCTTTTTTGACCTTGTTCATAAAATCAATAGGATGGCTATGAGTTGCCGTTGCAACATAGGGAACCCTGTGGGCTACCATGATTTCAGCCATGTTCTTTTTCCAATTCTTGTTGCCCACACTCTCTTTTCCTGCAGGCGCCGTCGTCGTCGAAGCCCCGAAGGGTGTCGCGCCGGAACGCTGAATACCCGTATTCATGTATGCCTCGTTATCATACACGATATAGATCATATCGTGGCCTCTCTCCATGGCTCCCGAAATTGCCTGGAAACCGATGTCGAAGGATCCTCCGTCGCCGCCGATGGAAACCACCTTTATATACCTATCTGCGATTTTGCCCTTTCTCCGGAGTACTCTCAATGCGGACTCAACACCCGCTCCTACTGACGCGGAATTTGGAAACGCCACATGCACCCACGGGAGCTTCCATGCCGTTGTCGGATAGGGGGTAGCAGTAACCTCCATACATCCCGTCGCATTGGTCACTACCGTATCTTTACCCAAAGCCTTTGCCATCAGGCGGATTGCCAGCGCCTCACCGCAGCCCTGGCATGCACGATGTCCTGAACTGTAATATTCTTCCTTATCAACCAGCTTTGGGGCAAACAAATCAAAATTTTCTACAATACTCTTCATGATTATCCCCTCACTCCATAAATTTCATATGCTCTTTCGGGTTTAGCCTTGGCTGCCTTCTTGAAGATTTTTATAAAGTCTTCGACCTTCACGTCACGACCACCGAGGCCGATGATATCGTTCGTTATCACGGGACGATCCGGCTCATCATA
>JAFNGM010000047.1 GCA_017885225.1 Syntrophaceae bacterium | reverse complement strand
CGGAATGACATAAAGGCAATAGAGCCAAAGGTATCTTTCGATAATTTAGCCTTTTATAACAATTTTTACCGGGAGATGTAAAGGGGGGAATCATGCCTGCGGGGGTCAGTTCAGCGATACGGAAACCATAGTGGAAATGCCCTGTTTCTGCATTGTGACGCCGAAGAGATATTCAGCGGCCTCCATGGTTTTCTTGTTGTGGGTGACCATGACTATCTGAGAACCTGCGGAGATATCTTTGACGAGATTGCTGAAAAGGGAAATATTGGCGTCGTCAAGAGCGGCGTCAACCTCATCCAATATCAGAAATGGAACAGGCCGATACGCCAGGATCGCGAAAATGAGGGCAACGGCGGCAAGGGATTTTTCACCGCCCGATAAGAGGCTGATACTCTGCGCACGCTTGCCAGGAATAAGAATATCAATATCAACGCCTGTTTCCAGCATGTCTGTTTCATCCGTCAGCTTCAGTTCACCTTTGCCGCCGGGAAAGATTCTTGCGAACACTTCTTTGAAACACTGATTGACTGCCTCAAAAGTCTCTGCGAATCGCTTGCGGGATATGGTATTTATCTTTGTTATGGTTGCTTGGAGCGCATCCAGGGCCGTATTAAGATCTGCAACTTGCTTTGTAAGGAAGTCATAGCGTTCTTTAAGCTCTTCGTATTCGTTGAGCGCCAGCAAATTCACTTCCCCGAAGTTTTCTACGAATTGCCTGTCCTTGTGGAGCTTGCTGCTGAGTTCCTGTATATATTCTTCTTCAAGGCGTTGAAAACCGATGGTTAAAGGTTCCAGGTCAATGTAATACTTACCCTCGATGCCTTTCCTCAAGCCATCCATTTGGTAGGAGTGCTCGCGATACTCCATCTCCAGTTCCGTCGATTCCTTGACAATCTGGTCAAGGGTTTTTTTAACTTCCCGGATATTTGCCTCTCCGCTTCTCAACAAAGATTCTCTTTCCTGCTGTACTATCTTTATGCCCGAAAGGGTCTCTTCGACCTCCTCATGCTTCGCGGAAAGTTGTTCTAAGAGGTCCTGTTCAGCCCCGATCTGATTGGTGAGATCCTCCACTTCATGATCACTCTGTGCAAGTTCCCTGGTTCTCGCGTCAATTTCACGGGCTGTACTTTCTCTGTCCGCTTCCAATCTCTCTATGGTCTTGAGATCAGCGGTTCTCTTTTCTTCCAGCGAAGCCAAAAGAACCTTTTCACTTGTGAGACATCCTTCCTGCTCTTCTGCCGCACCCTTTAGCCCCTCGTACTTTTCCTGAAGGGAAGAGATGGCGCGGTGAACCGTATGCTCTTTCGTTTCCGTATCGATAATGTCTTTTTTTGTAGTATCAATTTCTTCCAGAATCCCCGCTTCTTCTGACTGGAGGTTCTCATAGCTGAAATTGAGTATTTTTATTCTCTGTTCGAACCCTTTTATTTCAGCTTCAAACCGCTCTCCATCTTTTATCTTGCCGTGGACTTGAAGTTCAAGGGTACGGATTTCTGATCTTAACTCCAGGAATTCTTCTTCCCGTTGCTGGATGAGCAATGCGGTCTCTTTTTTCTTTTTTACTTCCTCCGCAAGCCCCGCGTGGAGCTGATTTACTTCTTCCTCCAGTTCGATGATCTCCCGCTTATTACGGAGGTGGCTTTTTTCACCGTTCGTTCTGCTCCCACCCGATAAAACTCCGTGCGGGTTTATGATATCCCCTTCAGATGTAACAAGCGTGCCTCGGAAACCGTTGCGTTCCCATAAGGAAATGCCGCTCAGCAGGTTCGGTATCAATACTACGTCTCCCAGCAAATACTCGGCTATTTTTTCGAAGCCCTCATGGACGTTGACCATGTCGATAAGTCTAACCGCTTCCCCGAGGTGTTCTGCTTCCGCGCCCGCATAGTGATTCCTCACTTCAAGGGGCACGAAGCTGCCTCTTCCCAGTGACAAGCTCTTGAGGTATTCAATCGCGTGCACGCCGTCTCTCTGGTGTTTCACTACGATATACTGGAGCTTTTCTCCCAGGACAGACTCAACCGCCGTTTCGTACTGCTCCGGAACATCAATAATATCTGCGACCAATCCCAGGAATGTCTCCCGTGGCAGCATATGGAGGTGATCCACTTTTTCTGCCTTCATAATGGACTTCGTGCCCTCGCTGCACCAGGCATAGCTTTCCTGCAGCTCTCTCAAGGATGAAAGTCGCGACGATTTTCTGCCCGTCTCTTCCTTTTTTTCCGAGAGGCAATCATCAATCACTTGCAGATCATATTTCGCCTGTTCATGCTCCTGAGAAATGAGCTTTTCTTTTTCTGCCAGTTGAGTAAGCGCTTTTTCATTAGTATGTAATTCCGACTTCAGATGGGTAAGTGTACGCTGGCTCGCAGCAAGTCTTTCTCTGTTATCGTTTATTTCTCTGACATCCCTCTCTTTACGCTTTCTGATGTCTTCAAGTCCTTTGGTGAGGCCAAGAAGTGAATTTTTCGCTTTCGCCTTTTCCGTCACAATATCGATTAATTCTACCTTCTCTTCTTCCAGCTCTGCGTACAAGGATTTGGTGGCTCCCTTGAGTTCTTCGAGAGTCATCTGATTTTTCCGGACGTTATTGCTTACATCCTGAATTTTCTCGCCGGATTTACCAACCTTTATGGCAAGAGTATCTGTTTCTTTCAGCAGATTTTCCTGTTTGTTGCGGAGCAATTCGATCTCGGAAATGTTTTTCTGCTTTTGCGCGGCCATATCTTTTATTTTGTCGTTAAGATATTTAATGCTCTGTTCCTTGCCACCGATCGAGTTTTTGATTTCATAGAGCTTTTCCTGGTATTCGGAAACAGACACCTCCTTTTCAAAGACCTCTGCCTTAAGTCCTTCAATGGAGGCTTCGAGTTCCTGCACATGGGATTTTACTTCCATCTCTTTTCTACTCAGGGAATCACGTTTTTTCTGAAGAGTTTCCTTTTGATCGGACAAGTCTGTATAGGTGTGCAGTGCCAGCGTTAATTCAGCCTCTTTAATTTCCTTTTTAAGCGTTTTATACTGTTCCGCCCTTTTCGCTTGACGCGATACGGCATTGAGCTGAGATTTTACCTCCCTGATAATATCATTCAAACGAAGTATATTGTGTCTCGTGGCGTCCATCTTTCGGGAAGCCGCCTCTTTCCTGATTTTATATTTCGATATTCCTGCAGCATCTTCAATAAACTGTCTTCGCTCTTCTGGTTTTGCCTCAACAAGATCGGCAATGTTGTTCTGTTCCACGACGGAGTACGTTCTGGTTCCCAATCCCGTACTAAGGAAGAAGTCCCTCACATCGAGCAGTCTGCAGGGGACCTTGTTGATAGTGTATTCACTTTCTCCTTCCCTGAAGAGTTTCCGCGAGATCATAACCTCGTTGCACTCGGCGTATGCCCCGGGGAATTGTCTTCCGTTACTTTCCATGGTGATTGACACTTCTGCCATGCCGACGGGCGCTGCGTTTACCGCGCCGTGAAAGATGACATCGTCCATCTTTTTTCCGCGCAACGCTTTCACTCTCTGTTCACCCATTACCCAACGGATCGCATCAACTATATTGCTCTTTCCACATCCATTAGGTCCGACAATGGCAGAGATCCCGTGAGAAAAATCGACGACGATCCTATCCCGGAAAGATTTAAACCCGGCTATTTCCAGTTTTTTCAGCCTCATTTTTCGCCGACCATCCGTAAATAATTTCTCTGAATACTAACAAAAGAAATATACCTTGTAAAGAAAAAATACCACTAAATGTATTTAAAATATTTTGACCACAACATATAGTATTGATCGCCTTTTCCAGGATTATTGCTGTATTCTGTGAGGGTAAACATGGTATAAAAAAAATTATCTCTGAAAAAGTTGATCACATTTTCGGGGTTCAAGGGGTCATGGATCAAAGGATTCAAGTAAATAATTCGAACACTTGAACCTTCGAATCCTTGAATCCTCTAATTCTTTTGGATTAAATTTCAGAAGTATCAAATAGGATAGGATCATGAATGAGGAAAAATGGGAAACAGTTTATACGGCATCAGGCATAACCAATGCAAATATCGTTGTGGGGAGGTTGGAAACTGAAGGTATCCCCACCAGACTGAAATACGAAGCGGTAGGGGCAATCTATGCAATCACGATTGATGGTCTCGGAAAAGTAGATATCCTGGTTCCTTTGCCCTATCTTGAGAAGGCGCGGGAAATCCTGTCTCGGACGTATGATGATCAGGATATGGAATGGGAGAGTTTGTAATATTCTTATGAATGTTGTGAGAATATCCCGTCAAGCGCAGTTCCGCAGCGGGGGCAGCTTCTCCCTTTGAGTGCAAGCTTTTTGATATAAAAGCCGTAGCGGTCTATGAGATGCTCTCCGCAGTGTGAGCACGTGGTATCTTCACCCTCATCTCCCGGCACGTTGCCGCTGTATACATATTTTAACCCACTCGCTTTGCCGATTTCGGCAGCCCTGTGAATGGACTCAACGGGTGTCGGCGATAATGTGGTCATTTTGTATTGAGGGTGAAAGCGGCTGATATGCCACGGCGTTTCCGCTCCCAGGGAACAGATAAATTCGGCAATGTGCCGCAGTTCATCATTACCGTCATTTAAGGTGGAGATTAAAAGGGTCGTCACTTCCACCCAGATGCCCAACTCTTTCATTTTCTTCATGATTTCCAGAACAGGCTCCAGGCGCGCCCCGCATTTCTTCCTGTAAAAATCATCGCTGAACGATTTCAAATCCACATTTGCCGCGTGGAGGTAAGGTGATATCGTTTCAAGTGCTTCTTCTGTCATGAATCCGTTCGTGACAAACACATTTTTCAATCCCTTTTCATTTGCAATCCGTGCGATATCGTAAGCGAATTCAAAATAGACAGTTGGTTCCGTGTAGGTGTAGGAAATGGTTTTCGAACCTGACGCGAGTGCCCTCTCCACAATGGAATGAGGAGCACTGTCTCTTCCCATAATGCTCCCGCTTTCCCTCGGCATCTGCGAGATTTCATGGTTTTGACAGAATATGCAGTGGAAATTGCAGCCGACAGTGGCGATGGAAAACGACTTTGACCCCGGATACACATGAAAAAGGGGTTTCTTTTCGACGGGGTCCACATTTTCAGCAATTACTTTCCCGTACACAAGGCTGTAAAGGATTCCGTTTCTGTTTTCCCTGACCCCGCATATGCCCCGATTTTCCGGTTCAATTCTGCAGCGGTGTGCGCACAGGTTGCATGTTACCCGACCGTTTTCCTTTTTTTCGTAGAGCATTGCTTCCCGCATCATTTTCGGAGTTCCCTCACAATGCCGGTCGCAGGCTGCCTTCTGCGAGGCTTCATCTCAAATGGTTCCCGGATGATGTCCTGGATCGTTCTGTAGGTGAATGTTACGGGGAACGAGAGACCCCAAAACGCGCCAAAGGGATTTTTCATGATGGGAATTTTCTCTTCTATGCCGGTTGCAAAGCGATACCATTGATAGGGCAAAAAAACCACGCTTCCCCACTGGATACGGACACCCTGGAGATGGGTTCGGACCATACCGGTTAATTGGCCCATATGGAAAAACCTGGCGTTGCGGTAAACTGAGGGATGCCCGGCATTCTTATATTTCCAGATGTTTCCTGCCAGGGATAGTTTGTTCATACCTCCCAGAAAAACCCTGCCGCGGCATACCCTGATGGCTTCTGATATCGCCTGCTGGGGATCATCCATGAATTCAAGAGCGCTTATTATACTTACGATATCGAATTCATTATCGGGGAAGGGAAGGGACTCAGCTTTTTCTAGATAAAGGTCCCCGCGATTTCCCAATTTCTGTTTCGCCATATCCAGCATGTAGGGTGATCTTTCCACACCTGTGATCTGGCAGCCTTTTTTCATAAAGAGGATAAGGTGTTCGCCTGTTCCGCATCCCATATCCAGCACTTTTTCTCCTACTCTGGGCGCGGTGAGATCGAGGATGAGACTTTTTTCCCGCCCATCAATATAACGGCCGATTGGTGTTTTTAGCCAATCATCATATGATTGGGTGATCTCGTTGTTGAATATCATCAGGCACTCTTTCTTAACCGCCGATAGAAGACATATCCGTCATGCACTTCTTTCTGTGTCCTACATCACAGGAGATATCGTGCCGCAGGGGCTTTTTTACAATTGCCGCGGTGATGAGTTCAGTCAGATCCGCGTCACTGCAACCTGCCCGCAGCGGTTTTTTCAGATCGACTTCCTCGTCCGTGAGCAGGCACGCCCTGAGATGGCCGTCTGCCATAAGCCGGAGACGGTTGCACGCCTGGCAGAATTTATGACTTAAGGGGCTTATAAAACCTATTTCGCCTGCGCCGCCGGCAATTCTGTAAATTTCCGCAGGGCCGTCCGTTGAGCCCCTTTTGCCGTTTACAGGTGTGAGACGGTAATGCCTTTCGATGATTTCCTTGATGAGAGTATTGGAGAGATACTGGTCATTATGGTTGACGGCAGTATGACCCATGGTCATCAATTCAATGAATCTGATCTGGTAGGGCTTGTGCAGACTGAGTTTCGCGAAGGTGAGAATCTCGTCGTCATTAAAGCCTTTTATTGCCACAGTATTGATTTTAATCGGCGCAAAACCGGTTCTGTGGACGGCATCGATTCCCGCAAGCACTGCGCTCAGATCACCACCCCTCGTTATATGCGCGTATTTTTCCTGGTCGAGGGAATCAAGGCTGACGTTGATCCTTTTCATGCCCGCTGCAAAAAGTTTCGCAGCAAAAGATTCCAGGAGAGTCCCGTTGGTTGTCAGGCTGATATCACGAAGACCTGCTAAGGAGGCGAGGGAGGCCACAAAATCGACAACACCGCGCCTTACCAGAGGCTCACCTCCCGTGATTCGTATTTTACAGATCCCCATATTTACCGCCACGCGGATGATCCTCAATATTTCTTCGTACTTAAGAATATCATTGTGGCCGAGGAGGGACACGCCTTCCTTGGGCATACAATAGGTGCATCTGAGGTTGCACCTGTCTGTGATGGAAACTCGCAAATAGTTAATCTTTCTGTTATATGAATCACGCATCAGATGTTCATCCAACCTGTGGATTTCCAAACTTTTATTGGTTGTTTTTGTAACATACTTGTCAGCACATAGCAAGACATTCACGAAGACCGACAGAATGCCGCGCCATGTTGGCGGTAAGCGTTGCCTTTATATTCGTCCTGATAACACATAAAGCTCTTGACACCGGCTGATTTCTCTATTAGAAGTCAACCTTTATTATTACCGGGACAGTGTGCCGGGAGCAATGGATTTACCGGTTTAGGGAGAAGGTATGAAGAAATTGCCTATAACAAAGATGGGATTTGAGAAGCTAAAGAAGGAGCTTGAGTACATTAAAACGGTGTCTTTGCCGGAAAATATACGTGATATTGAAGTGGCACGGGGCCATGGAGATATTACGGAGAATGCCGAATATCAGGCCGCCAAGGAAAGGCAGTCCTTTTTGGGGGGCAGGATTCAGGAACTGGAGAATAATCTAAGCATATCGTATATCGTCAATCTCAATGGGTTAACGAACGAAAAAGTTTTTTTTGGATCGACCGTTACGCTTGAGGATATAAGTACTGGCAGTGGGATAACATATCAACTTGTGGGGCCATTTGAGTCAGATCTGAATGAAAATAAAATTTCTGTGACTTCCCCCATAGGAAAGGCGCTTATCGGGAAAACGATTGGCGACGAAATTACGGTGAAAACACCGGGTGGGACGCGGGAATTTGAGGTTGTTGATATTAATGTAGTCGTAACGAAATAATAGCGCAGAATAAATTTGAAATATAAAAGCCAGGGATGCTGAATGGATACACATTTCACTACCCCTGGCTTTCTTGTTTAATTATTTTT
>JAFNGM010000046.1 GCA_017885225.1 Syntrophaceae bacterium | reverse complement strand
ATTACCAATTGAAAGAGAGTAACGCGAAGGTCACCGGGAGGCAAGGAGCATTATGTAATTGGCCGATTTGATATAAATCACTTATCTCGCTCGAAAATTACCCAGATTTCAAGTGCGCCCTTTTGCGCGTGAGGATAACGTGTGCTCAAATTTTTAATATACATATTAACCTTTTCAGTATTGGCCGAACCTGCGAGAAAATCGTTAAGGTGTTTTTTGAGAAGCAGTGCCGAGTCTTTGTCCTCATCATGAAAGTACCGGATGTCCCTCTTCTTGTGCAGAATTTTTTCAGTCTCCACGGAGGCGTATCCCTTGCTCTTCAAATAAACAGAAAAATCCTCTGCCATTTTTTTATCTTTTTCCCTGGCATAATGGATGTACACTTTAAACCTGCCGAGGGTCGTTCCTTTCTTTATGCCCCCCTCTGCCGCTTCTTTTCTTTGAGGTGCAGCGATCACAGCACTATCAACTGAAGCCCGCTCATGATCGTTCACTTTCCCATAGGCAAGGCCGCGGCTATAATACGTCTCTGCATATTTGGGGTTGAGTTCTATGGCCTTGTTATAATCTTCAATTGCCTGTCTGTGCTTGCCGAGGTTGATATAGGTATTACCACGGTTATTATAGGCCATTGCAAACTTCGGGTCGAGATTTATGGCCATACTGAAGTTTTCGATGGCATTGTTGTGGTCTCCAGACCTACCGGATGCTAATCCTTTTTCAAACCATTCAATCGCCTTGAGGCTGCTTATAGTATCATCATAGGCAGCTTTCTTCTTCGCACGACTTTCATCCTTAGCTGCTGCCAATTCCTTCCTTAGTCTTTCAATTTCCTGTAACTGTTCATCAGACCTTTCCCTTACCTCCTCCAGTTCCTTTGTCTTTTCGCGGTCACTTCGGAGAGCATCAATACTCTTTATAACATTATCGGAATCTGCTGCAATCCTTGCCCTCAGTCGGTAAATCCTGCCATCCCACTTCTCATCAACAATCTCCGTTTGCACAATTCCTGCTGTGAGGGTGACAATCTGATCTTTCGTGAGCTGAAAGTTTTGAACCTCTGTCACGCTTTCAAGGTAGGTTCCCAGCTCCTCCAGGAGAAGCCTTTTTACCATGCTGAGGGCGATTGTCCTGCTTGAGTTCCTGCTGTCATCTTCACTTTCCTGATAGGTGTATTCTTTAACAAAGGTTTTTATTTCAGCAGATGTGAAATTGGGAATGCTTAAGACGAACAGAAAAGAGATTAGTGTTATTCGTATAAGAGTAGATTTCATCGTTGCACACCCCTCTTACAAATTGATGCTATTTTATACATCAACCATGAATAAACCACAAGATTTGTTGATGACTTTTATTTGAAATGTTGAATGAATGGCCTGAATCAGAAAAACAATAGTACAGGAAGAAGGGAATAAAAAAAGGTTGTTTGTTACATCTACAACGCCTGAAGATAAATCATGTTAAAATTTAAAGAATACTACTTGATATGATGACAGTGTTGGGTATAGGATTATTTTCAGGAACTACGTCATGGAGAAATACATTCAGAAAATCATAGACACAACGGCCAAGATCATCATTTCCACCCGATGACCTCGTACCCTTTTTCCTGCAAGCACCGGTTCATGAAGTTCTTAAAAATGGGGCTCGGTTGCGAAGCCTGGATGATGCCATGCACCAAACCTGCTGCGGCGCCGGCAGCAGCGCCAACACCAATACCCCGCCCGAAGTCGCCCGTCACGGCACCTGCGGCACCCCCGATTACGGCGCCTCCTATCCCGCCAATGGCTGTACTTTTAGCCGCCGCAATACCCGCATCGGATTTGACATACTGATCAGCCAAGACCTCGCATTCTGCAATATCCTTATGGGCTTGGGCTTCACCAACTTTCTGGAGGTATGCATTGGGATAAAGAATGGGGCCGGTTGCGCAACCTGTGAAAAAAAAGATCGAGATAAACAGTATCTTTTTCATTTGTCCTATCTCCGGAGACAATAGTTTTCCTCTTTTACCATAATTGTCCCCTCAAACCCATCATTTACATTTATATTTTAAGCCGTTTACTGAAAGACCCATGTTACTTCCCTTCCAACAGTCTCTTTTTCACTGCAAGCCGCATTGTTGCATACCTTTTAACAATCTCCCGTCTCGCATGATCTATCATCATTACCGTATTAAATCCTACATAGATGCGTTGACTTAGAAAAACAAGATTTCAGGAAGATCTTATGAGTTATTGTATTCGAGACAAAGACTTAATCTTAATAAAGCAACGCAGGAAGATGCGGGAAGGCGGCCTTGTCTTTCTGCCACTCATACACGAGCACACGGATGCCCAGTTTGCCGAGTTTCGTCTCCAGTGTTTTATCCATGGTTTCAGGTACGATGAGAATCAATCGGGGCCATTCCGGCAGATCCGCATTGGCGAGTAACAGGTGGGCCATGCCTTGCTGTATGCTGTTTTCCGATGCATCCGGGAGCACCTGAAAGACGGTCGTTATTTCTCCTTTTTTATTCGCGATGAAAAGATCACGTTCAGGGTCGTTTGCCGCTTTGAAACCCCGAAGAATCAGGATGTCATGGAGATCCTTTATAATCAAGCCGTGGTCACACGCGAAGCCGGGATTGATTATCGGGCGGATGTGGCTCTTGCCGATTTGGTCTTCTCTGAAAGAGAGTTCTTCAAACGTCATTTCCAGTTGAGACGACCGGGAAGAAAAACTATTTTTTATCACATCGATTTTGTGGATGAATTGTGTGACCTGCCTGACAAACAAAGGCGAATTCAAGACACCGATGAGGGCCACAGGGGTTTCCAGAAGGCCGTCTCCCATCATGGCCCACACGCCCCGATAGTGGTCCGCGAAGAGAGATTTCCCCACTCCCTTTTTACCGCCGCCGAGGATGCCCCGATGTATGACAAAGACCCGGCCATCGCGGTCTGCCGCCAGCGCACCACCGATTCTCCTGTCTATCCCTCGTATGGGGAAGTTGATTTCGCACGTAATCGGGATAGGAGATGCCCCTGATGGCCTTCCAATCCCGAAGGCGTGCCAGAACCGGCTCTCGGATATCTTTTCGTGGAACATCCATATCCCCAGGCTCTCAGACCAGGAAATTTTTCCCTTCACCGTTCCGCCGGGATGGCCGAGAGTGACAGGGATTTTTTCATCAATGAAGGGTTTGAAGCTTTTTACGAACTGCCGCCGGTATTTCCTGATTGCGTATTCGTCATCAATGACCTTCAGCATTATCCTTATCTCCGTTGACCGGGCTTCAGTGCAGCATTGTAGTGGTGGGATAGCGATATATCTACAGGAAATATCTCACTTAATCAAGCCGTTTTCTGAAATGGTTTGTGGGCTTTGAAAAAGCTCACACTTTGTCATTTCGACCGACGGGAGAAATCTTGTAAACATTTGATAAATCGCAAGATTGTTACATCGCTTCCCCTTCTCGTTGCTCAGGGCAGTGGCTCACCCTCACAAGGACATGTAGATTTTCAAAATATCATTCTGTTAATGTTGAGCATAACATACTGGGCTGCTATTCCTTCCGTAGATCCATGCTCCAGGATGACAATGTATCATTTCCTTTGAAAAAAACACCTCTGTTTTGATAGTGCGTGCTGCTTATCATCAAAAGGAATTCGGCGCCCGTGTACACGCCGCTTTTTGCGCGGCAGGTGGAGAGAATCGCGTCATCCACAATAACGAATTGACCGAGGAGTGTTCCCAGATCTGGATTCGTGGATTCCCAGACAGTCTGCTTTTTGCCTTCCCTGAAGGGAATAATTTCATAGCGGTTGTATATCTTGACGGGGTTGTCTCCCGCATTAATTTCCATCTCCCCTTCGTTGATCCACAGGTCTTCCAGGTGTGTAATTCTGGTTATTCCCTCAAGCGTGAGTGCCCGGGCCATGTCATCAAAGTAATAACCACGGGCGCTCCAGAAACCCTCTTGAAATAAAAATGTGTGCTGCATTTCCGTCTCTCTCTTATAGAATCAGCAATTCAGGCAGGCGGGATGCCTGTCCTGCAACAAGAGTTTTTTCTTGCACGTTTCGTAAGCGGGCGGTGGCGGAGAAGGACATACGTGGCGCCTGTGCCGCCATCGTAAGACTGGGCGCTCGCATAGGCGATCACCCACTTGCGCCAGTGACCGCGGGTAAGCCACTCGCTCACCTTGTTTTTCAGAACGGGCTCGCCAGGTGAAGAGAGACCGCGTCCATGGATGATGAGAACCGCTCTTTTACCTGATGTGACCGACCCTTTGAGGAAGTCTTCAAATGCCTCCCTTGCTTCCGCCACGCCGAGTCCGTGGAGATCTATATGGGCCTGTATGGAGAAATCACCCTGGTGGAGTCTCCTGGCAAACTCAGGATGTATATCATGTCCCGTGCCCTCCATATATTCGGGCGTATTGAAAATGACAAAGCCCTCGCCATACTTCACAAGATTTTCAAGTTGATCCATTACTCCTTTACCAGGTTCATTTTTGTCGGTTCCAGGCTGCTTCGTTCCTCCATTTTCCCTTATGCGGTTATTTTCTGGTATGGGTTGTACATCCTTCATGGCCTCGAGAAAAACGTTTTTGTCGTTTTCCTGATCGGCGTCGGGTTCGCGTTTAGGCTGCGCTTCGACAGAGGAGGCCGGGCGAGGCATCGGCTTCTTGCCGGGAAAGTTTTTCAGATCGCCGAAGGGATTATGTTTTAATGGGGAATCGGAAGAATTCATGACACCTGCGTTTATTGTTAATCGAGGCGTTTTCGGAAACGGCTTACGGCGCCGGTAAACACGACCAATCCCAGAATTGCCATCGCCGCGTATTGATGCCACAGGACATCGAACCCAACGCCTTTCAAGAATATTCCCCTGATTATTACAAGCATATACCTCAAAGGATTGAGATAAGTCAACCATTGCACAACTACAGGCATGTTGACAATGGGAAAGACAAAGCCGCTCAGCATAAAGAAAGGCAGGATGAAAAAGAATGTCGTCATCATGGCCTGCTGCTGCGTTTTCGAAACGGTGGAAATGAATAATCCTAGACCGAGGGTGCTTAAGAGGAAAAGACAGGTGGCAAAAAAGAGAAGGAGAATGCTCC
This sequence comes from Syntrophaceae bacterium, assembly GCA_017885225.1. Taxonomy (GTDB): domain Bacteria; phylum Desulfobacterota; class Syntrophia; order Syntrophales; family UBA2185; genus UBA2185. The sequence continues at coordinate 903 of JAFNGM010000046.1, read as the reverse complement.
CGGCCAGCGGTATTTGAAACCAGAAGACGGCGATAATTGTTACTATGATCATCTGCGCAAGAGCTATTATGATGTACGGGATAGTTTTTCCCACAATGAGTTCCGCAGGTTTCAGCGGGGTTACGAGAAGCTGCTCTATGGTTCCCGCCTCCTTTTCCCTGATGACGGCGATCGAAGTCAGAAGGAGAGTAATCAGCATGACGACAAACGCGACAATGCCGGGAACAAAGAAATGCTGGCTGTCCAGATTGGGATTGTACCAGGTTCTGATTCTCCCATCGATTTTGCCGTAATCTATATGCTGCGGATGCAGCTCCCTGATTAATTCCCGGTTCAGCTTATCGATGACCATGACGGTGTATGCGATCCGGATGGAGGCCATATTGCTCATGCTCCCGTCCGCGATGATCTGAATTTCCGCAGTTTCCCCTTTTCTTATATGCCGGCTCAAATCAGGGCCGATCTTGACGCCGAGATCGATTTTTCCCTTCAGTAAAAGAGTGTCAATATCCCGCTGGTCTTCGGTGACGTGGGTAATGGTGAAAATTTTATTTGCGCTCAGGGCATCGGCGATCATTCTGCTTTCCCGAGTGTGGGACTGATCCAGAAGGGCAACGCGGATGTGCCGGATATCGTAATTCACCACATACCCGAAGAGGAGGAGCATCACAATCGGTGCGACAACCAGAACGCGCCTGCTCCTCGGGTCACGGAAAAGAAGGATAAACTCCTTGCGGACGAGCTCCCGGATGCGAAGCCAGCTCATGTCACAAGCCCTCCCTCTTCAATAATGCACAATTTAAGGCTGCCAGAATGGTGAACATGATCATCATCACGACGTAACTCGGCCACAGGTGCGCGAATCCTAAATTCTTCAAGTATAAGCCGCTCAGGATATCGATA
>JAFNGM010000045.1:854-3165 GCA_017885225.1 Syntrophaceae bacterium | reverse complement strand
ATTATGTATCGATTGTCTTCAGCCCCAAGAATTTTACCATCGAATCGAAATCCCTGTCGTCATGCAGCAATGGTAGTTGGTAGTGGATACAGAAAGTTCCAATCATGACGTCTATGGTCTTTCTCACTGTAACGCCTTTTTTCCGCAAAAGTCTGTAGTTCGTCGCGCTCTCTAAGGCCAACGCTTGCCCACCCATTGGCATAAATGCTAAACGCAATAGAAGGTCCCTCGCAATTTTAAAGTCCCTATCGTTTTGAAATCCCTGAAGCACTTCGGTCAGGATAAGATCGCCCATTATGATAGGCGCATTCCCAAGTGAAGCATCCAGCCAGTCCGTCTGCGCCGTTTTATTGCCGTTGAAGTAGTCAATCCAAACGGAAGAATCTATGAGAATCATTTGTTTAACCTCATCTCATCAAGACTGCCAGACCACTTGAGTTTTCCTCGAAAACCCCTGATTTCTTCCTGGCTTTTCACTTGAACCAACAATTTCAACCCCTCTTCTATGGCAGCCTTTTTTGTTCTTGCGCCAGACACCTTCAGGGCGGATTCCATCAGACCGTCGTCAATAACTACATTCGTTCTCATGCTTGCCTCCTATGTGTATCAGTTAGCCTTATCATACACATTAATGAACCTATTGGAAAGGTTTCTTTTGGGGGGGCGCGACGAATATCGTTTTATCAACACGCAAAGCTGCGTCCGAGAATCGTGATCGAAGGGCTGGCCTTCGCACTGATCATGGGGTTCACCGGTGGGCTGGAGCCAGCCATCCGGGCGGCGCGCATGAACATCGTGGAGGCCTTGCGGGCGGCTTAATGCCAAAGACGACATCTCATTCGGTGATGGACTGATCCGGTATTGCTTCTGAGAACAGGCGTGATTCCTATGGTTTTTTTTCGAAACTGTCGTTGCTGAATAGGCAGCACTACCCCAAGTTTTCAGATAGTGGATATGTTGTCAGTCGCTGTCAGTATCAACCGTTTAGAGCAAGCTGGTTTTAGTGTGTTATATCTCAGAGGCACAGCCTAATGCTTTACTCTTGGTTTCATCAGATAGTCCTCCTCTTATCCACTGTGAAGTCGCGGGTCGCCCCGTGGAGGCAGCGACCCGCATGGTTCAAACCCGAACTGGCCGGGTTCGGGTTCCTTGGAGGCTAATTTCCGGTTGGCAACGGAATGTTGATACCCTCCTTCCCCAGCTGTTCCCGGACCCACTGGAACTTCTGGTAGTTCGAGAGCGTTACCGGACCGTCGTATCCCATGCTCTGCATCTTACGTGGCGGGTACTGCACGTAGGTCTTCATCAGTCCCTTGATCGCTTCACTGATAGTGACCAACGTCCAGGTCCGCTCGGTGTAATTGTTCATGAAAATGTCGTAGCGCTCCTGCGGGTCCTGCCAGAGGTCGAAGACCTGCGGCACGATGGCGACATATTTCTCGGCACCCTTCCAGCCGAGGTTCGTGTCCACGGCGAGCCCGCCAGTCGGCTGGCCATCATCGCCGCGCAGGTTAAACACGGCTTTGTAGTTGCCCACGCGAGCCGCGCCGGGGGTAAGTTCATTCTCGGTGAAATAGAACCAGCTCGTTCGCTCAGACTTGCCCGTGCCGAACAGGACCGGCGACATGTCGTAGCTGTCAAAAATGATCGGCTGGCCCTCGCGGTCCTTCTCCGGCAGCTTCACACCGGCAAGCGTTGCGAAGGTGGCCATGTAATCCAACCCGCCGACGATATCGTAGTTCCTCACCCCTGCCTTGATCTTCGGACCCCAAGCGATGGCCGGGACGCGGTTGCCGCCCTCGCGCACGGTCCCCTTGGTGCCACGGAACGGCGTGTACCCGGCGTCGGGGTAAACATCCTGCCATGCGCCGTTGTCGGTTGTCCAGAAAACGTAGGTGTTCTTGTCGAGACCGAGCGCACGGACCTTGTCCACTACCCTGCCGATCCTCGTGTCGTTCTCCACAATCGAGTCCGCATACTTGCTCTTGGACAGTGATTTGTGGATGAAATCGGGGTGCGGCATGTTCGGCTGGTGCACCTTCATGAAGTTGATGCTCATGAAGAACGGCTTGCCGGACTTGGCAGCCTTGTCGAGATACTCGATCGACGCCTTCTCGACATACTCGTCAAAGAAAGGAATCCCGACCACCCCCTTCTCAGGCGTGTTCACGTATTGACCGTTGATCTTGAATTCCTCAATGGGTTTCTCGCCTGCTTTGCCTGACAAAGCGCCCTTGGTCACCCGGTTAAACATCTCCCGCAGCTCCGGGCTCATGTCGGGGAACCAGGTCGGGTCGCCATAGGTGTAGGC
>JAFNGM010000045.1:0-812 GCA_017885225.1 Syntrophaceae bacterium | reverse complement strand
TCATGCCGCTGCGGTTGGGGATGCGGCCGGTTTGCACGGCGGCGCGGCCCGGGGTGCAGCTTGGCTGGGCATAGTTGGAGAAGAAGGTCATTCCTTCATTCGCCAGGCGTTCAAGAGCGGGCGTGGGCATACCGCGTCCCGGACCCCCGCCGTAGGGAGCCGAGTCTCCGTAGCCGAAGTCATCGGACAGGATCAGGATGATGTTGGGTTTGTCGGCCGCAAACGCCGGGCTGACAATGAATGCCATAGCGACGACGATGGCAGCAAATACGATTGCTAATGCTTGCGTCCTGTGTTCCATCTTTTCCTCCTTTGCATGTTTCTCCCCAGATTTAATCACCGCGGGTCTAATTCCCCGCAACTTGCAGCAATAAAATTTGCGAAGGCCCTCATCTGAAAGACTCCGCCGCTTGAGGCGGGAATGGCTCATTACTTCTGAACCATAATTTAAACGGAGAACATCAAAATAAATCGCTCAGGATTGTGATTATCAACAATTGGGGTTTAACCTTAGGCGTAACCCAATCCCTGTCAAGGGGGGGTGGATGTTAGAAATTTATTAATTCTGTAAGGGAAAAAACCTTGGCATCATGCCAGTATCAAAGAGTTGACGCTTTGGTGATACGTCGGATGAAATCACCAGAGCGTCGAAGCTGCGATATGCAACACCAGCAACGGTGTCACCGCTCGTTAGCTTCTCTTCCTTTTTATTTCGGGACAACATTGAAACTATAGGGCGCAGCGGCTTTTTTTGTCGCGTCTCTTTTCAACGGATAGGTGGCGGTTCCCCTTCTGGTATCCTCCTCAACGGA
>JAFNGM010000044.1 GCA_017885225.1 Syntrophaceae bacterium | reverse complement strand
CCAGTGCCGGACACGCCGAACGTGAGCGCTACCGTAGATAAAAATTCGAGGGGATTCGTAAAAGATGGGGCAAGGAGAAGGTGGGTTTCAATCTGATTCCGGTCTTCTTCCGTAGAGGCAAATTTAAGGATCAATTGACGGCACAGCGTAGTTTTCCCTGTTCCCACATCACCTACTACCACACTGAGCCCCCGGCGGAGCCTGACGGCAAGTTCAAGCTTCTGCAGACAACCCAGGTGCTTGACGGACTGATAAAAAAACTCCGGTTCCGGTGAGTTGGAAAAGGGCTCCTTTTTTAGGTTCAAAATCTTGAAATAATCCATTTTAAACCTGCCTCTATCCCGCTTTCACTCATCCTGTGTGGGAGTTGTTTCTGTCTTTTTCTCCGTTCCCCCCGGGACAGCGGCCGCTGTCTGGACCGGCAGAATCGTAGGGGTTATAAAAATGAGAACCTCTTCCATGGATTGGCCTTTCGATGTTCCCTTGAAAAGCCATCCCAAGGCGGGAATATCTTTCAGGCCCGGAATACCGCTTTCTCCCTCTTGTAACAGCTGTTTCGTTAATCCGGATATGACTATGGTTTCACCATCCCGGACGATGAGAGACGTCTCCGTCTGTTTTTTGATGATCCTGGGATTTCCCTGGACCTTGTTGTTCTCCCTCTCATCGACCTCATCCTTCTTGATGAGAATCTTCATTTTGAGACTTTTACCATCAATGACATGGGGGGTTATTTCCAGACGGAGGACTACATCCTCAAATTTCACTGAACTTGTGACCGCGCCTGTACCGCTCACTTCTTGCGTCACATAAGGAACCTTCGCTCCGTTTTCCGTAAATGCCTTTTGATTGTCCAGGGTCGTGATCGAAGGACTCGACAGGATATTCAATTTCCCTTCAATTTGAAGGGCATTCAATTGAACTTCCAGTATATTTCCCCCGATAGTCCCGAACATCAAACCTAATGCTCCTGAGGCTGCCGGGGACATGATACTTACCGGGAAATTGACACCAAAGCCCTGACCGCTCAAGCCAGGGGACGTGGAAGAAGACGGCGCATATCCGCCAGATATCGGATTGGTCGGCGAACTTCCCGCGGCAGTCGTTCCACCTGGAGTTATCCACATATCATGATTACCTACGCGCGGATTGTACATCCCTCCCCATTGAATGCCAAGATTCCTGGCAGTATCTTTCGTCGTCTCCACGATATTCGCCTTGATCACAATCTGCGGAGTAGGTTTATCGAGTTTTTCTATCAAGGGGAGCATCCTCGACACGTCATCCCGTATTGCCTGGATGATCAAGGCATTATTGTGCTCATCCACGCGGATTGACCCGCGCGGCTTGCCGTCCTTATCCCTCGTCAGAAATTCCTGAAGGTTGTCCTTCATTCCTTTCGCATCGGCATAACTGATATTGATTACCCTGGTAATGGGCGGCTCCACCTGTCTTATGCCCAGTTCCTGCGTTTTTCTCTTGAGATCCTGTTCCATATCTTCAAGTGTCAGCACCCTGATGATATCGCCTTCCCATACATAACTAAGACCCTGGTTTCGTACAATGCTTTTGAATGCCTGATCCCAGGGGACATTTTTAAAGTCAACGGTGATATCACCTTTGACTTCATTCCTCATCAATATATTCTTACCCTCAATACGGGCAAGTGATCTTAACACGGCCTTTACATCGGCCTGGCGCATTTTCAGGTTTATTCTGGTAGTAGGAAGTTGTTTTTCGGCTGTTATTCCCCTTTCTCCACCAGGTTCCGCTTCGCCCTTTCGTTCCATATCCCAAGAACCTGAACCTTTGTCCACCGCCGCAGGTGAATGTCCCGCCGATGTTCTGGCCATGGTTTGCCATTTCTCAAAGAAGGGGTCCTTTTTCGTTACAAGATCAGGAGCACATCCAGAAATAAGTATTGCCATGGCAGTGAAACATATGAGCCACCCTAATTTCTTTCTGCAAAATGTATCAATCAAGGCCTTCTCCCTCCTTATCGAATTATTCATTCCTGGAGTAACACTTCAAATTTTGATCTGCTCTTTACATTCTCAATGACTACTTTATTCTGATAAATCCCCCTCAGCACATATCCTTCTACTTCCAGAGGATCACCTGACTCATATTCAATGCCATTAATTATTGCCATTCTTTTGTCTTTCATGTTCACATACCCGGAATAATTAAAACTGATTTTCTGCGCTCCCCCTCCTGCCTTCGCAGGTTCTTTCACCTTCATCCACTCCCTGTACGATATCCTTTCATAAAACGGATCATGTTTCCAATGCGCGTCCGCCCGGCTTACCGTATAGACTTCGAACACTGAACGTGATCCCTTGGGCATGTACATGGTAACCTCATTTATAAATGCATCCAGCTTTGCCGATTTTTCTCCAACATCAATCATGTCCCATTTTGCACGCGGCACAATGAAAAAATCATAGGCTGCATACGCTATGACTGCAACCATTACGGACAGTATGATGATTTGTCTTGTGGTAAGCTTTGGCATTTCAACTCCCGCCTATCATTCTTGCCCTTTTACCTTGATTCTTTTACCCTGACCCATCCTCTAAGAGACAATCAGCCACATCTTCATTTTCAATTCCATGGTATCTTCGTTCTGCTGTATCTGGATTTCTTCGATACGTTCCAGGTAGGGTATTTCTCCAAGACCGATTAAAAATTTACGGAAATTAAAAAAGTCACCTCGGATAACTGCATTAATCGGAAGAAACCTGGACTCACTACCTAAGTAATTCAAATCCGGAGATGCTGACACTATATCAAGATTCGCTTTTTTTGCGATTTCCCTGAATGTTTCAGGAACGGCATCCATCTGCGTTCTCGAGAGGAAATTTTTCTTTGGAAAAGGCAATGTTCTGCCATCTTCCTTATGCGTCTTATTCTGCAGCACTTGATGAATAGGATAAAGTCTCTTTTGTTCCTCTATCTGAAATTGAATATTATTAATCTGATGATCTAAACGCACTGAAGAAAAATATTCCGGGATGATCCCTGCAGCAAATATTATCAGCACACCACACAGGCATATCAACAAATAGACCATGCTTCGTTTAGGAATTATCGCGTATATTTTATCCATGAGTGGTCACTCACCTATTTTTAAATCTATAATAAAATGAAGGGCTTCATTCTTTTTAAACGGCTCGATGCTGTTCTTCTTAATACTGATCCGGTGAAACATGAGCGATGCGTCCAACTTCATAATATATCCAGCCAACGAAGATTCCATTGATCTCCGATCGCCGAGGATAACACCTTCAAGTAACACATTTTTTAATTCATCCTTTTTCGTTTCTTTTGCGGGCTCTTTCCCTGAGGGCGGCGCTCCCAGGTTAGTCTTCAGACTGAGAAGGCGAATATTTTGCGGTGTCAATGAAGATATTTCGCTGACAATAGCCAGCCCCAAATATCTTTCACTATACTCTTTTGTAATCTGATACTCGCTTCTGTAGTTTGCAACTATCTGGGATACCACATTCTGATCGATCCGGGGCGCAAGCTGCGCCAGTTGTTTTTCCAGTCCCGCTATTGTCTCTTTCTTCTGACGTGATTCTTGGACCTGGTAGAAAAAAATCCCGAACGCGATGAATATAATAACGATAAAAATAGCAAAGATAACACGATTCACTCCCTCAATAACAGCCGCTTTCTCTTTCTCTTTGAACCTAAATATCATGTTCGGCGTGTATGCATTATCGGAAATGGCGAGTCCCAATGCCGGAGTGAACGCAAGTCTTTCAGAAACATTTATATCGCCCATGAGTGTCTGTGGCATTTTAAGATGGAGCGGATCCAATAAATCGCTTTCCATATCCAGTTGCTCTCCAATATACTCTACTATGAGCCTGGATATATTCATGGCACTTGATATATAAATTTTGTCGATCTTTTCATCTTTACGATTCGACCAATAATGTTCAAACGTTCTTTCGGTTTGTCTTACTATCCTTTCCAGGGCAGGAGTGATGGCCTCGAATTTTTCTTCAGCTGTAAGCTCAATACCAATGTCTTCCCCTGACAGATGCGGAGAATCCGGACTAAGGCTGAAGAGGACCTTCCTTACCTGTTCCACACTTAACGGAATTCTTTTTCTTCCTGCACCTGGTTTATCCTGCCATGCGCCTGCAAGCTTTTCCGTTAATGACTCAACCATGCTGTTTACACCCGCCTTGATACCCCGGGTCATCATGAGCTTCCCTTTAGTATAAATATCAATGCGGGAAAAATTATTGCCGATGAAAAGACTGGCAACGGTCCCTTCGACTGCTGAAGGGATCCAACCGGTTTTAAATATATTCTGTATGGCAAATGGTGTGATAGATATGCCGGTTAATGGTAACCACATTTGCGAAAATAATCTCTTGTTGTTCTCAATTTCCTCCTTTGGTGCCGTATATACCATCGTTAACCATTTGCTCACACCCTGATCAATTACTTCTCCCTGTATTTCAAAATCAAACACAGTATCCTTTTCATCAAAGGGGGTTTCTTGCTTTATCGTCCAATACACGACATTTTCAATCTGCTTCTTTGGTACTTTTGGAATAGTGATATGGCGCACATTCACACGGGCTGCCGACATATTAACCCACAGATTTACATTTTTGTCGGTACCGCAAAAGAGGGTGAGTTCAGACCTTAAAAAATTAATGAATTCCTGTGAATCCCTCGATGCTATATGCGTTAATGGAACGCTCTTGCAATCCAGCAGCTCCCATTTGTTGTCGCTCGTTCTTTCTGCTTTTACCATTCTGAAGAACTCATGGCCGACATCTACACCTACATTTAATGACTTTTGTAAAGGTACAAACTGGGGAGATCGGAATCGTCCTTTCTTTTTATCAATTGCGGATGCACTGAGAGGCTCAGGAGACGCAACATTNNTCTAAAATTCTTTAAATGCATTTTAGCCATGTCAATGTATTCGGGCGGAAAATGCTTCAATAATCTTATACCGTACTGTATTTCCGGAGGTTCGGGAATAATCCCCTTAAGAATATAATCTCTGATCGTTTTCGCCGAAACTCCCAAACGCTCCGCGGCATCAACAATCGTATAATATGTTTTCCCTTTTACTATGATCATAACCCCCCCATGAGGTCCCAACTGGCGCACCTTGCGCTAAGGTTCTCAACGTAACTCAGGTTCGAACATATCATACCTTTCGCACTATATCAACATATTTTTACATTTATATCGGAACAAGTTGATATTTTCTTAAGGATATGAGGTGAAAGGGGAAAAATGATGGGAGAAGAGCCACAAATAAAAAAGGAGCCCCTATAAAAAGGTGACTCCTTCTCTCTTGTGGAGGCGGCAATCGGATTCGAACCGATGAATAACGGTTTTGCAGACCGCTGCCTTAACCACTTGGCTATGCCGCCAAATAANNTACCTTGGCAAGGTAGCACTCTACCCCTGAGTTACGCCCGCTCATTGATTTTTCGTATATCAAATTCAGATATTTTGTCAATAAAAAAACTTTTTTATTTTAGATTCTTCTTTTACCTGATCCTGACGTCACGGCTTTTCGCCACCAGCCATTTTACCGCATCCATATATTCTGACATTCCATGGATAAAAATATCATTATGATTCGCCCCGGGAATTTTCAGGAGTTTTTTATCACGAGAAGGACAGGCTTCAAAGAGACGCTGCCCCTCGGAAAAAGATATAATATGGTCATACTCGGCATGAATAATGAGCGTGGGTTTGTCAAAGCTTCCTATTTTATCAAGGTTCCGAAATCCCTGGTCTTCACTGAGACCCATTTGTTCCATAGCAATCCCCAGAAGCCTCAGCAGCGGACCTGCATATGCCAAGCCACTTTCAATAACCAGACCATCGATTTCGTCTTTGTAGTGAATTGCAAGTTCACACGCAGACGTGCTGCCAAGCGATCTTCCCATTACGATCAGAGGGCCGACATACTCGTTTTCACGCAGCCGGAATTTTACATACTCAAAAATAACATGACAGTCACGCATCATCGCTGTAACAGTCGGTTTTCCGGTAGAACGCCCATAACCCCGATAATCAACGGGAAGGAAATTTATACCCAAATTGGTATATAAAGTCCCCATGTCATTATAATCCGCAACAATTTCACCATTGCCGTGAAAGAATAGTATATTGGCCGCGTTCTTATCCGCCATATGGAACCGGGCGCCAACCACGACATCTTTCTCTACCGGAATAAGCACAGAATCCGAGGATCCGCCGGATTTATCTGAACCCCACTCTGGACGCGGGGAAAACAATGACCTCGTAATTATCGGGTTGTCGAAGGCCGAATAATCTATGCGAGAAATATCAATCACCGCAGGCTCTTTTCTTTCTTACGATTTCCTTGTAAAACTTCATGAAGTAATCGACGCCTGAATACACAGATAATACGAGGGCAAGATACAGTATTACCGTTCCTATGGCATGGGCATCGGCTCCGAAAAAAGGATAATGGATCATGAGGGCAGTGAGGGCAAAGATCTGGCACAGGGTCTTTTGCTTTCCCAGGCTGCTCGCTTGAATCACCACGCCTTCCGTTGAGGCGATTGCCCTGATGCCGTCAACAATAAAATCCCTGATAATAATGACAGCGACAATCCACGCAGCAATTCTTCCTATAGGAATCATTAAAATCATCGCGGTATTGACGATAAGTTTATCTGCGATGGGATCCAAAAANNGTTTCTCCTGGTGAGAGAAGAAGGAAAAACAGCACCGGTATAATAGAAATTCTGAATATGGTTATGCGATTGGGAAAGTTCAAGATCGCCCCTTTATCCGTTGTGCCCGGCAGTCGGTCGAATGTTTTTTTTAAAAGACTCATCATAGTAACGTGTTGAGCTCTATTATTTATTTCTTGGGGACCTTTTTCCAGTCCGCCAGAAACAACTCTACTCCTCTATCTGTCAACGGGTGCTTTGCAAGCTGGTCAATCACTTTAAAAGGTATAGTCGCAATATCAGCACCCATAAGGGCAGCCTCAAGAACGTGGCGCGGATGTCTCACGCTCGCGACGATAATCTCTGTTTCAAAACCGTAGTTATTATATATGGTGATGATCTGCTCAACTATTTCCATGCCGTCATGGGCAACATCATCAAGCCTCCCCACAAACGGGCTCACATATGCGGCGCCGGCCTTTGCCGCCATGAGGGCTTGGATTGGTGAAAAAATAAGGGTTTGATTGACTCTGATTCCTTCACCGGCAAATATTTTTGTTGCCTTTAACCCCTCAGTGGTCATGGGAACCTTGATCACGGCATTATCACCCATTTTTGCAAGTTTCTTCCCCTCACGGACCATTGCTCCGGCTTCCGTACTGACGACCTCCAAACTCACAGGACCGTCAACAACTTCGAGAATCTCTTTCACAACCTCCACGAATCCTCTTTTCTCCTTCGCAATCAGCGACGGGTTGGTGGTCACTCCATCAACCATGCCGAGGTTAATGCCTTCCTTGATTTCTTTGATATTCGCTGAATCGATAAAAAACTTCATGAGGCCTCCTGTGCCTTTTTTAAAGGCTTTTCTGCGATATATCGTTCACAACACTTTTTACTGCAAAAATAGAATTCATGTCCTTCAATGGATGCCTTATATGCGTGGCTTACCGGCATGTATATTTGGCAATACGGATCCTGTAAAAGTTCTTCGCCTTTCAGGGCGGGCGCCTGACGCTTCGGCAATTCACGAGTACTTCTGACCGGCGAAAAGAAAATCCATTTCACAATTCTATATACACCATACACAAGAGCGCAAATAATTGCGAAGCGGATCAGATTAAACATAATTTCCCTCTCGCTTCATGAATATGGATCCTGCTTTCATCGCCAAGCCTGTTCATCAAACCGTGGATTGAAATTCCAAAAGCAGGATGAATAACGTATGAAGCGATTTCACAAAGCGGTGTAAGGACAAATCGTCTTTTGTGCAGTTCCGGATGAGGAACTATCAAGGCATCATCCTGAATTATCTCCTGGCCATAGAGAAGTATGTCCAGGTCTATAATTCGCGGTCCCCACTTCGGCCCTCTTACCCTCCCCATTCCATCTTCTACTGCACGCAGGTCGTTGAGCAACTCGCGGGGAGATAACACGGTTCTTATCTCAATAACGGCGTTCACAAACCGCTCCTGCTCGATGAAACCTACAGGTTCTGTCCTATAGAGTGACGAAGTCCTTAAAACTTTTATACCGCGTACGGCAGATACACGCTGAACAGCTTCGCAGCACCGGGACGCGGGATCATCCACGTTTGAACCCACCCCTATAAAGCACACAATTCCTTGAATCTCTGAAGCGAATCCATTCGGCATGGCACGTCACTGCCCCCGTATTCCCAAAACATCCTGCATATCGTACAGCCCGTTTTTCTTACCCACTATCCACTTCGCTGCGAGAATGGCGCCCCGGGCAAAGTTATCCCGACTGTGTGCGCGATGAATAAATTCCAGTCTCTCACCCATCCCGCCGAACATGACCATATGCTCCCCTACGATATCACCGGCTCTCACTGTTTGAAGACCGATCTCGTTCCTGGTTCTCTCTCCAATCATTCCTTTCCTGGCATAGACACCCACCTGCTCAAGATCACGCGCCAGTTTTCCTGATATGATCTGAGCCATCTTCACCGCCGTCCCGCTGGGGGCGTCTTTTTTCAAATTGTGATGCGCTTCCACAATCTCCACATCATAATCATTACCGAGAATGCCTGCTACATAGTCAAGAACCTTGAACATGACATTCACACCCACGCTCATGTTGGGCGACACGACACAGCGGGTCTGGAGCGCGGTCTTCTTAATTGTCTCCATCTCCCCGGCGGTAAAGCCTGTGCTTCCGATAACGATAGCGAGATTGTGTTTCACCGCAACGGCAAGATTGTTGAGGGATGCTTCATGATGGGTAAAGTCTATAATCACGTCACCGTTCTTTGCACATTCTGCAAGGTTATCAGTCACAATAATCCCCGTTTTCCCCAGCCCGATTCTCTCTCCTATATCCTTCCCGACAAGTTCATGTCCCACCCGCTCCACGGCACCTGCCAATTGAATATCTTTGTCAGCGGTCATAAGGCTTATGATTCTGCCTCCCATCCTGCCGCCTGCACCCGTTACAATGGCCTTGATCATAAAGAATCTCCTCTGTTTAAAGTCAACTACCATAGGCGAAAGCCGATGGCTCACGGTTCAAGGATTCAAGGGGCCAAGAGACCAGGGGAAAATCTATTCGACACTCCTCTCGAACCCTGAAATCCTTTACCCCTTATGATATCAGCCCATAATTCTTCATGGCACTTTTGAGTTTTTCATAATTGCCATCCGTCATTTTATACATGGGGAGCCTCACTTCATAAGAAATCTTCCCCATCATCGACAGAGCGGCTTTGACCGGAACCGGGTTTGTTTCAATAAACAGCATATCGATTAAAGGCACCATTTTGTAATGCAACTGCTTCGCCCTCGTCATGTCACCCGCTGCAGACGCATCAATCATGGCCGCCATGTCGGCAGGTGCGATATTAGAAATCACGGAAATGACCCCTTTGCCGCCGAACATCAAGAGCGGCAGGGTAAAAAAATCATCTCCGGAGAGCACAGAGAATTCTGTACCGCAGAGGGCGATTATGTCGTGCATTTGCTTGAGAGAGCCCGACGCTTCTTTGATCCCCACAATATTGCTGATTTTCGCAAGTTTTGCCACTGTCTCCGGCAAAAGATTAATCCCCGTTCTTCCGGGAATATTATACGGGACGATCGGAATGGGAACAGTCTCCGCAATGATTTTGAAATGCTGATACAGCCCTTCCTGGGTGGGTCTGTTATAATAGGGACAAACCATTAACGCCCCATCGGCGCCCGCCTCATAGGCGTGCTTCGTGAGTCGAAGGGCTTCATCGGTGCTGTTGGAACCGGTCCCGGCAATGACGGGTACCCGTTTTTTTACGGCATCTATGGCAATTTCAATCACTCTGTCATGCTCTTCATGAGACAGTGTCGAGGATTCACCGGTGGTGCCGCACGGTACTATGCCGTCAGTTCCGTTCGCAATCTGAAACTCGATCAGCTTTCTGAGGGCTTCCTCATCGACCTTGCCATTTTTAAAAGGTGTGACTATCGCAACGATTGCTCCACTAAACATAACTGCTCCTTTATCTTTTTCTTCTTCCTGAATGATGTGATTGAAGACCTCCGACCGGGGGGAAGTTTCTGCCTATAAATCCGGAANNGAAAAATCTATCATTCTTAACCAGGATTTCCGGCGCCCTTCCTCTTGAATTATAATTGGAAGACATCGAAAAACCATATGCGCCGGCACTCATCACCGCCATTAATTCTCCTCTTTCAAACTCAAAAATCTTTCTCCCTTTTGCCAGGTAGTCTCCGGATTCACAAATCGGACCAAC
>JAFNGM010000043.1 GCA_017885225.1 Syntrophaceae bacterium | reverse complement strand
AAAAATGGTAACTGATTAGCAACACATTACCTAGCTTTATACCCGAAATGACACAACGCGAATTTACGCAAGTAGATGCTATGCGATGAGTTTATTAACCCTGGAGAGAAGTTCCGCAACGGGTATGGGCTTTGCCACATAATCGTCCGCCTGCAAATATTCTCCATCCGTTTCCGGAGAAAATTTGAATCCTGTTTTTTCCGTAACAGCGGTCACCATCAAGATCGGAATTTTATGGCACTCTGCATCATGTTTCAGATCGTAGCAGAAATCAAAACCATCCGTGTGTTTATCCATCATTACATCAAGTATGATGAGGTCCGGTCTGTTTTTTTCCACCCTTGTACGCCCATCATCAATATTCAGTTCATGGTCCACCGCAAAACCGTTGCTTTCCAGCACGATCCTCAGCGCCTCACCGTAATCTTTATCATCGTCAATGATGAGTACCTTTTTTTTCTCAGACATAAAAGCCTCCAGATTTTTATTTTGCAGCAATTTCCTTTACGACCTCCAGTGCGCCGATGTGAACAGGACAATAGTCAGAACAGCGGCCGCACCCTACGCACCCGGAGAGACTTCCCTGGATATCGGTCTCATTGTAGTAAAGGAACTTGTGTTCATGCCTTCTTTTCAGCCTCAAGGCCTGGGTAGATCTCGGGTTGTGGCCGGATGCCTCACGGGTAAAACCGCCATAAAGGCAGGCATCCCAGGCCCGTGCCCTGATGCCGCTACCAGGATCCCTTTCGTGGTCATACACATTAAAACAGGTACAGGTCGGGCATACGAAGGTACAGCCGCCGCATATTATACATTTTCGGCCGAAGTAATCCCACACGCCTTCGTCGGCCGAACCGTCTTTGAGCCTTTTCATGGCTTCGTTGACCTCGTGAACGAGCGGTATCCCCTNNCCCGTCTCTATCAAGAAGACATCGCCCATGTCGTAGAACAGCAAATCGAATCCCTTTTGCGCAACGGGTCCGTTTAATGTTGTCGTGCAGAAACAAGTCTCGTTCTGGGGACCGGGACAGGCCATTACGACCGTCATGGCCGCGTCCTTTTTTGCGCGGTAGTAAATATCCTCCCGGTCGCGGGTCATAAAGCTCGCACACTGAAGCAACCCCATCATGTCGCATGAGCGTATACCAAACAGGATTGTCTTTTGTGCCGTTACGACCTCCCGGAATTTATTTTTTTCTACCTGAAAGATTACCTCGCTATGGGGCAGGAAAACCGATTTCGGCGGGAGAGATGGTTTTCCGTAGTCAAGGGTAAATGAATCTTCCTGAAATGCATCGAACATGCAATCTCCCCGGGTTGTTTTTGTGGGGGCAAGGACGTCATATTCCTTTGTCCACAATCTGAGCAGTTCTTTAATATTTTCTTTCATGATTGTTTTCATACGCATCTCCTGACCTTGACTGCACATCCCTTGTATTCCGGTATTTTTGAAAGAGGATCAAATGCCGGGTTGGTAAGCAGGTTTACGGGCGCTTCGTGGAAGTGGAATGTGGAAAACACCACTTTTTTAGGCACCCTGGTAGTAACCTCCGCCCTGGCTTGTATGGAGCCCCGACGCGACGTGAGTTCCACCATGTCATTATTTCTTATACCCAGTCTTTTTGCATCGTCCGGATTGATTTCCACGAACGGCGCCGGAGCTTCCCTTTCCAGAATGCTGATGCGCCGGGTCATGGTGCCCGTATGGTAGTGGTAGTAGATACGTCCCGTAGTGAGCACAAAGTCGTACTCCTCATCGGGCACTTCCGCAAGGGGCTTAAAGTCACAAGGCAGGAATGTCCCCAATCCCTTGCTGAACCTGTCCTTGTGGAGATAGGGAGTACCGGGGTGTTCTTCATTCGGACAGGGCCACTGAAGGCCGTGGCACTTTTCCAGCCTCTGATAGGTAATACCCGCGTAGGAGGGAGTAAGGGTGTTGACCTCCTTCATAATTTCAGCAGGAGAGCCGTAATTCATGGGGTAGCCCGCAAGACGGCTTACCTCAGCGATGATCTCCCAGTCAGCCCTGGCAAGTCCCGGTGGCGATATGGCTTTTTTCAGGAGCTGCACCCTTCTTTCCGTATTGGAGAAGGTTCCTTCCTTCTCGGCAAATGAGGCGGCGGGAAGCACCACATCAGCCCGCGACGCCGTTTCGGAGAGAAAGATATCCTGCACAACGAGAAATTCAAGATTGGAGAGGGCATGCTCAATATGGGAAGTGTCCGGATCGCTCACCATGGGGTTTTCTCCCATGATATAGAGGGCTTTGACATCTCCTTTCCGGGCAGCCGGCATCATATCCGTGATGGTCAAGCCCACTTTATCGTCAAGTCCCTGAACGCCCCAGGCGTCTTCGAACTTCTTTTTATTGTTGGGATCAGTGACCGGTTGATAACCGCTGTATACGTTGGGCAGCGCCCCCATATCACATGCGCCCTGTACATTGTTCTGCCCCCTCAGCGGATTGACTCCCGTGGATGGTCTTCCAATGTTTCCTGTGAGCATGGCCAAATTTGCACAGGTTTTCACATTATCAGTACCCGTTGTATGCTGGGTTATGCCCATGCAATACACGATCATGGCCTTATCTGCTGTAGCGTATATTCGAGCCGCCGTTTCCAGGTCGTGGGCAGGGATACCGGATATCTTTTCCACTACCCGTGGGGTATAGCGGCTAACCACAGATTTCAGTTGATCAAAACCCTCTGTTCTTGTTTCGACAAACTCCTTATCGTAAAGTTCTTCTTCGATGATGATGTTCATCATACCGTTTAATACGGCCACATCGGTGCCGATATTTTGCCTCAGATGCAAATCGGCAAACTGGGCAAGCTGTATCTCCCTCGGATCAATGAGAAGAAGCTTCGCCCCCCTCTCTTT
>JAFNGM010000042.1 GCA_017885225.1 Syntrophaceae bacterium | reverse complement strand
GTTAAATTTAGGCGGTGGATTTAGGGGTTGACAGTCAAATGGCTATATGGGTATAATTGCTATCAATTTAAGATAAGTATTTTTATTTGAATAAATATTTAAAGCAGAATGTGGGAGGGGTGGATGAAGAGTTCTGCTGTTAGTTCTGATTTTAAAACGTAACCGCCTTCAGGTTGGTCAATACCTGCTGGTAGTTTTTTTGCATGTATTGTAAACACTTAATAAAAATGGGAGGAGTAAGATATGCGAAAAATTCGAATCATGTTCTTATGTTTAATAACCACAATGGTGTTCGGAGCATGCATAAAGCCTGGAAATTGTCCAAGTGACTGGATTTATTGTTTGCCTTTTGGCGCTTGTACGAATGGCAGAATAGTGTCTACTTGTTCTAATGCTTCAGGGACTTCACAAGGTTACAGAGTCGGCAATAACTGTTATCCGTGTGCAGGTAATGATTGTGATGCTGCAATTGCCGCTGGACAATGTGATTGTTATGGTGGTTCTTATTGTGGATATACGGCTGATAGTAATGTACCCCTACAGGAACAGGAAGAGGCCATTGACCAAAATAATGATAGTGAAAATCCAGACGCTGCATTAATAAATGAAAAATTAATAGAGATGAAAGAAAAATTCGAAAGTTTTAAAAAATAGCCTGGAGCATAATCCCGTTCTAAGGGCAGTGACGGATAGTGCTTGAAGTGCTTGCTTCGCTGGTGGGAAATAAGAAATGCGGATGGTGCTTTTGTGTACAGTGTGAGCAGGCATGCGGAATATGAATTTTATATAAAGTGAAAACCAAAAGGCAGGGTCAGCATTGGCCTTGCCTTTTTTATTTAAAAATTTCTTCTCAATCTAAACTCCACCTCCCGCCTACTATACAATTACTATACTTTTCTTTTACAGTAACTCGAGTAGTCGTTTTTGTAACTCCTTGTAATGATTGAGTCGCTCTTTGAAAAAGCGGTAAATTCTCAAAATGCGGTGCCACAGAATATGCTGATAGTTGTTGACATATCTAAGTTAAACTCATAAATATGGGGTGTCTAATTAAGGAGGTTCCCCATGTTTGCGAGAGTCAAAAAATCAGGTAAGTACCAGTACCTACAAATCGTTCAGAACCGCCGGGAAGGAACGAAAACCATTCAGCGGGTCATCGCCACCATCGGTCGCATGGATCAGATTCAGAAGAAGGGAGAGATCGAAAACCTGGTCCGTTCCCTTTCCCGTTTCTCCGAGAAGGTTCTCCTGATTTTGTCTGGAAGAAGCGATGTTCATGCCGTGTCCAAGAAGATTGGTCCGTCTCTCATCTTTGAAAGGCTCTGGAAAGAGTTGGGAATGGGCAAAATTATTTGTCGGCTTCTTGCGAAACGGAAATTCGAGTTTGATGTGGAAAGGGCAATCTTCCTGACGGTCCTGCACCGTCTCTTCGTATCCGGTTCCGACCGTTCCTGCGATCGCTGGCATCGGGATTACCTGGTCGCGGGCAGCGATGGGTTGACACTGCATCATCTTTACCGGGCGATGGCCTTTCTGGGAGAAGAGCTTGATAATCAGAAGGATTGCACTCCCTTTGCTCCGCGCTGCACAAAGGATATTATTGAGGAAGATTTGTTTCATAAGCGACGTGATCTTTTTACCGGGATGGATTGTGTTTTTTTCGACACCACTTCCATCTACTTTGAAGGAGAGGGTGGCAAAACCATCGGAGAACTGGGCCATAGCAAAGATCATCGTCCCGACCTGAATCAGATGATAGTAGGAGTTATCCTGGACGATCATGGCCGACCGGTGTGTTGCGAAATTTGGCCGGGGAACACGGCAGATGTGACCTCGCTTATTCCGGTGATGAAGAGGATCGAGAACCGCTTCACTGTTAAACGGTCTTGCATCGTGTCGGATCGGGGGATGATCAGCAAGGTGACCANNTATATCGTCTGCCTGAATGAAAAACAGCTGCGCAAGGATGCCGCCGACAGGGAGATGATCATCGAAGGCTTGGCCAAGAAACTTAAAACAGACCCGAAGTCTCTCGTAGGGAACAAGGGGTATCGGAAGTACCTGAAGGTAGACAGGGACAGTGTTGCCATCGATCCGAAGAAGATTGAAGAAGCGGCGCGTTTCGATGGGAAGTGGGTACTCAAGACGAACACCAAATTAACTGCTGAACAGGTAGCGCTTAAGTACAAGGAACTATGGCAGGTGGAACAGGTCTTCCGGGACATGAAGTCTATTTTAGAAACGCGCCCCATATATCACCAGACCGATGAGAACATCCGTGGTCATGTATTTTGCAGCTTCCTGGCGCTGGTTCTTCGGAAAGAGCTGGACATACGGTTGGATAAGGCCGGTCATGCCTTTGAGTGGAGCGACATCAAGCAGGATCTGAAATCCTTGCAGGAGATTACGATTGAAGATAACGGCAGAACCATGGGTATCCGGAGCGAAAGTCTCGGCACCTGCGGTAAGGTTTTCCAGGCGGTTGGAGTTGCCATTCCGCCGACGATCCGAGAAGTAACATGATTTTTATCTGCTGCTAAAGTGCGTTTTGTGGTGCCAAGAACTTTTTGACGGCACTTATCCATCTAATATAACATAACTATTTTTTAGCAAGTGTTGAAGATCAGCATGGACATCAGCGCACTCAGTCAC
>JAFNGM010000041.1 GCA_017885225.1 Syntrophaceae bacterium | reverse complement strand
GTAAAAGAGGCGGATGCCGAATGGAATCTGGCACAGAAGATCCAGCGGGCCATGCCGGGGACAGTAACGGGGAAGAAAATAGCGCTTCTGGAACGGGTTACCAGGGCTGATGCTGCCGCTCTGTTTATGGAAGAATTAAAGATCGATGTCCTCTATAAGAAAAGAACACCAAAAACATTCGACAACACCTTCAAAGATCCCGAAAAGGCAAAAGCGGAAGCACGTGTTGCTCCCGCAACAACCGCAGACATTGCCACACACCCCCTGAAAGCGGATATCGAAGGGATTCTTCAGCTGGAGGTCAGAGGGCTGGAAGCTTATCCTGACGGCACATTCCGCCCGAATGATATCGTAGACCGCGCAACGTATGCAATGATGATAGAGGATATATTGATAAAGGTGACGGGAGATACTACGCTGGCAACCAAATTCATCGGGAGCACGTCACCATTCCCTGACGTGAGGTCTGATTTACCGTATTTCAATTCCGTAATGGTGGTGACATCAAGGGGGATTATGGAAGCAAAAGACATCACTACCGGCGAGTTTGGTCCTCTCAGCACTGTGCCGGGAGTTGACGCCCTTCTGGTCATCAGGAAAATCAAAGAAGAATTAAAAATTTTCTAACGGGGATATTTCATGTCTAAAGGATCGATAAGCAAGGTTTTTGAATCTCATGTAGCGGAAGCCAGGTGGTATTCATACTGGCTTGAACACAATTTTTTCAGGGCTCAGGATTCAAGCCCCAAGACACAATTTTCCATTGTCATTCCACCACCAAATGTGACGGGCATGCTCCATATGGGGCATGCCTTGAACAATACCCTGCAGGATGTAATAACGAGAGCGAGAAGAATGCAGGGATATAACGCCCTTTGGATGCCGGGAATGGATCATGCGGGGATCGCCACGCAAAATGTTGTTGAGCAGGAATTGGCGAAAGAAGGCGTTACCAGGCATGATTTAGGCAGAGAGAAATTCATCGACAGGGTGTGGGAATGGAAGGAAAAGTATGGCGGGGTCATTGTAAACCAACTCAAGCGGCTTGGGTGTTCCTGCGACTGGTCCAGGGAAGCCTTTACCATGGATGAAGAGCGGTCCATGGCTGTCAGAGAGACCTTTGTCCGCCTTTATAACGACGGTCTTGTCTATCAGGGGGACTATATCGTCAATTGGTGTCCCCGCTGCCATACGGCCATATCCGACCTGGAAGTCGAGTATGATGAGAGAAACGGGTACCTCTGGCAGATTCAGTACCCTTACGCGGAGGGTAATGGTGGAGTAGTAGTGGCCACAACGAGACCGGAGACTATGTTAGGGGATACCGCGGTCGCGGTGAATCCCGATGATAAAAGATATAAAGATAAGATTGGACGCACCTTAATCCTGCCGCTTGTAGAAAGGCGGATTCCCATTATTGCCGATCATCATGTCAGCATTGACTTTGGTTCGGGGGCTGTGAAGGTAACGCCCGCCTGCGATCCAAACGACTTTGCTATTGCGGAAAGGCATGATCTGGAAATCGTGAAAATTATGGATGGCAGCGCGGTCATCACTGAGAAAGGCGGTGTCTATCACGGGCAGGATCGGTATGAATGCCGTGAGAAGGTACTCCGGGACCTCGAAAAGGGGGGGTATCTTTTAGCGAAAGAACCGTATGTACACAGTGTCGGGCAGTGCTACCGGTGCAAGACTGATATTGAGCCCATGGTTTCCCGGCAGTGGTTTGTGAAGATAAAACCTCTGGCGAAGGCGGCAACGGCCGCGGTAATCAAAGGAAAAACAAAGATACTGCCGAAATCCTGGGAAAGCACATATTTTGAATGGATGAACAATATCCGGGACTGGTGTATTTCCAGACAAATCTGGTGGGGTCATAGAATACCCGTGTGGCATTGCGACCAATGCGGGAAGGAAATCGTATCCACGGAAGACCCCAGCGCGTGTCCGGAATGCAAAGGGACGACGCTGATCCAGGAAGAGGATGTATTAGATACATGGTTCAGTTCCGCTCTGTGGCCTTTTTCCACCCTGGGATGGCCGAAAAAGACAAAGGCCTTGAAAACATTTTATCCCACAACGCTTCTTGTCACCGGATTTGATATCCTCTTCTTCTGGGTGGCGCGTATGATGATGATGGGGCTGTATGTAATGAAAGATGTCCCGTTCCGGGATGTGTACCTCCATGCCCTTGTACGTGATGAGATGGGCGACAAAATGAGCAAATCGAAGGGGAACATTATAGATCCCCTCGAGATGATCGATAAGTTCGGCGCTGATGCTTTTCGCTTTACACTGGCGGCCCTGACCGCCCAGGGCAGGGACATCAGGATGTCCGAGGAAAGGATCGAGGGTTATAAACATTTCATCAACAAAATATGGAATGCGACCAGGTTCTCCCTCATGAATCTGGAAGATTATTCTTCATCCGCAGCTCCTGTCGGCAGAGACGAACTATCCCTTCCCGACAGATGGATTATGCATCGACTGAACATAGCTGTCGCTGAAGTTACCAGAGCGCTGGATGAATACCATTTCAACGATGCCGCCTCCGCTATTTATCAATTCATCTGGCATGAACTCTGTGACTGGTATCTGGAGTTAATAAAACCCACCCTTTATGGGAAGGGTGACTCTGTAAAGAGGTATGTGACGCAGCATACACTCTTTACGGCTATGACATCTTCACTTAAGTTACTTCATCCCTTCATGCCGTTTGTCACAGAAGAAATCTGGCAGACCATGGTGGATGATGGAAGTTCCATTATGGTAAGCGAATTTCCGCGACCGGATGATGCCCATCAGGATTTCATCGCAGAGAGAGAAATGGGCATTATTATGGATGTGATAACTTCCATCAGGAATATCAGGGGCGAGATGAATATCGCACCATCAAAAAAATTGCAGGTCATAATTTCTGCTCTGGATGCGAAAGAGGGCGGCACTGTTGACATGGGTGCCCATTACATTAAGAATCTGGCCAATCTTGAGTCATTGACCATAGGCAATAACAGAGAAGAACCTAAAAAAACCGCGACCGGCATTGTCGGTTCACTCCGGGTCTATGTGTTACTGGAAGGCGTGGTGGACATAGCCGGAGAGAAGATGAGGCTTGAAAAGGAAATTGCCAGGGTAGAGAAAGATCTGATGATAATTTCGCGCAAGCTCGCCAATCGAGATTTCCTGGCCAAAGCCTCAAAAGCGGTGGTGGAAAGGGAAGAAGCAAAATTCAGGGAAGTCAAAGAAAAGCATGATGTCTTGAAAGCTGCCCTGA
>JAFNGM010000040.1 GCA_017885225.1 Syntrophaceae bacterium | reverse complement strand
CAAGAAAGCCTCGCTGAAGCGGGCCAGGGCGAAGACCGTGCTGAGCAGCACGATGAGCCAATAGCGAAATGGCAGGCGTTTTATTCCAATGAGAGTGATTGGGCTTCGCACGCCGGAGTTGATTTCTGTCTTTTCTGGCTCGCGAACTGCGAAGACAAGTATTGCCACGGCCATGAATGCGGGGAGCACCGCAATCCATAGCACTGTCCTGATATCGTTTGCGAACCATGCCATAAAGATCACTGCGAGAAGTGGGCCGATGAAGGCACCGACGGAATCGAGTGACTGACGGAGCCCGTATGCCGCCCCACGCAGCTCAGAAGGTGTAATTTCTGCCACAAGTGCATCACGGGGCGCCCCGCGAATACCCTTGCCGATACGGTCAATGAATCGCGCACCAAAAACCCAACCAATAGTGTTTGCCAGTGGGAATATTGGCTTGGTAATCGCAGCAAGACCGTATCCGAGCACGGCCAGCAGTTTACGTTTCCGAAAGTAATCACTGATGGTCCCTGAGAACACTTTTGTGATCGAGGCGGCGGCTTCGGCGACCCCCTCGATGAGGCCGATGGCAGTCATCGATGCACCGAGGGTTGTTGCCATAAAAACTGGCAGCAGACTGTGAATAAGCTCCGAGGATATGTCCATGAATAGAGAAACACATCCCAGGGCCCAGATGCCCATGGGCAGGCCCTGAAACCCTCCCCTTTGACTCAATGGAGATTGTCGGTTACGGTTGCATTGATTACTCATATGGCATAAGACACAGAATAGTTTTTTTACCTATTCAATGAAGCATCATGCAAATATCCATGTCAAGTGGAATGAATTAAAAGTTTTCTGAAAATCGTGGGAAACAACTTATTCATTAGGCATTTATAACTGTACGTGATTTACACGGAATCGACATGACAGAAAAAATTATCTAATTTGAGAACTGGCTACATCCGTTAATGTGCTGAAGAAATGTTACATCTCACAGAAGACTTGAGAAATCTTCCTTTCAGGATGCTAAAGGTAAAATAATCCGGCCCGATTTTCTGGAGAAGATAGTTCAGTCGTCTTGTTAAGTATCACCCTATTTCACTAATTCACTTTTAATTTTTTCGATATCCACATTCTTAACATAGTGAATTATATTCGACCACATCGCATGAAACCCATATCCACCATCTACCATTTCTCTAATGGCTTCATCTTTTGACCATCCTTGTTCTACAATACGATACATCGCACTCATAACCCCGGTTCGGTCAGCTCCGTGTTGGCAATGGATAAGAAACGGTCCATTTTCTTCCTTCCTTATGATTCTTAAAACTCGAATGACGTCTTCATCTTCAATATGCCAGGTCTTTACGCTTAACTCTTCTTCTAATAACCCTGTGCCTCTTATTTCATCTGCGTCAGAATGGAAGGCACGAAGGTTTATTATAGTTTTTATGCCCATTTTTTTTAAGTTTTTCATACCCCGCTTTGATGGTTGCTCGCTTCTGTAAAGGGTATCGTTTATTTTATACAAATTACAGACTCCCGGCAATTGTATTGGTACTGCCCATTCCGAAGGACGATTCAACTCCACTGCTAAAGCAGGTAAACCAACAATAAAAATAACAAGCAGAAGCGGCAATATCTTTTTTATCATAGTCCTTATTTAAAGCACTTATAATCAGCGATCAGCCTATGCAGTGACCATCCTCCATATTTTTTACTACAGTTTGAATAAACTTTCTTCGGTCATTCGCATAAATCATTCTTACCCATAGGAAATCTTTTCATTCATTATCACGAGAAATTTACAATGGGAAGGGAGAAACGTTGGTTGACGTTTCGGTCAATGAGGATTAGCGTTTGAAAGATTGCATATGGAAGAAGAAATCATTTTCATTGATAACAGGAAGCAGCCCACATTTTACAAGGACGGAAAATTCACTGTAAAGTCCCCGCACCTTTCAATCCGAAGTCAATGAATTCGAAGGAATGGCTGTAGCATTGATTAGTATTTGTTATACTCAACTCCAACCGCATGCAATTCCCCTTTTTCCTTGACAAAATTCCTCCGCCCTTCTATCGTCACTGCCATCGGATTTTTCACGTAGAGCAAAATGATGAACGACCGTGCCCCGGTACGGCGGGAGTAACAGAGAGCATGAGCATGTGCGATAGAAGCGTCGGCAACATCTCCGGAAACACCCCCGGGGATAATCACCGTACCCGCAGAACGGCCTTCGGCAGCAACGGCGGGTTCTGTTTCCGGAGCTTTTCGCTGATTCTGCTACTGATCCTGCTGTTGCCCGTTTACTCAGTAGCTGAAAATCTTACCTGTAACCGCCTGCCCATGCTGATGGAAAGGTTCCTATCCAACCACTACGCGATGAAGAATATAACCGGGGAGGTCAGGACTCACGCTGTCGACCAAATGATCAAGAGTCTTGATCCCTCTAAAACGCTGCTGCATGAGTCCGATTTGGAAAGACTAAAGCCGCTTTTACAAGGCGTGTTTGTAAGCATGCAAGCGGGCGACTGTGCAACACTGCGGCAGGTTTACGACGTGCTTGTCGAGCGGGTTCGTGAGAACGAGGCCATTGTCAAAAAGATTCTGGGGCCAGACTACCGACTCGACGAGACGGTGGAGCTGAACATCAACGTGGACAAGCGCCCCTATGTAAAGACGGCGGTGGAAAAGCATGAGCTCCTGAGAAAGGTCGTGCAATTCNNCAATTCCAGATCGAAAACGCCCTGCGGGCAGGCGTCGACTTGGCGGAAGCTAAGAAGCAGCAGATTCACAAGTATGAGCTACAGACAATGCGGGTGGTCGAGCATAATCCCGAAAAGCTCATTACGAGCGCCGCCGAGGCCTTTGCCCTGGCCCTGGATCCGCACACGAAATACCTGTCCCCCGAAGACCTTGAGGACTTCCAGATTCAGATGCAACTTTCCCTGGAGGGGATCGGGGCCGCCCTCAGCAGCGACAATGGCTTTACCGTCATTGAGGAGTTGATTCCCGGGGGAGGCGCCGAACGCTCGGGCCTGCTGAAGCCGAAGGACAAGATCATCGCCGTGGCCCAGGAAGGGGAAAAGCCCGTTGACGTCATCGACATGGACCTGCGCGACATTATCAAGATGATTCGCGGCAAGAAAGGCACGCAGGTAACCCTGACAATCCTGCGGCAGGCAGAACGCACGTACCGCTTCGACATCACTATCATGCGCGACAAGGTCGACATCAAGGAGCAGGCGGCCAATATCTACTACGAGACACGGACAGTAGGCAGCAGGCAGTATCTCTTCGGTGTGATAGATCTTCCTTCCTTCTATGGTGACGAGAGGGAAAATAAGTCCTGCTATGAAGACGTGAAAAAAATTTTCGCGGAGGCTAGACGTCAGCATGTCGATGGGATCGTACTGGACCTGTCACGCAACGGGGGAGGCCTGCTCAAGGAGGCGGTGCGCCTTGCCGGCCTTTTTCTTGGCAAGGGCGTAATCGTGGCGACCAAGGACAGCAACGAGCAGGTGACTATTCTTGCCAATGGTTCAGCCGCATCGGTGACGGAAGGCGACAAGCGCAACGTGATTACATTCCCCGCGGAAGACCCCCACGAGCTCTACATGGGTCCTCTTGTCGTACTGACGAGCCGCCTGAGCGCATCGGCCAGCGAGATCGTGGCGGGTGCGCTCAAAGACTACCATCGTGCTGTGATCGTCGGGTCTGACCATACCTTCGGCAAGGGGTCCGTGCAGGTGCTGATACCCCTGCCCTGGGATCTGGGCGGCATGACAGTCACCACGGGGATGTATTTCCTGCCCGGCGGCAATTCTACACAGAAGATGGGCGTCGAAGCGAATGTAAAGCTGCCTATCTGGCTCATTCTCGAACATATTGGTGAAATGGCGCTGGATTACCCGCTTCCGGCCCAGGCGATCATGCCCTTCCTCGGCATCCAGGGAAACACCGCGCCGCTCTGGAAACCTGTGGAGCAGCCCATGCTCGCGGAGCTGGCAGCAAGGTCCAAGGCCCGGGTCACCAAAGACGCAAAGTTCGCCGAGATCATCAAGAACAACAAAGAGGCCGTCGGCAAGAAGGGTGTTATCCGGCTTGCCGACTTACGCAAGGAGATGGAGAAGGAAAACGGCGGCAAGAAGAAGGAGACGCTTCCTGAGGGTAAGCAGAAAGCCCGAAACCAGTATGCTCCTTTCGTGAACGAGAGCGTCAATGTTCTACTCGATATGGTGACGCTGGGGTCAACCCTGCCTGTGCCGCCGGCGCTGCATGCCGAGATGGGTATGTCCGGACGTTGAACAAGGAAGAGTTGTCGTTGATGTCACCTACGAATCTGCGCATCACTAC
This sequence comes from Syntrophaceae bacterium, assembly GCA_017885225.1. Lineage (GTDB taxonomy): Bacteria > Desulfobacterota > Syntrophia > Syntrophales > UBA2185 > UBA2185. Next base: position 12 of record JAFNGM010000040.1, on the reverse strand, counting down.
CTTATTGAATTT
>JAFNGM010000039.1 GCA_017885225.1 Syntrophaceae bacterium | reverse complement strand
CCCACCAAGTTAGGCGATATTATTACCTTACTTTAGCTTCAATTCACTAAAACGCAACTATCTCCATTTTAGCTTCGATGATTGTTGTTAATATTACCCTTCGCTCGTAAGTTGACATTTTCACTGAACAGTTAAGGGGTGACAAAATCATAGAACATTAACATTGCCAGCGTATAATCCTTGTCCGCTTTAATTTGTTGTGCTATATAATTTGCCTCCCATTTACATTTATTGATATTAACGTCTATTAGAGGTGATTGCCTATTTCTCAGGGATGCTTCTTAAAAAACCATCCGGAGCTGATTTCTTATCCGGAATAAGACTCATCGCCCGTTCCGCAAGAGCTGTGATTGTGAGAGCGGGATTGACGCCGACGTTAGCCGAAACTGCCGNNTCGGGAGAAGAACCCATGTGGCAGCCTCCGAGTATATGGGCGGTTGTTGACATATTCATCAGGTTTTCGTTGCTGACATTGAAGGGCATCCCTTTGGCAACATCCGCCATAATGGCGCATGCCTTGTTGGCCACCGGAATATTCACCGGTGCTTCTTTTCCCGGAACGCTTTTTGACTTTAAACGACGCCCTAAAAAAGCAAACACGGCACTGGGGCCATACTTAAAAGAAAGCTGGTTGTCATGGTTCTGCATAACGGTCATGACAATGATTCGCTTGTACCAGTTTTTGGCAAAAATAGACCGATAAACGCCAAGGGGGTCCATGATCATTTTGCCAATAGTTCTCAGGGATCTCCTTACCGGATGGTCATCATCTACAAGTGGAACGCTGGAATATTTCATAAAACCATAACCCTCGGGAAAGCGGTTTTGTGTGATGTGGGTGAACTTGTCAGGATAAAAGTCCGATGATATGGCCGTGCCGTGAGAAAGATCCAGATCTTCCTGCCCGGGCAGAGCAGCCACAACGGATTCGCTATTTGTCCGAACTACTACACCGAGCTGCCGCGATATACCGGGCAGAGTTTTTGTAACCTGTTTGCATCTGAAGAGCAATTCCAGTGTACCCAGAACACCGGCGGCTATGATCACTTTTTTCGCCGTAATGTCGGAGGCTTTCTTAAAGCGACCGGAGTTGTCCTTTACCTTCAGGACATATGTGCCATTTTGCTGCGGGATGATGTTTGTGACTTCCCGGTACGGCAGGATTATTGCCCCGTATTTTTGGGCAAGGTAAAGATAATTTTTATCCAAAGTGTTTTTTGAGCCGTGCTTACATCCTGTAAGGCATTCGCCGCAGAGATAGCAGCCGGATCGGGAAGGCCCCTTTCCGTCGAAGAAGGGATCATCAGCAAGCACTTCCGGTTTTCCAAAGTAAATGCCGGTATCCGTAGGGCCAAATGTATCACCCGCCCCCATTTTCTGTGCTACTTCTTTCAGATAGCCGTCCATGACATCCAGTACAGGGTTGCGAACTATACCCAGCATTTTTGAAGCCGTATCGTAATGGGGTTTCAATTCTTTTTCCCAGTCTATACCGAGATTGCACCAGGCCGAATCTTTATAAAAGGCTTCCTTCGGCCTTAACGTGGTTGCGGCATAGACAAGACTTCCGCCGCCGACTCCAACGCCGCCGACGATAGCGACATGTCGGAAGAATTCATAGGTAAAAAATCCTTTCATGCCCAGTGCGGGATTCCATATCAATTTGTTCAGGCTTTTTGCCGCATCCTCCATATCCAGAGGCGTCACCCATTTGCCTTTCTCCAACACGACGACTTTATATCCCTTTTCCGCAAGTCGCAATGCTGATACACTTCCTCCGAAACCGCTGCCGATGACACAAAAATCGAATTCCATAGACCTTCTCCTTTATGGTCTTTTTTTGCTTATTCCTTGTCAGCACCAACCCATTTTGCCGCTGGTCCGATAATCAGGAAGGGCGCGGGATTGATTGATCCGCCGCCCAGCGCCATATAGCCCATACCCAGAAAGATATTGTCATTGATCTTGCGAAGCTCGTCATGCATGGAATGTACAGTTCCTGAATTATGGGGCCTGTAGTCAAGATGGAACGAATCCTTGCCATCAATGAGCGATTTGCCGATATATGTATTCATCTTTCTTACGCGGTATAGTACCTCTTTTCTATCTTTGCCCTTGCCAGAGAAGATGTTATATCCCCAGCCCTTGTCCTTTTCAAAGGGAAAGAAAGCCTTGCCCAGCCAGCGGCCGGGGCCGAAGAAGTGATGCGTGTAGACATCAACAGACAGGGCCAATACGCCCACCGTTAATGTTTTACCGCTGTATTCTCCCTTCACCTCTTCATGGTTAGGGGCCGGAGCGGCATAAAAAAGCTGGAAAAGGGCTGCCTTGTTCAGCTTCTCAATATCTTTTGCGGTAGCCTTTCCGGGNNCTGTTCCATGCTCCGACCTTTATAGGAACCGCCCTTTTGTAAAATGTTGATACCGGTGAGCGCAAGCTGTACAAACACCAACGCGACAACTACAGCAATAATGTCTATGAAAGCATTAAAGATCATATATTCCCCCTATTCCAGGATTCCCCATATCAATTTCTCCATCAGGCAATTATCATCACTTATTGCCATTAGTCCGCATATTATGTCTTAACCGTAAGCTTGTCAACCCCTCCTATCTCGGCACGCAGGGCTTAACTGTGAACAGTGGCGGTTCCACTAAATTAACCTTTAACGTATCGCGCAGCGAACCGGGCGATTACAGCGTCTATGTGGACGGAGTACCCGCCGGCAGCTTCAAGGTGGAGCTTTTCAGGGAGTCCGACAGCGTACTAATCTTCAGCGCCAGAATGCTGGCAGCAGCCTTCGTAGTCGGTATGATCATGCTCCGGCGCAGGCAACGCGCAGTCTAAAATTGCTTCGTCGTTGTGCTTCTCATAATGACATTTTAAAATGGCCACTGCCAGAACTGTGGCCTTCTTATTATCAACTTGCGAGTAATTGTTGAAGCGCTGGAATTAGATTATTGCTCTTAAACAGGAGTTCGGGAACCGTCCAG
>JAFNGM010000038.1:2195-4021 GCA_017885225.1 Syntrophaceae bacterium | reverse complement strand
AGAATGCCTACAAGATAGGATTTGCTTGGGGTTTTGAACCATCAGCTGATGAGCCGAAAGGCACACTCAAGGAAATTCCCGTAAAGGAAGCTCCGGCACCCAAGCGAACAATTTCCCGACCTCCAACACCAAAAAGCAAAAAGTCCCAGAAGTCCACCAGCTCCGCGGGCATTCTTGCCAGTATTAAAAAATTGTTTGGCAAATAATTCTGATTTTATCCTTTTTAATGAAAGATCAAAACTACTATTCGCTACAATAATGGAGTAGATTGTATGCCAACCTGCAGTGAATGTGTTAGTTATGCACCAAAAACAAGGGATCGTGGAGACTGCCGCATCAACGGTGAGACAACACCTGACCGTGACAGTGAACGATGTCCTTCACGCACGTTTATTCCAAAGCCGGTAAAATAATACAAGAGGATACCATACTATGCCGCGTGAACTTTCCGAAAAAGACATTGTGATTTTAAAAAAACTAGCACCGGAATGCGGGGATCTTACCTGTTCGGGCTCCGGGCATATGTTCCATTCCATCCTTCCACCTGTTTCCAACCATTTTGCAGAAGATGGTGAAGATTTTATTCGGCGGATCAGCGGGCTCTCCGATGAGGAGCTCACGTATATTACCGACATGATCATTAAAGGAGAGGAGAGTATGGGTTGCCTCCCGGTCGAGGATATCGAGGCGCTTGTTCATCTTATCCACGACCGGCTCTCTGCGGATATCGCTCAGAAAGTTATTACCGCGTATGAATCCGGTGGCGAGTGTGAGCATTGATTTTTCTCATTTATAGGGTCAACATTTCACACCTGATTGCTGCGCTCCACGACCCAACCATAAAAAAACGACGGGCAGCAGCAACACAACTGGGTAAATCCGGCAACCTGTCAGCTATTCCACCACTTATTGAGGCACTATCGGATACCCATCCCGTTGTCCGCAGGGAGGTTGTACTGGCATTGGGAAGGCTTGGGGATTCCTCGGCTGTCCCAGGATTGGTTTTTTCCCTGGATGACACAGACGTGGAAGTTCGTGCAGCTGCCGTTGCTGCATTGGGAAAGATCAAAGACCGTGATGCAGTTGATCCGCTTATCAGGTGCCTTTGCGACAAGGAAATAATAATCAGGATCGGCGCTGCGGAAGTACTGGGGAAATTTGGTGATCGCCGGGCAATCGAACCGCTAAAAAATCTCGGACATGACCCATTCTCTGAAGTCCGGGAAGCAGCAGAGGAAGCTATCCGGAAACTTCGGGTAAGATCCTGATACCTTGTAGCTGCCCCGTGGTCTAAACTATTGTTATTATAGTTCTCAGCTTGCGACCGTGAGAATGGCAGTGTGCCCGTCAGGGGGATACAAAACGGATAACTCTTATTATTCACTTCACTGTCCCCTGTTGTTTATTGTATCCTGTTGCCACACTGTGGATTTTTATGGCTACATGCCAAACCACTGGTTTATAGGAGGTGAACCGATTCCTGATATCATTGAGGTGCAGGACCTGGAAAAAAAATTTGGCGATATCATTGCAGTCGATACTATAAGTTTCACCGTAAAAAAAGGGGAAGTGTTCGGATTTCTTGGTCCTAACGGGGCAGGTAAGACTTCGACCATGAAAATAATNNCTCGGTGTTGTTCCGCAGGAAACAAATCTCGATCCTGATTTTACCTGCTTTGGGAATCTGTTTACCTACTCGCGGTACTTTGACATTCCCCCCGAAATTGCACACCAGAGAGCTGAGGAACTTTTAGAATTTGTCCAGTTGCACGAAAAAAGGGATGTTACCGTAGAGAAACTCTCCGGGGGAATGAAGCGTCGGCTTA
>JAFNGM010000038.1:840-2098 GCA_017885225.1 Syntrophaceae bacterium | reverse complement strand
AAAATCCTTGTTGAAGGCTCACCACCAGACCTCGTGAAGCAGTATGTCGGGGAAGAGATCGTAGAAGTTGAGAAGACAAAAGAAGTCCTTTCCTGTCTTGCTGAAAAAAACATCTCCTTTGAACTGATTGGTGACACCGTGCAGATCGCGACCGGATCATCCCGGGAAATCATTCGCACGCTGTTCGATTACTGCTCTCCTCACAAAGTCCTGACCCGGCCTGCAACACTCGAAGATGTATTCCTGAAACTGACCGGCAGGAAGCTGAGGGAGTAATATGTTCCGTTTCTGGTCAGTACCCCCTATAACAAGGCGTGCGTGGAAGGTCTGGCACCGGAACCTCGTAGTCTTCTTCAGGACCTGGAAAGTAAACTTTTTCCCCCCTTTGATCGAAGCGTTCCTCTACCTGTTTGCCATCGGTATGGGAATCGGCAGTTATGTGAAGGAGATCGACGGCATCCCGTATATAAACTTCATCGCACCGGCAATCCTTGCTATCTCGGTCATGAACACGGCATTCTTCGAGTGCACGTACGGGTCCTATGTCAGGATGTATTACCAGAAGAGTTTTGACGCGATGATCGCAACTCCATTATCGATCGAGGATGTGATTGCAGGAGAAATTCTCTGGGGTGCAACCCGGAGCGTGTTGTATGTAATTATTATGCTTCCCGTGTTTGCTGCGTTTGGCGTTATCTCAGTTCCCACATCGCTGCTCGCGATCCCGCTCGCGTTTCTGGGTGGGCTCATGTTTGCCGGTATCGCGATGTGTTTTACTGCCATCACACCCAGTATCGATACACTGAACTATCCCTCGTTCCTTTTCATCACCCCGATGGCGCTCTTCTCAGGCACGTTCTTCCCGCTCACCCTGCTCCCAACACTCTTCCAGTATATTGCACTTGTACTGTTCCCGCTTACTCATCTTGTTATCATTATGCGGATGCTCACTTTGCCTGACCTGACAGGGATGGTTTTGCTCAATCTGGGATATATGATCCTGGTGACTGCAATCTTCTGTATTGTTGGCATCAACCTGATGCGGAGACGCCTGATAGTATAACCGGATAAAAATCCTCAGAAAAACTGAATCATCCTGATTTTTTATTGCGAAAACGTCTAATCCTGTCGGACAATTTTAAGAACATACAGGATCTCGTCCTCAACATTCTTCCTGAGAATAATTTCTGAAACAAACCCCGCCTTAAAAAAAAGATCCCGTACTTCAGGCAACCCGGTAAGCGATGATATCAGCAAT
>JAFNGM010000038.1:0-824 GCA_017885225.1 Syntrophaceae bacterium | reverse complement strand
AGCCAGTCATTGATCCTCTCCTCCGGTTGCGTGGGAAGGTAGGGGGGATTGAACAAAATAACATCGAATGAGTTCCGGATCCCACAAAAAAGATCGGTTTGCACCACCGCTACACCTTTTATTTGGGCGCAGAGCACTGCATGAGGGTTGATATCGGTCGCAACCACACCCGTAACCCTTGCGAGCTCGGCAGCGATAAGCCCGGAACCGGTACCTACTTCAAGCACCCGGTCGCCGGATTTAACTTCTGCCCGCGCTGCATCGAGCAAAAGATACGTGTCGGCATCGGGTGTGTAGACCTGGGACGGATCGTGAGGCATGAAACAACGCTCGTGATATGATAAGTGTTCTGACTTCAAATCTTATGAGATCCCTGAATTGGCATTCCCCCAACTATAAACTCACCGGCAGTTTATGACATTGAATGTCATCACTATATCCAAAAAGCACCCATGACTATTAGGAGTCGTCAGGGAACGGAAAAATATGCGCACACAGTCAGATGAGGCACAGCGAGGAACGATCACACCGCAGATTCGCGGCGTTGCCCGGACAGAGGGTATAGATCCTGAAAAACTCTGTGAGTGGATAGCAGCGGGGAGTGCTGTGATCATGCAACGCGGTAAACGGTATACCGGGATAGGAAAAAGCCTTTCAACCAAAGTCAATGTCAATCTCGGTACGTCCTCCACCAAGGTATGTGTCGATGAAGAAATTCAAAAGGCCAGAATCGCCGAGACATTCGGTGCTGACACTATCAGCGATCTCTCAATGGGTGGGGACATTAACGCAATAAGAGAGGAGATTTTTTCCCATACCACACT
>JAFNGM010000037.1:1988-14963 GCA_017885225.1 Syntrophaceae bacterium | reverse complement strand
GGAAAGAAGAATCTTGGCTTCGCGGGGCACACGTCGACGCACGACTTCCAGATACTGGTGGCCGGTGAGTGTTTTAACCGCCTTGATATCGCCTACATAATAGGCCTGGAGGCGCGCGGCCTTTCGTCCGCGGCCCGCAAGTACATCGAGAGCGGGAAGGTCCAGCTCACGGAATGGACTAACGCCACGCTTTCATGGAGGATCAAGGCCGCGGCCATGGGCCTCTCCTTCTTACCGGCGCGCAACATCATGGGAACCGACACCTTCAAGTACAGCGCGGCGAAGGAGATTCTCTGCCCCTTTACCGGGCAGAAGTACGTGGCACATCCGGCGCTCTATCCCGACTTCGCAGCGATTCATGTCCATGAGTGCGATGTTTACGGCAACGCCCACGTGTACGGCGCCTCGGTGTCGGACCAGGACCTGGCGAAGGCAACCAAGCGCGTGGTACTCACCACGGAGCGCATCATCTCCAACGAGAAGATACGGCAGAACCCCGAAGCGACGTTCATACCCTTCTGGTGCGTCGACGCCGTGATCGAGGTGCCTTACGGAAGCTACCCTGGCAACATGCCCTACGAGTACTTCTCCGACGAGGAGCATCTCAGGGAGTGGCTCAGGGTGGAGAAGGACGAGACCGAGTATAGGAAGTTCATCAACAAGCAGATATACGGAACCAAGAACTTCTACGAGTACCTGGAACTTAACGGCGGCATCGAGAAGATGAAGAAGCTGCGCGCCATTGAACTGCTGACAGATAAAAAATAAGCAAGGAGAATCATATATGGCTGATTATAATCAGATGGAATTAATGATATGCGTCGCCGCCCGCAACCTCGAGGACGGGGCTACCGTGGTGGTCGGCACCGGCGCGCCCTGCGCCGCCGCGATGCTCTCGCAGAAGACACATTCACCCAATCTTTGCGTCATGTTCGAGGCCGGCGGCGTGGCACCAATCCTTCCGGCCATGCCTATCTCCGTGGGCGATTCACGCACCTTCCACCAGGCGATCATGGCCAGCTCCATGCCCGAGATCATGGAGACCTGCCAGCGCGGCATGGTAGACTACACGTTTTTGGGCGGCGCGCAGATAGACATGTACGGGAACATCAATTCAACCATGATCGGCGACAACCACCAGAAGCCCAAGGTCCGCTTCCCGGGCTCCGGCGGCGCAAATGACCTGGCGTCGCTCTGCTGGCGGACCATGATGATGTCAATGCAGGACGCCAAGCGCTTCACCGACAAGATCGACTTCATCACCTCGCCGGGCTACCTCAAGGGCGGGCGCTCGCGCTACGAGGCGGGGCTCCCGAAAGGGACCGGCCCGTACAGGATTATCACCAACATGGCAATCATGGGCTTTGAAGAAGAGTCCAAGCGCATGAAGGTGCTCTCGATCAACCCGGGCTACAGCCGCAAAGATGTGCAGGACAACTGCGGCTTCGAGCTCCTCTGGGCCGATAAGATCACCGACACTGATCCACCTCACGCGGACGAGCTTCGGATTCTCCGCGATGAAGTGGACCCGCACCGGTACATTATCGGGAGGTAAGGCAACCTGAACGAAATCCCCCTCCGGACGAGGGCTTGAAAAAGAATGCGGAAGGCGAAAGAGATAAAAAGGGGAAAAAACGAGAAGGAGCATAATCATGTCCGATAAATTCAAAGGCATTGAGCCGATGGTGTACAACAGCAAGATCAATGTTCCCTATTCATGGTGGGCCGGTGATACGGCGACTAAATTTTTTATTTCGTTGCGGGATGAGAAGAAGATTATCGCCCCCCGGTGCACAGGGTGCAAAAAGATCTTCCTGCCGCCACGCAAGGTATGCCCGGAATGTTTTAACGAGAATACCGAGTGGGTGAATGTTTCCGACGAAGGTACCGTTCAGTCGTATACGATTGCTCGGCGACATCTGGAGTCGATCCCGAAAAATAAAAAAGTGCCGGTCATCTGGGGGCTGATCAAGCTGGACGGTGCCGATACCGCCCTGCTGCATTACCTGGATGACGTCAGGCCCGAGGACGTGAAGATCGGCATGCGCGTGAAAGCTGTTTTTGCTGATTCGCGCAAGGGAACGATCCGCGACATTTCGCATTTCCAGCCAGTAAAATCACGGGTATAATACCCTCCGCTTTGCGGGATTGTTCAACTTACCAATTCCGTTACGCTTCGCTTTCGGAATTGGAGTTTCACGAATAAAGAAGGAGCGCAGATATGGATAGAGCAGCAATAATCGGTATTGGCATGACCAAAATAGAAAAAAACAAGGTCCGGGACACCTTCGCGGATATGGTATGGGAAGCCGTGAATAGTGCTCTTGACGACGCGGGGATGACCATCAACGACATTGATAACGTGATAACCACCTCCAGCGATTTCTGGGACGGTCGGACCATTTCATGTATGGCCGTAGGAGATGCCAGCGGCGCGGCGCATAAGAACGTGTCCTGCGTCGAGGGTGACGGGACCTACGGGGCCTTTTACGGAATGACCAGGAGCCTTTCCGGTTCATACAAGACGACCCTCGTAACGGGCCACTCCAAAGGGTCGCAGAGCGTGTCGAGCCTCATCACCAACTCGGCTTTTGACCCCATTTATGAACGGGAGCTGGGCATGGACATGATCACCGCGTGCGCCATGCAGGCGAATTCCTACATGCACCGCACCAAAACCACGCCGGAGCAGATGGCCATGGTGTCGGTGAAAAACCACGGCAATGCTTTTAAGAACCCCGTGGCCCAGCTTCCCATGAAGATCAGCGTGGATGACGTGCTCAAATCAGAGATGATCGCGGACCCACTGCACAAGCTCGATTGCTCACCGGTATCGGACGGCTGCTGCGCGATTATTATCGCCCACGAATCGGTAGCGGCCAAATTCAAGCAGAAACCGGTTTGGGTCAAGGGCGTGTCCTTTTGCGCCGATAGCTTCTTCTTCGGCGACAGGGACATCTCCCGGGCGAAATCGCTCACCCGGGCGGCGAAGAATGCATACGCTATGGCGGGAATCAATGATCCAAAAAGTGAAATCGATGTGGCTGAAATATACGACGCTTTTACCTATCAGGAGCTCATGTGGCTCGAAGAGATGGGACTGGCGAACGACGCGGCGGCAGGGAAACTCCTCGAAAAGGGCGAATTCAACATGGAAGGCAGGCTGCCGGTCAACGCTTCCGGTGGATTGCTATCAGGGCATCCTGTCATAGCGGCCGGACTTTACAGCATGTCCGAGGTCGTGAAGCAGATCCGAGGCGACGCGGGCGAGCACCAGGTAAAGAAGGCTAAAACGGGACTCGTGCAAGGCGTGAATGGCCTGGGCGGCCAGTCCCACTGTGTGTGGATTCTGGATAAGGACAAGTAGGAGGAAGACCCATGGCGAAACGAGTTGCAATAGTAGGGACCGGGCAAACATTCCACAAAAGCCATCGTCCCGACGTTAACGGACAGGAACTCATCAATGAAGCTGTCCAGCTCTCCCTTCAGGACGCGGGATTGAAGATGAAAGACATAGACGCAATAATTATCGGAAACATGGACCATTTTGAGGGAATCAACTATGTCGACTGCTGGAGCGTCGACGGCTCNNATCGGCGGGTACCACTTCGTAGCCTCGGGCATGTTCGAAAAAGTGCTTATCATCGGGTGGGAGAAAAACTCGGAGTCGGACACGACCGGCGCGATTACCACGGCATTTGATCCCATATGGGACCGCCTGGTGTTTGCCGGAGCCATTTCCGGGCTGGCGGCGGAGGCCCAGGCCTATATAGCCCGCTACGGCGCAACCGACCGTGACGGCGCCCGTGTATCCGTGCGCGACCGGAAGCACGCGCTTAACAATCCTCACGCACAGCTCCGGAAAGAGGTGACGCTTGAAGAAGTCCTCGCTTCGCCAATGCTGGCGGATCCGATTCACCTCTTGGACGTGTGTCCCCGTTCCGACGGCGCGTGCGCGGTCATCATGGCCAGCGAGGACGTGGCTGAAAAAATCGCGCCGAAAGTGGACTGGATATGGGCGACAGCGGCACGGCACAGCTATTCATACCTGGGAGACGCCGATTACGGCAGGCTCACCAGCATACGGGAATCATCGCAGGAAATATGGAAGAAGACGGGTATCAAAGAACCTCGCAAGGAGTTGGATGTAATTGAGCTCTATCAGCCGTATTCGTTCGGCGGGCTCATCTGGATCGAAGACATGGGAATCATCGGCCCCGGTGAAGCCCCGCAGTATATCTGGGACGGCAACACTGACATGGGCGGCGAGCTTCCCATCAATCCGTCCGGAGGTGTCATCGCGACGAACCCGATAGGGGCGACCGGCCTCATTCGCTGCGCGGAAGCAGCGATGCAGGTAATGGGAAAAGCTGAAGGACGGCAGGTGCCGGATGTCAACTTCGCCGTCAGTACCGGATTTGGGGGTTGTTGGTGGACAGACATGATCCTGCACGGCAAAAAAAAGCCGAAGTGAGTCAAAAGGGGGGATGGAAATGGCCGGGAAAGATCATATAATCATTGAATCAGGTGACGCGGTGCAGCCGTTTGCCTACGCTGTCGGCATGCATGGGAGCAAGTTTTTCCATGAATTGCGAAACAAAAAATTCTACGGGATCAAGTGCCCCAAGTGCAAGAAGGTATACATCCCGCCGCGCGGCGTGTGCGGTGAATGCTTTGTCGAGATGAATGACTGGGTTGAAGTCGGCCCGAAAGGTGTCATCGGCACTTTCACAATTTTACGATTCGCGTTCATCGATCCGGAGACCGGGTCGCAGAAGCCGGTGCCTTACGGATACGGTTTCATCAAGCTGGACGGCGCCGACACTCTGTTCCAGCACTATATAAACGTTGAAGACGAAAACAAGGTCAAGGTTGGCGCCCGAGTTTCGCCGGTGTTTTCCAGTGAACGGAAGGGAAGTATCCGGGACGTTGAATATTTTAAAGTAATAGATTGATGTAGATGAAGGAGACTCTGACGATTGAGATAAATCCCAAAAGGCGGATATTGAAAATGAAAAATGCGGTGTGCGGTAGCATCATTACCGGCACTGACAAGATCCGGAACGGGTTTGGAAACGGCGATTGCCTTTATTTCGATTTTGAGCACAGGGTTTTCGCGGTAGCGGACGGAACCGAGCGGTTCCCCTGGGCGTCGCGGGATCTTTTAAAACGATTATCGGAAAACCTTTCACAAGGCGGAGCGCCGGATACGGTGCAGGGGTGGAAAGAATTGATCAATACCCGGGTTTATTCGGAGCAGAAGTACCAGCACAAGACGACCTTCAGCTGCGTCTCGATCAGGGAGGATGAAAGCGGCGTGGCCCTGATTATTTCGCACGGCGGGGATAGTGTCGTAACGGTAATGAATGCGGACAGTGGTTCCATACGGTATCAGACTGGCCGTGACATGTACTTCGCGGGTAGAAGCAAGGAGATATCCTGTGTGTCGGAACACCCCCTTGAGGAAGACAACAGCCGAGTGATCATATCGACCGACGGATTAAATGATCTGATGAAGTTCTGCGTCAGCCAGTCGATACTTGCCGGTGTGCAGGAAATGTTCACAGCGCATCAGGCTGACTGCGTCTGCGAGCGGATACATGATTTGCTCAGGGATAACAGCGGCAGGTTCGAGCACGATGATATCGGTTTTATCATAATCGATCCCTTTAAGGTGGAGCGGATCGACAAAACGGCGGTGCTTATCGGCGGGACGCGCGCGCGCCATGAAAAAAAATTTATCGCGGAATACTCGTCCAATCCTCATGACCGTTGGGTATTATTCCCACAGTGGGGCGAATATGTCGGTGTGTTCGCGGACGCGGGAATACAGGTGCAATAAGGGATTATATGAACAGGTGGGATATATATTTTTGGAAGGAACCACAGTTATGAATGACAAAAGTAAGAGTGATATTATCAATCTCAGGCGGTCTCAGTTGACCCGGGCAGCATACAATGTCGTCGCACAGAAGGGATATTACGAATTCACCATCCGGGATATTGCCCGAGAAGCCGGATTGTCCACAGGACTTGTCCACTACTATTTCAAGAACAAAAAGGACCTACTGCTGAACCTCTTAAAGGAAATCAACCGCAACATGCTGGTTATTCTCAACAGGAACATCAGCAAGGCTGACGATCCGCGTGAAAAGCTTAACATATTCATGACCCAGGCCTTTGACCTGGTGAAGAACGAAAAGGATTATTTCTACATAGTCATCGATTTCTGGACCCAGGTCAACAAGAGCGAGCGGATGAAGCTGGCAAATAGCAAGCTATTTAAAAGCTACCGGGATGAAATCACAAAAATCCTCCAAGAGGGGATCGCTAAGGGTTTTTTCACCAAAATGGACGTGGACTACACCGCTGCGGTGATCATATCCATAATTCAGGGCTTAATCATACAATACGTCATTGATACCAATGCTTTTAATTATGACGATTACACACAGAAAGTAATAAAACATATCAATGATCTAGTATCAAAAAAGAAGTAAACGGCGGCATGCCTGGCGCATGCTACTTGCGGCGCGCGCGCCGCCAACAGCAGGTTTAGAATATTGATTTAAGGAGGAGCAAATGGAGTTCGGTTTTACTGAAGAACAATTGATGTTTAGAGATTCAGTGTATAGATACGCGAAAAAAGAAATTGTGCCGCTTGTCGAGCAGGCTGATCTCAAGTCTGAGTTCTCGATGGAAGTATGGCGGAAACTAGGAGAGATGGGTCTTCTGGGCCTGCCGTTTCCGGAAGAGCTGGGCGGATCAGGCGCCAATGTCGTGACCTGTTGTCTTTCGGGCGAAGCCCTGGGGCATGCCGGTGTCGACCAGGGACACCTGTTGGCGCTGGGAGCGCATACGTATCTGTGCATGGATACAATATACAAACACGCGACGCCCGCGCAGCTGAAGAAGTTTATACCGAAGCTCGCCTGCGGCGAGTGGATCGGATGCATGGGACTCACGGAGCCGGGTTCCGGTTCCGATGCCGCGTCGATAACGACATCGGCAGTCAAAAAAGGCGACAAGTGGGTTCTCAACGGTTCGAAGACATTCATTACAAACGCGCCGGTCTGCAACGTCTGTGTCATTTATGCCACGATTGATAAGAAGCTGAAGCACAACGGGATTACCGCCTTTATCGTCGAGAAGGATTTCCCCGGCTTCTCCACGGGTGTACCGTTCCACAAGATGGGCGTGCGGGCATCCGCCACCTCAGAGGTGATTCTGGAAAACTGCGAAGTCCCGGAGGAAAACCTGCTGGGCGAGGTCGGNNTTGTCTCCCTTCGTCGGCGGTATGCAGTTCGCCATCGAGGCGTGCACAAAGTACTCTCAGGAGCGGGTGCAGTTCGGCAAGCCGATCAACTCGTTCCAGGCGATACAGCACAAGCTGGCGGACCTCAAGATTATACAAGAGGCCGCAAAAATGGTCGTTTACCGCGTTGCTCATGATAAGGATTCAGGCAAACCTCTCAACCACATGCATACCTCCATCGCGAAAGCGATCGTGGGTGACTGGGGCATGAAGGCCGCCAGCGATGCGGTCCAGATTTTCGGCGGTTACGGCTACATTCATGAGTACCCGATCGAGCGATTCCTCAGGGATGCGAAGCTGGGGCAGATCGGCGGCGGGACCTCCGAGATGCAGCGATTTATCATATCCCGTATCCTGAGCTACTTCTAATTTCGTGCCCGGATACAGAATAACAAGACATAAGACAGGAGAATTATATTATGAACTATGATTTGACACCGGAACAATTATCGATAAAAGAAAATTTTTCGAAGTTTTGCACTAAAGAAATAGAGCCGCGCGCCCAGATTCTGGATCATGCTACGCATGAAGAAGTGGATAAGCTGATTAAAGAGAACATCAAAATGCTAGCGGGCATTGGCTATCTTGGCATGGGGCACGATGAAGCCTACGGCGGCACGAATCTCGATTTAATCAGCCAGGCGATAGCGGGGGAAGAAGTGGCCGGCGCATGCGCCTCCACATTTCTATCCTGCGGCGCATCCAGCGGGCTTTTCGGGGTGCCGGTAAAACTCTTCGGCACCGACGCGCAGAAGAAAAAATATCTTCCCGGCATCATCAAGGGTGATCTCATCGGCTGCTTCGGTCTTACCGAGCCTGGAGCCGGCTCTGATGCCGCTTCGATCAAGACATCGGCGGTCAAGAAGGGCGACAAGTGGATTCTCAACGGGACCAAGACCTTCATCACCAACGCGACAATAGCAGACGTTGCCCTCGTTTTTGCCTATAATGACAAGTCGAAGGGACCGGGGACCGGCGTGACATGCTTCCTTATCGATAAAGGCACCAGGGGATTTTCAGTGAGCAAGCCCTTCGACAAAATGGGCTTTCGCGGCTCCCCCACAGCCGAATTGATCCTTGAAGATTGTGAAGTGCCGGAAGGCGCTGTTCTCGGCGCAGTTGGCAATGGCTTCATCCAGGCAATGCAGACCCTTGAATATGGCAGGATCGGCATGGCGACCGTCTGCCTGGGAATAGCGGCCAAGTGTCTTCAATACGCGAACAAGTATTCCAAGGAACGAAATGCCTTCGGGAAGCCAATCAACCGTTTTCAGGAAGTCTCTTTCAAGCTCGCCGATATGATGATCTTATCCGATGTGTCAAGGCTTCTCATCTACCAGGCCGCATGGGCAAAAGAAATGAAAAACCCTGAGTCCGCGGTGTTGGCTTCCGTTGCGAAGGTGTGGGCTTCCGAGGCCGCCACACAGATATCCAGCATGGCGGTGCAGATATTTGGCGGTTACGGCTATATCAAAGAGTTTCCTGTGGAGCGCCTCTATCGTGATGCCAAGCTGGGCGAAATCGGCGAGGGAACTTCGGAAATACAGCGTGTGATGATCGCGAAGGATCTGATACGGAAGTACGCAGCGTAAGCTGTGAAACAAGAGTATCACCACTCCGCTTAAGGGATTACCACATCAAGGAGAAATAACTATGGCTATAGATACAAAATTCATCGGCAAAACATATCCAGCGTATACCTATGAAGTGGGAAAAGAAAAAATTAAGGAATACGCGAAAGCGATTAAGAATCCCGACCCCCATTATCTCGACGACGATTTCGCCAAAAAATCGAAATACGGCAAGATTATCGCGCCTCCCACCTTCGCGGTTGTGTTTGGCGCGCACCTGATCGAGCCCGTGTTCATGGACAAGGAGCTGAACCTGAACATGAACATGCTCGTGCACGGCGAGCAGGAACTGGATTTCTTTGAAGTGGTCAAGGCAGGCGATTCCATCACCACCNNGTGAGCCGTGGAACTTATACCTTTGTAGTACGGAAATAGGAGAAGCGCTATGGCAGTTAAAAAAGGACAGACATTCACTGGAAATGAGAAATTCGATAAATACCGGGCGATATACTACGCCGGCGCATCGGGCGATTATAACCCGATACATATCGATCCCGAGTTCGGAAAGATGGTGGGGCTGGGTGGCGTGATCCTCCAGGGATTATGCACACTGGCTTTCGCGGCGAAAACCGTCACCGACTGGGCAGGCGATCCCGGCAAATTGAAAAAAATAAAGTGCCGATTTAGCGCTCCGGTCATGATAGAAGACACGATTTCAGTCCAGGGTACCGTGGCTGACGTGCGGGCAGGCCGCGCCAAGGTCGATCTCAAGGTCATAAACCAGACCGGGGCTGAAGTGCTCCAGAACGTTGAGGCTGAGGTCGAGGCGTAAAAGATAGCGCTTTGATTTAGAATTGGAATAACACCTCACTATCCCGCTACAAGACACAGCCATTATCATGTTTAGTAATGTTCACCGACTACTGTAAACCGAAACAAAAGACAGTTTTACGGATTGAAAAAGAGCACGGATAATGGACATGTTCAGCAGGTTCACATTAAACCCAGACAGGAGGGAATGCAATGGCGCAGATTGACGATTACCGTAAAGCCGGTCAGAACATCTATGACCGGTTGCATCTGTCGAGCTACCCGGTAGCCATCAAGTACGTACGAGACCATGGGGAAATTCCAGATGGCTTCCTCAGACCTGCTTCGCTCGGCCAGAAGGCCAGCCTGTGCCAGGCCTTCACCTACGCGCGGAGGTTAGGCTTCTCTATAGCCATGACGGCCGACGACAATTTCTGTACGCCGGCCACGGTCATGCACAGGTGGATGGATATACCTTTCGAAGTGCTGATGGAGAGCCAGTTGCACCAGAAATGGCACCGGAATGCGGAAGCAGAAAGAAAACGCCTGGAGCATGGGAAAAAAATGATCGGCGAAGCCAACCTGCCCGGATTGGATCAATATGCCGGGTTTATTTGCTGCCCCTTGCCTGAGGCCCGGTTCGAGCCGGACACCGTGTTGATATTTGGAAATGGTGAAAACATCACCCATATAATCCATGCGTTAACGTACGATGGAGAGAACTTTCCCACCTCCTCTTTTGAGGGGTTCGCCGAATCGTGCCTGAAAGGCGGCCTCATTCCATTTATCACCGGCGTTCCCCAGGTGGTGATACCGGGTATGGGAGATCGCGCCTTTTCCGGCATTTATGATTATGAAATAGCTATCGGGGTGCCGGGGAAACTGGTTTTTGATGTATCGGCTAACCTGTTCTTAACCGGGGGGCGTTTGAATATGGGGCAGCCCGTCAAGACGCTGCTGCCCCAGAGCCTTACGGAGAACATAACACCCGGCTTCAAATTCATGCAGGAAAAAATTGACGAGTATAAAAACAAGATCTTAATTTAGACGGATGTTTATGTTAAGAAGGAATTGGAGGAATAATACTATGAAAAAAATTATTATCGCGTCAGCAGTCATTATCGTTATCGCCTTCACTGTTTATTTCGGCCTACCCTTACTTCTGAAGGCAATGGGATTGCACGCGCATTACCGAGGGCAGAGCTTTGACCTGGATGGCCGCAAGGCTTTGATCATTACCACAAGCAGGGGCGTTCTGGGCGACACCGGCAAGAAAACCGGTGTGTACGCATCGGAATTGACCATCCCCTACTACGAATTTTTAGATGCAAAGATGCGAGTGGACATTGCCAGCATTGATGGCGGAGAAATTCCTATAGAACCAATATCTCTTAACTGGCCGGTAGCTACTCCTTCCGATTGTAGATTTTTGAAGGATTCGGATTTCCAAAAGAAAGTGAAGAATTCTCTAAAAATAGATAATGTTAATTTTACCCGGTATGATGTTGTTTACATGGCCGGCGGATGGGGCGCTGCTTATGATCTGGGGACTTCTAAAGTCTTAGGCCGCAAAATAAGCGAAGCGTATTCCAGCAAGGTTATTTTGGGCTCTGTTTGTCACGGGGCGCTGGGATTCCTGAAGGCCAAGGATGAGAGAGGAAATCCCCTGGTCAAAGGCAGAAAAATGACGGCTGTTACCGATAAGCAGGTAAAGGAGCTGGGCATTGAGATAACTCCGCAGCACCCGGAAAGAGAACTGCGCGCCGCGGGGGCGCTTTTTGAGGCAAAGACCGCGTTCCGGGATATGTTTGCCAACCACGTTGTCATTGATGGAACTATCGTGACCGGGCAGAACCAAAATGCCGGCGCTGAAACCGCCCAGAAAATGATGGATGTCTTAAATAAGAAGAAGACAAATCCTGCTATAGGTAAAAAATAATGCAAAACACAAACTCTGGTAAAAAACCCATGGGACGTTTACTGAAAGCTGCAATTTGGGTGGTTTCTGTAATTGTCATCATCGTAATGACAGCTGCCGTTTTTCAAAAGCAGATACTCACGGCCGTGGCAACGAAGATAATCCAGCAGCGTTTACTTAGTCAAGCGCATAAGAAAGACGACGGGCTTCATGTGGGACTCGCCGGCACAGGAGCACCCTTCCCCGATATTAACCGCGTTGGCCCTTGTATAGTAGTGGAAGCCGGGAAGCACCTGTATATTATAGATGCCGGGCCGGGGTCTGCCCGGAATATCGGACTGATGGGCTTTGACATAGGCAAGGTAGATGCAATTTTACTGACGCACTTTCATTCCGATCATATCGCTGAACTGGGGGAGATGATGCTGCAGCGATGGGCAGGGGGCTCCAATGCCAAGCCCGTGGATGTTATCGGCCCGAAGGGAGTTGAAACGGTAGTTGAAGGATTTAATCATGCTTACAGCCTTGATGCGAGATACCGGGTGGCATTTCATGGAGCAGCAACCGTTCCACCGTCAGGCGCAGGCGGCAGGGCCCGACCGTTTGGCTTATCCTCTGAAGAAGACGCGTCGGTTGTTGTTGTCGATAAAGAAGGGGTCAAGATCACTGCGTTCAAAGTGAATCATTACCCTGCATATCCCGCTGTTGGTTACCGTGTTGACTATAAAGGAAGGTCATTGGTTGTCAGCGGGGACACTCTGCCTTGCCAGTCATTGAAAAAACAGTCACAGGGAGTGGACGTGCTGTTTCATGAAGCACAACAGCCTTCTCTGATCAAGATGATCCATGCCCAGGCGGGATTATCACCCTCCCCATCACTGGCTAAAATAACGGCGGACATTCCCGGCTACCATACAGCGCCGGAAGATGCCGCCAAAATAGCCGGTGAGGCAAGCGTTAAACATTTGGTGCTTTACCACATCCTGCCGCCGCTGCCGCCGGTGCTCAATAACATGTTCCTTGGCAATGCGGCTAAATATTACAACGGACCTATCACGGTGGGAGTGGATGGACTGCTCATCAGCCTGCCGGCAAATAGTGATAAAATAAGTATTAAGCAGGTTCTAAAATAAAGAGAGATACTATATGCTGACAACTTCAAAAATTCTTCTCATCATAGGCGGGCTGCTCCTTATTCTCGATGCGGTAATGATGGCTGCCCGAATACCGAACCCCCTGTTTAGAATCTCGCTAACCCTCATATCAAAATCAGCCGTGGCATCAATATTAATTCTTTGACCTAATCGAGCACTAATGTTAATGCTCATTCATCAAAATTAAGTATTGGAGTTATAAAAATC
>JAFNGM010000037.1:0-1970 GCA_017885225.1 Syntrophaceae bacterium | reverse complement strand
GTTGCCGTTTTCGCCTTTGCGCCGTTTGTTCGACAGGATTTTGCTATGGCTCGCGGAAAACTGGATTTCGTGCAACAGCGGATGGATGCGCCTGACCCAAAAGACCAAATGGGATGTGCAGGGACTTGAAGGATTGAATTATCACGGCTGGTATTTAGTCGTCAGTAATCACCAGTCCTGGGTAGATATTTTCGTAATGCAGCATCTGCTGAACCGGCGCATTCCTTTGATGAAATTTTTTCTGAAACAAGAACTTATCTGGGTGCCGGTGATGGGCATTGCCTGGTGGGCGCTGGATTTTCCTTTCCTGCACCGCCATGGTGTCGAATATTTAAAAAAGCATCCCGAACAAAAAGGCAAAGATTTCGCAACAACGCGCCTGGCTTGCGAGAAGTTTGCGCATACTCCGACCAGTGTGATGAATTTTCTTGAAGGTACTCGTTTTTCNNGGCGGAATGGCGCTGGCTTTGGATGTGCTGGGCGAAAAGTTTCATTCTCTGTTGAATGTAACGATAGTTTACCCCGGCGGCATTCCGACCTTCTGGAATTTTCTCCGCGGCCAGGTCAAAAGAGTAGTTGTGCGCTTTCAGGCAATGGAAGTGCCGAAACAACTTCTGCAAGGCGATTATGCTGGTGATAAGAACTTTCGTGTCACTTTTCACAGATGGGTACATCAGTTATGGCAGGAGAAAGATCGGCAGATTGCCATATTGATGAAAGAAGCAGGCGTCTTATAATCGGCGCTCCAAGAATACCTTAAAGCCCCGCCAGCGGCGGGATAATTGAAGACTCTAATTGCAGTCAACGGAGAGATCTTCGATACTCAAGGAAGTTGTTAGTTTATTATTTGCCCGCATGTCGCGTTGCAAGCAACATGACATGCATAGGCACCGTATTCAACCTACAAGCTACAGCGGTGACGTGACCTTTAGGTTATGCACTTTGTTTCTGAAGCTTGGGTTTCATTACTATTTTTCCGCCCGGGCTTCCGCCCGGAGCAATTTTTTATCTACCTTGCCCACGGAAGTCAAAGGCAGCTCTTTGCGGAATTCGATAATCTTGGGAACTTCATAAGAAGCCAGTTTCTCCGCAGCCATTTTTATAATATTGGCTTTCAAGGTTTCTTCATCTTTTCCCTGTGCGTACCCGGGAGTCAGAGTCAGGTAAGCCTTCACCAGTTCGGAACCGGGACGTTTCGGGTCGGGAATGCCCACCGTGGCGGCGCTTTCTATTGCCGGGTGTTTGGTCAATACATCCTCCACTTTTTTGGAAAACACTTTGAATCCGCTGATAATAATCATATCCTTACTGCGGTCGACGATACGAAGATAACCGTCTTCATCCTGTATGGCAATGTCTCCAGTATGTAAATAGCCATCCTCATCGATGACCTTTTTTGTTTCTTCGGGATTTTTATAATATCCAACCATCACTTGAGGCCCTTTGACACAAATTTCACCCGGTTCGCCTTGCGCAACTTTTTTACCGGTTATGGGATCCACCAGGATAATGTCCGTGTTGAGTATCGGCAACCCGATAGATCCCAGTTTTCTTACGCCTTTCGCAGGGTTCATGATGGTAATCGGTGAGGTTTCAGTCATTCCGTAAACCTCGAGCAACTTTCCTTTACCTACAATGCTTTCCAAAATTTTCTGGGATTCTTCCGGAAACGGCGCTGCGGAAGAAATACAGGCTTGAAGGTGGGAATGATCGAGTTTCCTGAAAAGCGGGTTGGCGATCAACATCTGATAAAGAGAAGGAACATTCACCAGATGAGTTGGTTTGTGCCTTCGTATTTCCTTACAGATATGGTCTGTGTCTCTGGGATTGGGGATGAGAATTTGGGGCCATCCCAAATAGATGGCGTTTGCCGCGAAAAATGTGCCGGCAAGGTGAAAAAAGGGAAATCCGGAAAGCGCTACTCCTTGACCTTTTTCCCATCCAACCCATTTTTGCGCCATAAGCAGGTT
>JAFNGM010000036.1 GCA_017885225.1 Syntrophaceae bacterium | reverse complement strand
TACGTATAGCACCTACAAAGGGTGACTGCCGCCACGTCATTTGGGCATAATATTACGGATTGAAAGTTTGTAACGAGAAAACCAGCCATAGTGCAACGAATCGGATGGATTCGTTAGTTCGGGAACTTCTCATTGATAAAGCGCAGCGACTTTTAGAATTTTTTAAGTTCTTCAGCTGCAGACAATCCTTCGAGGATTTGTTTTATTGCATTTTCCATTGCCTTTTGTGCGACATCAGCCGCAATGTTTCGCGCAGAAAAGCCTGACATCAATCCCTTGCTGCTCTGGGCATCGCCGGCGACTGTTTGAGTAAAGATTTTTTCATTTTTTTTGTTATAAATATCAACACGGTATACAATTTTAGCTGTATAAGGATTGTATGCAGGCATTGGTATTACCGAACTGAAGTTTACAATTGATGGTTCAACAATGAGATCAACATCCTGTATATCGTTTCTCGATTGGATTTCCACGACTTTGCTGAAAACAAGAGGCAAGTTTTTCTGAAAAATCTGGGCCGTCTGTTCCCCAAGAGGATAACTTATACTGTCGAAAGGGCTTGTCTGTTTCACATAGACATTCTCTTTCAATTCCTTTGAGAGCAAAAGCCCGGCCTTTGAAGGGTGTTGCTGAATACCCGCCATATCGAGCTTGGCTGGTGGAGACATGTTTAATCCGATTGTACAACCCATCAGACTAAAAATTATAAACGTGAGAAAAACTGTTGTTGAAAGTTTCATGATAGTTCCTCCTCTTTCAATATTATTTGAGACTTGTAAAAAGGTCATTTATGATTGCTTTTACAGATTCAGGTTCACTAAAGTTAATAGGCTCCCAAAGCCCCTTATTTAGCCAGAGTATCTCGCCGGTTGTGCAGTCGATTAATGCTGCATTTATGAGTGCACCTTGCGAAAATTCAGGAACATCTACTGTGTAGACAAAGAAGGAATCTCCTCGTGAAACGGCATTGCTGTATCCGCGTCCGTAACTCGACGCAGTTCCCGCAACAGAAAGTCCTATTTTTCCAACCACCATTCCCGCAGTTTCAACATTCTGTTTGCCCGACAGCACTAACAAAACTTCTGCTTGGTAGCGTGATCCCAATTGACGCGCTGCCTCTCGTGCACTCTTTGTCTCGAGATACTGAGGAGAGGAAAGGTACGTGAGTCTTATCGGGTCGATAAGCTCCATGGCAGTTTTGACATCTCGCCAGACAGATTTCAGAAAATGTTCATCATTCTGCAAACCCTCGATTTGCACTACTTCATACTTTCCCGTAAAATAAGCATGGGCGCCTTTTGCGAGGCCGGTTTTTGCTGCGGAACTTTCGTCCGCTGACACTTCTTCACTGCTGAATCCCCTCTTAATCACCACGAAATCCGGTATAGCGAACAGCAGACGTTTTACGAAGGGGAAAGCGTATTCTTTAACAGGTACGCCGTATTTGTCTTTTATCCTTTCGAGATTGAGGGTCAGTGCCTTGGTATCGGATTTCACCTCGACTCGCTGCGGCACATATCCCCTCTTTTCGATTTCCAACCAGAGGCGGTTTTCTGCTGAGGGAAATTCGAAGTTCTTTTCCATGGGTGTAGTTCCTGCAACTTTTCTGATATTCTCAACTGAGGATTCTTTCTTATCATGTATGGATACGAGAGCATCAGGCGGTGTTGAATCGACTTTCAGTAAATGCTTGTTTGTTGTTGCACAACCCATAAAAAGCAGTAGCAGTAGTATGGGGATAACCAGAAAAAACATTTTTTTCATAAGATAATAATTAATTTATGCGTTCTGTTAAGAGTCGTTATTATCAAAAAGTGCATAACACGTTTTTCAGCAAATATTAGTTTGATCTTTTGTTTTTCGTTGGGCACATTGTATCGACACAAGACTATGTATCATCTTAGTATAACATAGGAAAAATAGCAACAGCTCATAATGAATAGTGTTTGAAATATTGCATACCCCTGAAAATTAGCGGGCTCTCTCTTTCAGGAAGAAGTCGATTACTTAGTTGACCTGCAACTTTCGACCATAAGGTATGCATCTGTATCAAAGGTGATGGGGAGAAGTCCCCAATATAGATATGTCGTGACCGCGAGGATAAGAAAACAGGGACCGAATGAGTTATTTAGTGAAACGCACGGGGCGAACCCGCAGGTACGCGTCGACGCCATATTGGGGAAGCCATTTACTGGTGCCATCCCAGAAATTGAAGTTGGCAGCATTGGCCCCGAGTCTTTCTGATGCCCAATGAAAATTGCACGAAAGCTGAATCAATTCGGTCAAATGAACATCTAATCCGCAGGAACTTCTGTAGCCCTTGCTTGCGTCGAACAACTTCGCCAGTTCGCCCAGTGTAGGCATCCGCCAGTCTGTGTAGCCGCCTCCACGATAATTCTCGCAATAACTCTTCGCTTTCTGCCAGTCGATATCACTCCCATTGTCTGTCGCTGCCCACATCAAATTCGTCTGCCTGTCCAGAACGGTGCCGTCCGCATACGCGATGAAGCGACCATCACTCTTGATTTCATTGGCTGCAGAGGGTTTTGTCACCGTGGCAAGCTGCTTCTTCTTTTCTTCCAGTTGCCGACGCTTCTCCTCTAACATAGCCTTTTCTGCAATAAGCGCTTCTTCCTTCTCCAATCTCTGTTTTTCAGTGTCAATCTTTCTCTGTTCATCATCTAAATCCGGCGTCGCAGTTTCCTCAACTGTCTTGGTGCCCTTTCGCGGGACGAAGAAAAATGCCCCTTCAAGTGAAGATAATTCCCATGGCACCTGTCCGGTCTCCTTGCGCAGCTTCTGGCGAACCTTAATGAAGAGCTCCGTGATTGGTATCCCCGGTTCATGCATATATTTGAGAAGGGTTCTCGTGTAGGGGCTGTTCCTCCCCTCGCCATCCCGTGCTACTTGGCCAGCGCCGGTGGAGTATGAAATGAATGTGCCCGTAGGTGCATTGCTCACAATAGCGAGGCCACGAGAGGCGCTGCGGAAACTCTTGCCGAAGGGGTTGTCGCGGCAGGAATCTAGTAACACAATATTGAGGCCGTTGTTGGCATTCTCCATTTCAGCAAGCACTCGCCCGACATCGAAGGCTTTGAACCGTACATCCGATTCCTTGTTAACCGTCGCCCCTATAGGGATGAGATAGTTGACACCGTTCACCTGTACTCCGTGGCCAGCATAATAGAAAAGTCCCACGCCGCCTCTTTTCAGCCGGTTACCGAAATCCTCAATGGATTCTTCCATCGTCTGGAGGCTCGCATCCTTTTTCAGGACAACGGTGAACCCTGCTTTACTGAGTGCAACTGCCATATCTGTTGCATCGTTGACGGGATTCCTGAGCGGGCCGGAGCTGTAACTGCTGTTACCGATGACAAGGGCTGTCCGTTGTTCAGTTGCGCATTGGGATGAACACGGCATAAATAATAGCAGACACAAGGAAATAAGACTGATGCGTGTCAGGATGGATTTCATCGATGCCTCCCCCTTTAAGAGATCGATGAGATTTTATACCTCAGTCCTGAACAAATCACAAGACATGTTATTTATTGCTATGTGAAAGGTTGTATCGGTTAACGAATCTAGAAAAACAACATTTCAGCTTACTAT
>JAFNGM010000035.1 GCA_017885225.1 Syntrophaceae bacterium | reverse complement strand
TAAGCGTGCTTATTTGCTTTGTGTATTCGTTTGCCGGAATCATCGAGCCGGCTACTGCCGATGCACAGCCTGAAATGAACTTCCTTCTGTTTATCATTAAATCACCACCTTTGATGTCAATAAATATTCTATTTAACAGTCGCAGCAAAGAGCTTATCAGCCTTGAGCCTCCAGGATTCGAAGAGATTGGCGTCCCATCTGCCGGGATATGCCATGTAGTGTTTGAATATCTTGGTGCCTGCGGTTGTAGCTGCATTCAGCTTTAGCAGAATGGCCGGTCTTGTTATGCCGCCGACAAGCGTCTTGACCATTGTCAGCAGGTCGGGCATGGTGAAAATGCCGTTGATCGAGTTTGTCAGCATCTCATTATTTAAAATATCCTGCCGGAATAAAAATGAAATTTCCTCATGGGTCAGATCCTGCAGGATATTCCTTAGTGCAGTTAGCCCTGCGTAGTTGGCACCCCTTTTCGAGCCTGCAAACCACTTGAAGTTGTATTCCCACAATGCATCGCAGCCGGTCTTTCCATTCTGCGCTGCCGCCAAAACAGCCTCGGCTGCATATTTGCCGCCCACCATTGCGCCGCCTGCGCCGCAGCCCGTCATCGGGATTGTCTGCGATGCGGCATCGCCTATCACGACAAAACCCTTTGCCACAAGGCTTGCAGGTGAACGCCCGACCAGGCATAGCCCTCCGCCGCCACGGACAACTTCACCCGAAATCGAAGGGTGCCTTGAAATGAATTCCTTGACTATGTCTTTCGGGTCAGGATTTTTCGGGTCATGCCTGACGCCTGCGCCGGTGTCTATCTCGTCTTCATTCAAATACTGAATCCACTGGTAGCCCGTATTATAGCCGTACCGGTAATGGTCATTCACCGGGTCAATCGGATTTTTATCCCTTTTTCTGACTGTCCTGTATACCATTGCGAATTCATCACTTGAAAACTTTCTGGCAATACCTGTGGTCTCAGGCAGTTTCGTTCTTAATACCGCGTTGAATCCGGTATCGTCTGCGACTATGTCTGCCTGAACGCTTTTCGTTTCACCTGTTTCGATGTCTTTTACAACGATGCCTTTTACCTCGACATTTCCGAGCCTGCTGCCTCCTCCTAAAATAAGATCAAGCACTTCATGCCTGAACAGGACTTTGGCACCGGTCTGTCTAGCCTGGTCAACGAGAAGTTTGCCCAGAGTTCTCCGGTCGGTAGTGACATACCTGAAATTAACAATCTTCCTGCTTGAATAATCAGGTGCCCAAACTTCCATATAGGGGTATGCATGCTGTTCATAAATACCCGTGACATTTCCGGTCGAATCTTTTATTTTAACAAGCGGCCCGGTATTTAATAAACCCTCAAAAGGGGCATCGAAACCTGTCTCGGCAAGGGCTGACCTCTCCATTGCATCGGACCAGTCATGGCCGATGGTCTCATATTCGCCCTTTTCATAAACCGTTACATCAATGCCTGCCTTTGCCAGGTCTCTTGCGAATATGCACCCGCCTGGACCAGCACCTGCAACTACAACCTTGAATTTGTCTGACATATTTTCACCTCGAGTGTTTGATCTGTTTTCTGAGGTACACTATAAGCATAACTGAATTAGTAAATAATTTTGAGTCGAGTAGACCGGTTTCTCCCGATATTTAAGTTGAGGTCTGTTTTCTCCGTTTGCTGCCTTGTTTCCCGGCGGTGCCACATTAGCTCAACCATCCATAGCATAATAATTGAGAATATCACATCAATCATTACGATTTTCAACCCTGCACATTGGCGGGGGTTGACGATTTGCTGCTTTCAAAAGTACGCATCAACCTGATGAACCATAAATCAAGACGAAAGCATGGGCATGGTACAATCTTTATTCGTTTCAAGGTAAGCCCTTGGACCGTCATGGGGGATATAGATTCTAATTCCTACTGACTTTGTCCTGCTTGTTAGGAAAACTATTTGATTTCTTTATGATGCTTTTTTCTAATTCTTTAGGCAGCAATTTTTGACTTTTTCGCAGTGCCGCAGAAACACGGATCATTTCCCCCCGGCTTTGCGGAAAATACCCTCGGTTACCGGCTGCGATAGGCCGCAACCCTTCGTCTGATTTCCGGCAGGTTCGGTTCAATGTGATGATAAACCATTTTGATCGCAGTACAGTACTCGCTGATATTTTTGTAACCGGTTTTCGGAAGATATCTAAACCGGGTACAGTCGCCATTGCAGAATGGTGCAATCCGGCACTCTCTGCATGCTTCCGGAAGATCCGCTTTGAGGGAAGCGAACCTGGACCGTAGCAAACTGTTCATAATGGTCCGGATGCTGTTCTCCATCAGGTTCCCGATCTTCCATTCCTCGAAGACGAAAAAATCGCAGGGGTAACAGTCTCCGTTATGTTCGACAACCAGGTAGCTGCTACATGCGTTATTGTAGCAGCATGATGCCTTGACGCCGTCGACAAGGTACAACAGGATGTCTTCGAAAAACCTGATCGATACATCAAAGAAGTCCTTTCCGAACCACTCGTCAAATAGCTTAATGTAAAATTCCCCGGTTTCCTCCCCGCGTACGGAGAATGCTTTCAGCGCGCCGGATGTGTAATCATTCTCAAAGCAGTTAATAAATTGAAGGAATTTAAAATCATGGGATCGGAAAAAATTATACAGAGCNNCGCATCACCTCTGTAAAGGTGCCTTTTTGTGCATAATCTTTTCTATAAAAATCATGGATCGGGGCAGGACCATCCAGACTGATGCCGACAAGAAAATTCTCTTTTCGAAGAAACTCGCACCACTGATCGTCCAGGAGCAGGCCGTTGGTCTGCATAGAGTTTTCAATAGCCTGGCCGGAGCGGGCGTACTTTTTCTGAAAAGCGACCGCGTCCCGGAAAAAATCCAGTCCCATCAGCAGCGGTTCCCCTCCCTGCCAGCAGAAACTGTTGAGCGGTGCATCTGTGGAGAGCGTCTTACGGATCACGGTCTGGGCCACAGGGCGGCTCATTTTCGTCTGCATTTCCGGATAAAGGCCTTTTACGCGCCGGTAAAAGCAGTACGCGCAGGAAAGGTTGCACAGGCTGGAGGTTGGTTTCACGAGCAGCGATATCGATTGTGGAGCGGTGTGTTTTTTCATTGCGAGACAATGCCCGTATTTCTATCTCCCGTCAATCGAGGAATCCCCGCGGATTCTTTTTAGCTCGCTGTTCCCATTCGATGAGCATGCCGTGCATTTTTTCGGCTATATCGGGATAGGTGTTGATGGCGTTGTAGTTCTCACCCGGGTCAACAGAAAGATCATAAAGTAGGGGACCCCTGCTTCCCAGTTGTTTTTTCCCCATCGCATTGGGCAGCGCTTCAGCATCGAGGGGTATCGGCCAGACGTACCGGTTTAATTTTCTGAAGTACTTCCATTTCCCGGAGCGGACGCCTTCAAGCTGGTCATAATGATAGAAATAGACGGCGTCGTGCGGCGACCGGGGATTCCGTCCGGAAAGAAGGCCCTCGATGTTCTTTCCGTCGATGATTCTGTCGGATGGGTGTTCGATTCCCGCCAGTGAAAGGAGCGTGGGGAAAATGTCAAGGTTGATAGCCGGTTCGGAAGACACCGTGCCGGGTCGGATATGCCCCGGCCATTTCGCAATGAAGGGCACTCTGAATCCGCCTTCGTAGCTTTGCCCCTTTCGGCCTCTGAAAACTCCCGGACTTCCTTCATACCAGGGGCCGTTGTCGCTGGTAAAGAAGATGAGCGTGTTTTGTTCGATATTTTGCTCTCGCAATGTTTTGATGATTTCTCCTACGCTCCAGTCGATTTCTTCGACGGCGTCACCGAATTCTCCGGCTTTTGATTTTCCGGAAAACTTCTCCGATGCATACAGTGGTTGGTGGGGAAACGTATGGGCAAAATAGAGAAAGAACGGGCTGTCTTTTGACTTTTTAATGAATTCCAACGCTTCCTTTGTGTACATACCGGTTAGCCTGGCCTGATTGGTTCCAATGTCCGCTTCCAACTGTGTTTCGTTTCGAAAGAGCGGACACGGCTGCATATCGTTGCTGTGAGGGACGCCGAAGTACTGATCAAAACCATGCTTCAGCGGATTGAACTTGGGCTGCCGGCTGTAGTCTCCCAAGTGCCATTTCCCTAGCATCGCGGTTCGGTAACCGGCAATCTTCAAGGCTTCGGCGATGGTGATCTCTTTGCTGGAAATCCCCGCGGCAACGCAGTCCTCATGCAGATCAACAGATCCCAGGGGCGTAAAAATATAAGCGATTTTCCTTTCAATCCTGCGCATCAATGGTGAATCCGCCGGATACGGATT
>JAFNGM010000034.1:3436-3626 GCA_017885225.1 Syntrophaceae bacterium | reverse complement strand
TGTCCGATGTGGTTACCCAGCAGCTGATCTGCTTTACCCAGCTGTAAGAAAGGTTGTAGATAAACAGCCGCAGTCTTAAGAGAACTGCGGCTGTTCTTATTGATGGTTTATGGTCAGTCGCGGCCTCTGATTAAACGACTCCATAGGCCAGCATGGCGGTGGCTACTTTGATGAAGCCGGCGATGTTGGC
>JAFNGM010000034.1:2789-3410 GCA_017885225.1 Syntrophaceae bacterium | reverse complement strand
GAGCTTCATGCTGTTCTGGCTCATTTCCAGACCGGAGGTGGCCACACCGCCGGCGTTTACGGCCTTTCCGGGGGCGTACAGTATATTGTTTTCCTGGAAAATCTTCACGGCATCCGGAGTGGATGGCATATTNNCGATTTCATTCTGTGTGGCGCTGGGCATGGCGATATCCACCTTGATGCCCTGGTCGCGGATCACGTCCCAGACGCTGGCGCCTTCGAAACATGCAGTGTTGTATTTATCGGCATATTCCTTGATCCGCCCGCGCTTAACGTTCTTCAACTCCATGACATAACGGCACTTCTTAGCGTCGATGCCCTTCTCGTCCACGATAGTGGCGCTGGAATCGCACAGGGTGATGACTTTGCCTCCCAACTGATTGACTTTCTCGACGGCGTACTGGGCCACATTGCCCGCGCCGCTGACGGCAACGATCTTGCCTTTGAAATCAAGACCGCGCGTGGCGAGCATTTCTGCAGCGAAATAGGTCGTTCCATAACCGGTCGCCTCGGGGCGGATTAGACTGCCGCCGTATTCAAGACCTTTGCCGGTCAGAACGCCCGTGTGTTCATTACGGATTTTCTTGTAATAGCCGTAAAGATAGCCGATCTCCCGACCGCC
>JAFNGM010000034.1:0-2707 GCA_017885225.1 Syntrophaceae bacterium | reverse complement strand
CCTCCCATGGGCAGGGTCGTCAAGGCGTTGTTGAAGGTCTGTTCAAAACCTAAAAATTTAATGATCCCCAGATTCACCGAGGCATGGAAACGGAGCCCGCCCTTGAAGGGCCCGATGGCGTTGTTGAACTGGATCCGGAATCCCCTGTTGACTCTGACGTTTCCTTTGTCGTCTACCCAGGGAACCCGGAATATAACCGACCGTTCCGGCTCCACGATCCGCTCATAAATATTGGCCTTCACGAACTCCGGATGCCTTTTGGCCGTCGGCTCCAGCGTTTCCATAACCTCTTCCACAGCCTGATGAAACTCCGGCTGGTCGGGATCGATCTGTTTGACTTTGGCAATGACCTCTTGAATGACTGACATAACTATACCCCTTTTAAGATGGACTTTTATTATCGCTTCTTGCCCCCATGAGAATGATCCCCACCTTGTTCACATAAGGGTGTCTTGCACGGCATCCCAACATTTTGGGGCTGAATCATCTCTGACCGCAACTTCAAAATTTCACAGACTGCTGTCAGTAACTATAGTGTTTAACGCAAATATAGTGCCAAAAAAGCATTAAAGTATTGATGAATTGAAATCATTGAAGATCAATAGTGAAGCTCCTCGCCCACAGGGCAGGGCATTCTGGCAGTTTTCGCAAGGTTTCCAGCATGAATGATAAACTGAAGTTACATTATTGTGCTTTATTTAGAGTAAAAATACAAATTTGTAACTATTAGCAAAATAATGACTGCCGAGCTATCAAAATTGTCTCGTAATTATAAGCAATTAAATATTTACCGATCACTTCCTTTGAGGAATGAATTTTGCATTTTCAAATTATACGGGTTTATTATTAAGGCGACCCATGATTTGAACGTAATTGCATGATTGAGGAGGTGACTTATGGTAATCAATTTGTCCGCTGTTCGTTGGGGTCCTCAATTTCTGGTGCCTACTATTGCTATAAAAAAATATTATGGATGCGTGGTCCTTAGAGAAAATTATGATGATGAGTTACTGAAAAAGGANNGGTGTTTCCAATGCTTGGTATATCAGAAAAAAAGGAACTCAGACATGGATAAAAGTCGGAGAATCGTCAAATCGACAATTGGATTTTGCCGTTCGTTTTGACTCTGCTGAGCTTGAAAACGGGACATATCAAATACTTGGCTTCATGAGCGTGAAGGTGAAAACAGAAGATAAAGAAATAATTGTTTCAAGGCAAAATGTCGCAGACCTTGAGATTAAGAATTAGATACGTAGCGCAGAATGCTCCAACTCTGCGATTTCACTTACATGAGCGACTGCAGATAGGTTATGAGATTGACGTCACAGTTGTTGATCTTGAGCTTTTTCCTAATATGCTCGCGGTGCCGGTTTATGGTTGCAACAGCGACGCCCCGGAGCTCCGCTATTTCCTTATTCCTCATTCCGCTCCGGATCAAATTGCAAATGCTGACTTCCGTGGGGGTCAGCGACTGAAATTTATATAAAAAACGGTTAATAAAGGGAGATGTGATCTCTTCAAGATTGTTTTTCAGAATATCTACGTACTTCCGCTGAGTCTTCGGCACCTCGATGGAGAGGGCATTCAAAATCGGCATGATAACCTTTTCGATGTTCGCCTGCATATCTTTGTAGATTCGCTGTTTTTCCTCCTCAATTTTTGCCAGCACTGTTCGTAATGCGGCGTTTGCCTCCTGAAGTGCCGTACGTTCTACGCTCAACTGTTTATTGATCTCCAGCAGTTCTTTTTCAGCGGAAATACGGATGGCAATGGCGCCTATTCTCTGAGCCACCTCGTCAATCAAAACCCGTTCCTCTTTGAGAAATGGGCCCTCATCAGCCGCCTGGCGCTCCTCCAGATAAAAGACAGCCACCTCACCTACGGGTTCATTATAGGCAAGAATCTGTGCCGATTGGCGCCACTTTGTCACTTTGAAATTCTTGCTCCGGTAGGTTCGATCCTCGAAGACGATGCGCGCACAAGTGATTTCTTGGTATTGCCAAGAGGGAGGTAGGAAGTCCACAAGATATTTCAGAAAATCATCCATGGAATCGTAATAGCGCTCGGCCAGCCTCGCGATTCCGTAAAGGCAGTTCAACTCCTTGATGCGCTCTCGGAGGGCAAGCTCGAGCTTT
This sequence comes from Syntrophaceae bacterium, assembly GCA_017885225.1. GTDB lineage: Bacteria > Desulfobacterota > Syntrophia > Syntrophales > UBA2185 > UBA2185. The sequence goes on along the minus strand of JAFNGM010000034.1, from coordinate 572 downwards.
TCCGGTTCCATCTCGGAATGCTGGGGTATTCGCCAGAGGTAGGAAAGCAAATCTCCTGGGTTGAACTGCTCCTGAACGTCTTTTTTTAATGGAGTTATCGGCAATTGCTTCATTGTATGTTACCTCCTCTACCAATATTATATATGTAAAATATAGGTAATATAGTGGCGATATATATACCTATAACTTATTGGCATTATGTGTGCATTTTAACTGTATTTACATTTACTATGTTAACAGGTAGTCAGACGCTAATCAATAATAAAAATGAGGGAGGCCCAAATGTCTATGACCACAATAGATCCCATACTGGAAGGTAGGCGAAGCCAGCCCAGCCAACTCATTGAGGTCCTGCAGGACGTGCAGGAAATCTGCGGATACATCCCGCAGGATGCCATGAAGACAGTTGCGAAAGAGCTTGGTGTGCCTCTTATGGAGGTATATCGGGTAGTCAACTTCTACAAGGCCTTTACCCTGAAACCCCGCGGCAAGAATGTGTTCACGATCTGCACAGGTACGGCCTGTCACGTGAGAGGTTCCGATCTCCTGATCGACCAGGTCAAGGGACAGCT
>JAFNGM010000033.1 GCA_017885225.1 Syntrophaceae bacterium | reverse complement strand
TTACTGCGGAGAGCTTCAATCCTGAGGCAGATCAAATTTTTTTATTTTTTGAAGTGCCGTGTATGTGCATTCTTCCGGCGTCAGGGAAGTATCAAGAACGATGTGCAGAGCGTCGGGAATTTCGTTNNATTTTTTCGAAGGTATCTTTCTGTGCCTGGTGAATTTCCCATCGCCCGTCCGACACTTCCTTCGTATTGGACATCCTTGCATCAAGTCTTATTTTGACTATATCATCCGGGCAGATGCACTCAATGACGAAAAAATCTGCCTGAAGTGTTTTCGCGGTCTCTCTCGCGTCCTGTCGATCCCTGCGATTTTTATATGAGGCATCGATTATCACGGATTTACCTGTTATCAGTTTTTCTGAGGCGAGCTCAAGGGCTTTTGCATAGGTTATTCGGGTGAATTCTTCTCCGTATATTCCCTTGCCGAAATCTTCATAGTGCCGTTCGTTCGGTGCGATGGCAAGCGCTTCCTTACGCAGCACATCGGTCTGAATGACGTCGGCTCCTAAGCAAGAGGCAATGAGTTTCGCACGGATGCTTTTGCCTGTTCCCATGAGTCCGGCCATCAGGATCAGCGTCGGCTTTTCCGGTCTCGCTGCGTAAGAGCAGGCCAGATCGAAATACCTGCTCGCTGTTTTTACTGCGTCCTCGCGCTCCTCATGACGGATTGAGCTGTCATGCATTCTGAAGCCTGTAACCTTACCCCTCACGTACGCATAGTAACATTTATAAAAATTCAAGAGCGTTCCGATTTCACGATCGCCGGAGTGTTTCATATAGGCTTCCACGAACGCTTCTGCGTATTCACTGTAACCGTTGTAATCGAGATCCATGGCAAGGAAGGCCACTTCAGCGGCGACATCTTCGTACCGAAATCTCTCGTTGAATTCGATGCAATCGAATATGACGATGTCGTCCGGAGTACACTCATTCTGGTGGGCATCTCCGGAGTCCATGATGCAGATATGCTCCAGGTGCAGATCTCCATGGCAGTCTCTGATTCTGTGATTCTCTACCCTTCCGTTAAGCAACGCGTGATGCCTGTCCAAGAAACTGTATATGTACAATTTCACAAAATGGTACTGGCGCTCGGGGATGGTAATATTTATGTAATGTTCTGTCTGCGCAAAATTTTCATCATGGTTCCGGCGAATTGTTTTGACACCTCCGATTTCATCGATGGCGCCGCCTGTTGCCACGTCCCTGTGGAAGCGAACAAGTTTTCTCGCAATCACATCCATGATGGAACGATCGACGTTGCCCTTGCGGAGTAGGGTCTTCAGCATTCCGCCCTGAGGAATTTTGATCATTTTTACGGCATATTCCACAATCCGGTCTTGTGTGCCAAACAAGATGCTGCCGCCCGCATCCTCACCGATTTCCACGACCTCAAGGTAGACCGCCGGGGCAAGCCTCCTGTTCAATCTCAGCTCTTCCCGGCAATAAAACTTTCTTTTTTCAAGGGTGGTAAAATCCAAAAATCCGAAATCAAAAGGTTTTTTTACTTTATACACATAGTTCCCGGCAATGAATATGTAGGAGATATGCGTCTGGATCAATTCAACCTGTTCCGGCCGGTGCGGATAAAAATCCGGGCGGCTCATTGCGTCCACCAGTTTGGGATGTGTCATCTTAGATAATCCCTTTGCGTTCCAGTTCTTTCAGTGTAACAGGTCCATATCCGAGATACTTGAGGTAGATAAATCCGTTATCGTAACCAACAGGCCGGCATACCCACTTTGTACGAGGGGGTGTTTCTGTTGCCTTCCACTGCGCCTGGGCGCAAAGCACAGAGCCATAGACGGGATCCTGAACCGGTGTGAACATGCCCCGATCCTGCCAATTCTCATCGTGCATCGCTTTCCAGGGTGATACGATTTCCGCCACGACGGGAGTGATGGGAGCCAATCGGCCGCTCTTGGCGTATTCGACCGATTTTTTTGTAAGCTCCTCGCTTGTGAATTGTGACGTTAACGGGTTGATCATGGACTGGTACTTGAGCTGCCAGTCTTTTTTCATGAAAGGCGCGAGGGTTGTCCACTCATCCGCGTTCCACTCATCGTATTTCCCCATCATATCCACGAAGGCCTTCCACATTTCTAAACGGAGGCCGCCAAGGAAAACGCCGCCATCCCTTGTGGGATAGAAACCATAGAGCCATAACGCCGTATCAAGGTTGCCGAAGCGTTCATTGATAACGCCGGCTTCACCGTACCACATGAGCTGGTAATCATTGAGGCGGCCATAGGCCTCCGGTGTGGCCACATCGATGGCCTGCCCCTCGCCGGTGATATCCCGATAATAGAGGGCTGCGAGGATGCCCATGGCAGCGAAGGTACCAGAGACGGACCACGCAATCCACGGGCCTGCTTTTGTGGGAACGGCATACGGCATTTCCTCTATGGTTTTTCCTTCCGGCAGCACCTCTCCCGTCGCGTATTGTATGCCGGAGCGGGCCTGGGAAACATTATCATAGTCGTACTGTTTTCTTCCACTCTCCGGGCCGAACTGGCCGAAGGTGGATATTGACACAAAGATAAGACGCGGGTTGATTTCCGAGAGTGCCTCATAGCCGATTCCCCACTTATCCATGGTTCCTGCCGGATAGGTTTCAATCAGGATATCCGCCTGGCCTACCAGGGATTGAAGCATATCCCTTCCTTCTTTTGTCTCAAGGTTCAGCGTAATGTGGTACTTGTTTCGCCCCTCCTGAAGGTAGGCGAGGCCCGTATCCTTTACCATAATACCATTCGGGGAATAGGTTCTCACCAGATCGCCTCCCGGCGGTTCAACGCGAATCGTCTCTGCGCCGAGTTCGGCAAGCAATGACGAACAGTAACATCCAGCCATGCTCCGCGAACTTATATCGATTACCACAAGGTCATCTAAAGCCTCAGGCTTTTCAAAATTCTTCGCCGGATCATCCAGTGACCTTATGTGGTCGGCCCATTCCGCCCATTTTGCTCTCTTATAGTCTGCCATGGTTCATCACCTCCTTAATATGGCCCCGGATTGACCGTCCCAGTCCGAAGGCGGCCTTCGGCCCTGCTGGTCCTTCCATTTCCCCAAAACCCCGTGAGCGTAGAGTTCGTTGAGCTGACTCTGATTCCTCCCTAATATCTTCGTCATGATATAGTCATTGTCAAACCCGACAGGCCTCACACTCCAGCGGTGTTTCGGCGGTGTTTCGGACATCATCACAGGGAATTCATGATCTGTGTACTTTCCGTACATGGGGTCATCAATCTCCTTAATGAAGCCACGGGCCCTGCGATGGGCGTCTTCAAACTCATCCTTTGCGGTGTGAAGCCTGCTTGCGGCGAAACCGTGTTTTTTGCCCAGTTTTTCGATCTGGTCGGCTGTTTTGGTGACCGCCCAGCCGGCGATAATTGCAAGGATGGCCAGGGCGTTTTCTTCTTTGAGCCTGGTTGTGTGATCTTTAAACCTTGACTCGTCGGCCAATTCCGGCCTCTCCATAGCCGTGCAGAGTCCCTTGAATTCATCCGGCGCAGGCGCCGCAAGGGCGACAAAGTCGCCGTCTTTGCAGAGAAACGTATCAGCAGGGCAGATGCATTGGTCCCTGTTTCCCGATGGTTCCGCTCCCTTGTCCATCATCTGCTGGTAGGGCCAGACCCACCCCATGGCCCGCATGATGTTTTCGCTCTGAGACATTTCGATATACTGTCCCTTCCCCGTTTTTTTTCGGTGATGGAGGGCTGCCAGCACCGCAACCTCGCCCATCATGGCTCCGTACACATCGCAGATCCAGATGCTCTGCTTGAGCGGAGGCCTGTTGGGAAAACTGGACAACCAGGCATAGCCGGACAGCGCCTGGGCGGCGCCGTCGTTGGACGGCCTATCCTCCTCGGCATAGCGTCCCCACTGGCCGAAACCGTTCTTTTCAATGTAGATAATGCCGGGGTTCACTTTTTTGATGTCTTCGTAACCGATGTTCCACCGATTCGTCACCGCGGGCCGCAGGTTGAACTCAACAATGTCCGCTTTTGCGCAAAGTTCTTTGAAGATGTTTTGTGCGATATCGATGTGCAGATCCAGGGCCATGTAATATTTCGATGGGTTGATGTGGATGAACATGGGGCCCTGTTCCTTGTAAAACCATCCGAAGGGGTTCAGGGAGCGGGTCACATCTCCTACCGGAGGCAATTCGATCTTGATTACTTCGGCTCCCATCTCGGCCAGAAACGACGGACCGGCGGGTCCGAAGAGGAGTGTACAGACTTCTATTACCCTGATTCCCTTAAGAGGAGCCTGTTTTCTATACTTATTTTTTACATAGTCTTTGAAAACTCCAGGCATATGATTCCCTCCTTTTACTCATCATGCTGTTATGGGGTAGGTACACGCTGACAACGCAAAACGCAGTTCCTTATGGAGTAAAATAATTTTTTCTGTATCACCTCCATTCCTCGACCTGGCCGCTCAACTGACCGCAGGCGGCCAAGATATCGCTTCCCTTGCT
>JAFNGM010000032.1:315-3743 GCA_017885225.1 Syntrophaceae bacterium | reverse complement strand
GGTGTAACTGATGCCCTGGATGGTTTTCTGGCCCGGGTCTTGAGTCAAAAAACCGTCCTGGGAGCCTATCTGGATCCTATTGCCGACAAAGCATTGCTTACGAGCTGTTTTGTGACGTTATCCATTCTGGGCATCATTCCAGGTTGGCTCACCGTGATCGTGGTGAGCAGAGACTTCATTATCCTTTTCGGTATTTCCATTTTTTTTATGGTCGAAGTTCCGTTTGAAATTCGACCGATATTTGTCAGTAAGGTAACTACGGCAGTGCAAATTATTACGGTTTTTCTTGCTCTGGCAATGAAAACCCTGGGAGGCGATGGGCATCCCTTAATAATCCATTCCCTGCACTGGCTCACGGCAGGATTCACTACCATTTCGGGATTTCACTATATTCTGCGGGGCATCAAGGCCATCAATAACTCATAAGTACAGGAAAGGCAAAGGAGAAAATTAATGACATTGGCCTTGACATAACAACGTTTTATTGTTAGTGATGCGGACTTTTTTATGAGAGGAAATACCGTAGGCACGTAGCTCAGTGGGAGAGCGCCATCCTGACGCGGTGGATGTCCAGGGTTCAAATCCCTGCGTGCCTACCATTTTTTTGTAACTTTAATATTTATTGAGAAGTTTTGCAGGCCTGAAAATTGAGTTTAGAGAAAATAGAAATTACCCTGCCCGGCAATGCCATGATATCCTGTCCGGCTGGTACGACCATCAGGGAAGCGATTGCGATTTGGGATCCGGAGGCGCTGGCAGGCGCTATTGCCGCCAGGATAAATCTGAACCGGATGGATTTGAGCTATCCCTTGCCTGATTCGGTCGCCCTCGAAATAATCCAATCTTCCTCCCGGGAAGGTTTGCAGATTCTCCGCCATAGTATCGCCCATGTTATGGCCCAGGCGGTCCAGGAAATCTTTAAGGGTGTTCAGATCGCCATCGGGCCGGCCATTGAAGATGGTTTTTACTACGATTTCGATTATGCGGAATCCTTTACGCCGGAAGATCTGGCGAAGATCGAAACCAGGATGAATGAGATTATTGCCGCTGATCATCCGTTTCAGCGTCGCGAATTATCCCGGGCGGAGGCCTGCTCTCTCTTTAACGAAAGGGGGGAGTTATACAAGGTGGAACTGATCAACGATCTTCCCGCCGATGTTGCCTCGGTCAGTATCTACAGCCAGGGAGACTATCTGGATCTTTGCAGGGGGCCGCACATACCTGCCACTGGTATGATCAAGGCGTTTAAATTGTTGAATATTGCCGGCGCCTATTGGCGGGGCGATGAGCGGAACAAGATGCTGCAACGCATCTATGGGACAGGTTTTGCCGATCAGGAGACGCTTGCCGAATATCTCAACCTGCTTGAAGAAGCTAAAAAGAGAGATCATCGGCGCCTAGGCAAGGAACTGGACCTTTTCCAGGTGAATGAAGAGGCCGGAGCGGGTCTGATCATCTACCACCCCAAAGGCGCCATCTTGAGAACTATCATCGAAGATTGGGAAAAGAGGGAGCATCAAAAACGGGGCTACGATCTCGTCATGGGGCCCCAGATCCTCAAGGTAGATCTGTGGAAGAAGTCCGGCCACTTTGATCATTATCGGGAAAATATGTATTTTACCGAGGTAGAGGGACAGACTTACGGTATCAAGCCGATGAACTGTCTGGCCCACATGCTGATTTATAAAGCAAAGATAAGGAGTTACCGCGATCTTCCCCTGCGGTTCTTTGAACTGGGCACGGTGCACCGTCATGAAAAAACTGGAGTTCTGCATGGGTTGCTGCGGGTGCGTCAGTTTACGCAGGATGACGCCCACATCCTCTGTACGCCGGAGCAATTGAATGCGGAAATCAAGGCCGTAGTTGATTTTGTTGATTATGCCATGACGGTATTCGGCTTCGACTATGAAGTGGAGCTCAGTACCAGGCCGGAGAACTCGATCGGATCGGATCAGGACTGGGAAATGGCGGAAGAGGCGCTCCGGCAGGCCTTGAACGACAAGGGCCTTGCCTATGATATCAATGAAGGCGATGGTGCTTTTTATGGGCCGAAAATAGATTTCAAGCTGAAGGATGCCCTGAAGCGGAAATGGCAATGCGCTACGATACAGTGTGACTTTACGCTGCCGGAACGATTTGATCTTGCGTACATAGGCGCCGATGGCGAAAAACATCGGCCGGTTATGCTGCACCGGGTAATCCTCGGCGCCATAGAACGGTTTATGGGAGTTCTCATTGAGCATTATACCGGTGCCTCTCCGGTTTGGCTTTCTCCGGTGCAGGCTATCATTGTGACGGTTACGGACAGTCAAATCCCCTATGGTGAAACAGTTTACAGAGATCTGCGGGAGGCCGGGATCCGGGTCGAGAAGGACTTCCGCAATGAAAAACTGGGGTACAAGATCAGGGAGGCGCAGGTACAGAAGATTCCCTACATGCTCGTTATCGGCGATCGGGAGGTAGAGGGGGCGCAAGTTTCCCCCCGCCAGAGAGACGGGAAGAATCTGGGCAGTTTAAGTACCGGCGAGTTTGTCGCCTTGGTGACCGAAAAGTGTCGTAACTATCAGTAAGTGTTTGATGAGGAGGTGACGTATAGCTAAAGATTTAAGAATAAATCGTGATATCAAGGCGGCCACGGTCCGGGTTATAGATGAAGGCGACCAGTTCATTCTGAGCATTGCCGATGCATTAGCCATGGCGGCGAAAGTCGGGCTTGATCTGGTCGAGGTAGCTCCTAATTCTGCCCCGCCTGTGTGCCGGGTCATGGATTATGGGAAGTACAGATATCAGCAAAGTAAAAAACTTCAGGATGCCAGGAAGAGCCAGACCACGATCCAGGTGAAAGAGATCAGGATCAGACCGAAGACCGAGGAGCACGATTTAGAGGTAAAAATAAAGCATATTAAGAAATTCCTCAGCCAGGGCGATAAAGTCAAGATAACGATGATGTTCAGAGGTCGTGAAATCGCCTACACCGATATTGGCAGGAAGATGATGGAGGAGATAAAAACAGCCTTGGAAGGGATATGCGCTATTGATCAGCAACCGCGGCTGGAGGGTAGAAATATGATTATGATCGTCGCGCCGAAGAAATGAGTAACAGATGGACAATAATTATAACGAGGTGAGATAATGCCAAAAATAAAGACACATCGAGGGGCGGCCAAGCGTTTTTCCCTAACCGGAACAGGTAAGGTGAAGCGCAGTAAGGCCTTTGCCAGTCACATCCTTACAACGAAGACTACCAAACGGAAGAGAAACTTAAGAAAATCTACCGTTATGGATAAGGCCAACGCGAAGGCGATTAAAAAAATACTGCCTTATCTTTAATAACAAATATTTTGAGTAAGGGATTGCGGTGAGAAGGAGATATGTAAAATGCCGAGAGTGAAAAGAAGTATTACTGCCAAGAAGAAGAGAAGAAAGAT
>JAFNGM010000032.1:0-166 GCA_017885225.1 Syntrophaceae bacterium | reverse complement strand
GTTCACGATCCGCAGGGATTCGCCGCTGTCGTCAACATTGCCAAGGGTGAGTTGACAGCATGACGGAGGCGCTTTCTGATCTTCAACGAGCGGCGGAAACAGAACTGTCGGCAGCCGACACAGAAGAAGATCTGCAGGCTCTTCGGATAAGATACCTGGGCAGGAA
>JAFNGM010000031.1 GCA_017885225.1 Syntrophaceae bacterium | reverse complement strand
ACCTATCCCGCCCTTGCGGGTCTTGAGGTCTCCCGGAAAAACGCCGGCGAACTTGTGGAAAGCGCGCTTATTGCGATAAAGAACTTTGATCAAAGAGCGGAACCGCTGAGGATGATCGCACGGTATATCGTGGAGAGAAAGTTTTAAAGGCAAAGCGATGAGTAACATACTCACAGACAAAAGCGTCCTCGCCACAGTCAATTATCCCGAGGATATAAGGAAGCTTGATCTTGTCCAGTTGAGCAGACTTGCCGGGGAGATCCGTGAAATGATAATTGAGACCGTATCCAGGAACGGCGGCCATCTGGCATCGTCTCTGGGAACGGTTGAATTGACGCTGGCCATTCATTGCGTCTTTGATACTCCTGTGGATAAGCTCATTTGGGATGTGGGGCATCAGGCCTATGCGCATAAGATCATTACGGGTCGCAAAGACGTATTTCATACGCTCCGGAAAAGGGGGGGGATAAGCGGCTTTCCCAGGAGGGAGGAAAGTCCCTACGATGTCTTTAATGCGGGACACAGCAGCACGTCCATTTCCGCGGCAATAGGGATCACCGAAGCGAAGTGCCTCACCGGGGGAAACTTTAAAACTATCGCCGTTATTGGTGACGGTTCCATCGCGGCGGGCATGGCCTTTGAAGCGTTGAATTGGGCGGGAGACCGCAATAAGGACATGATCATCATATTGAATGATAACGAGATGTGCATATCGCCGAATGTGGGGGCCATGTCTTCTTATCTCAACCGTGTGATGACCGGCCATACGGTCACAAAATTCAAGGCCGAGGTAAAGCACTTTCTGCAGTCTATTCCTTCCATCGGAACACAGATGGTAAGGTTTACGAAGCAGGTCGAAGAATCGCTGAAGGCATTGGTAGTTCCCGGCGCCCTCTTCGGAGAATTGGGGTTTACCTACGTCGGTCCTCTGGAGGGGCATCGTCTTGATCATCTTATTAAGAACCTGCGGAATGTGAAAGAATTAAAAGGCCCTGTTCTTGTGCATGTCATTACAAAGAAAGGAATGGGCTATAAATTTGCCGAAGACGATCCTGCGAAATTCCACGGCATTGCGCCGTTCAAGGTGGAAACGGGAGAGCCTCTCGATGGCGATGCGGCACCGCTCTCTTACACGCGAATGTTCGGAAAGACAATCATAAAACTTGCCCACGATGACCCCAGGATCGTCGCGGTAACCGCCGCCATGAGTGAGGGTACAGGACTCGATGAGTTCGCCAGGATGTACCCTCACCGTTTCTATGACGTGGGTATGGCCGAACAGCATGGTGTGACGTTTGCCGCCGGATTGGCCGCGGAGGGATTGATTCCGGTCGTGGCCATATATTCAACTTTTTTGCAGAGAGCCTATGACCAGATCGTCCATGACGTATGTNNCGGTGATGGCGCCCAAGGATGAAAATGAGCTCCAGCACATGTTGAAAACAGCGGTGGGGTGCGGCAGGCCCGCATCCATAAGATATCCCCGCGGTTGGGGATTCGGTGTTTCCATTGATGATCGCCCCGTTTCCCTGGAAATTGGCACGGGCGAAATAGTATTTGAGGCGGAAAATGCAGTGCTTGCCATTGTGGCAATTGGCGCTACGGTATATCCTGCGATTGCCGCTGCGGAAAAACTGAAAGAAAAGGGAATCAGCGTCAGGGTCATCAATGCACGCTTTGTCAAACCCCTGGACGAAAAGCTGCTGTGCCACACAGCACATATACTCAAGCGGATCATCACGGTGGAAGAAAATGTGCTGATGGGAGGGTTCGGGAGCGCTGTGCTGGAATTGTTTGAACAAAAGGGTATTCGTGATGCCGTTGTGAAGAGGCTGGGTATCAGGGATGAATTTGTTGAACATGCCTCGCAGGGTGAATTGAGAAAGCTCTATGGCATTGACGAGGAGGGCATTATGGATGCCGCGCAGCGTATGGTGGAAAATAAGGAGCATACATAATCTTTGGTTCGCCCTTCACAATGCCGATTTTCAATTCCGTAAAGATCTCTTCATGGGCAATAAAATCAAGAAAGTCAGACTGGACAGGTTGCTGGTGGAAAGTGACATCTGCCCGACCGGGGAAAGAGCAAGAGCGCTCATTATGTCGGGCGCGGTCTTTGTACGGGGGACCAGGATGGATAAGGCAGGAGCCCTTGTACTCCCGGACGCGGATATCAGGATCGAAGGAGAAGATAATCCTTATGTGAGCAGGGGGGGATTGAAACTTGAAGGAGCCCTGCAGGAATTTGGTATCGATGTCATAGAGAGAGTCGTTCTCGATGTAGGGGCATCAACCGGCGGGTTTACGGACTGTCTCCTTCAGGCAGGGGCGAGAAAAGTATATGCCCTTGATGTCGGGTACGGTCAGCTGGCCTGGAAACTCAGGACCGATACGCGGGTAGTGTGCATTGAACGGACAAACATCCGGTACTTTGAGGGTGCAGGGATTGAGGACACCATTGATATGGCCACTATAGACGCTGCCTTTATTTCGCTCAAGCTTGTGATTCCCGCCGTGCTGAAGCTCATCAAGCAGAATAACGCCGTCATCATTGCCCTCATTAAACCTCAGTTTGAGGCGGGACGCGGGGAGGTCGAAAAGCACGGTGTCATAAAAAAGCCTGAAGTTCATCAGAGGGTAATAGATGAGATGAAGGAGTTCTGCAGAGGACTGGATCTCACCGTTGTCGGGGTAGTCGAATCCCCCCTTGCGGGGCCTAAAGGCAATAAGGAGTTTTTTATCTATTTAAAAA
>JAFNGM010000030.1 GCA_017885225.1 Syntrophaceae bacterium | reverse complement strand
CAATTGAACGGATCGCGCAGGGCTACAAGTTTAAAATGGTGTATGATCCTGTCATCTCCAAAGGAACACTCACCGCAGATGATCTTGCACGGTGTCGCGAACTGGGCAGTGGGCTCGCCGCCGGCTGTCAGGCGGGGATATACTGATCGAACTGAAGTCTTCGCGTAAAGGTAAGCGTTTGTCCCCAATGCCCGAGGGGGAAAATAAGGAACTCTCTTGCGCATGTGCACTCAGGGTGCAACGAGAGGGCTGACGCCGTCCCAACACTTCAGACACAGGGCATTGCGGGGAATACCCAGTGCTTTCACAAATGCGGCAATACTGTTGTACTTCACCGAATCCGCCCCGATCTCGGAGGCTATCCAGGTTTCAAGTTCCCTGAGTTTTTTCATTGTCGTAATGTTTCCCGATCTGAAGAAATGCCTGGCTGCGAGTTCTTCATGCGAGCGCGTTGACACCCCATAATCGCACGGATACATAAGAGGGGGACAGGCGATCCGGACATGGACCTCCCCGGCGCCCGCTTTTTTCAAATCCTTCACTTTGTTGAGGATCTGCGTTCCCCTGACGATGGAATCATCACAGAGAACGATTCGTTTCCCCTCAACGGCATAGGGGAGGACAGAAAGCTTCCGTTTGGCCATCTTCTCCCGCGCCTTCTGGGTGGGCTGGGTATAGCTTCGGTCCGCATAGCGGTTATAGAGAAATACCTCCTGGTAGGTGATCCCGGAGCGTCGATGATAGCCCAGGGCATGCCCGATGCCCGACATGGGAACGGGAGCGACAATGTCGGCAGAAAAGTCTCCCTCATCAATGTCCCGTTGAGCCAGACTCTGCCCCAGGTTATTGCGAGCCTCCTGCACAAAGAGACCGTCAATGATAGAATCGATACTGGCCGTATAGGCCCATTCAAAGGCACAGTGGGCCCTGCGGGGAGATTTAAGCTGTTGTAAGGTATGAAAGCCCTTCTGATCGATCAGGATGATTTCGCCGGGGCGGACATCCCTCACTACCTCCATATCCAGGTTTTCGAGAGCACGCGATTCTGAACTCACCGCATAGCGCACTGCATCCTGACCCAGGATGAGCGGGCGGAAACCATAGAGGTCCCTTGCGGCATAGATCCCCTCACGCGCAAGAATGATGAGGGAGTAAGCGCCTTTCACCTTTTTCGCTATGGATGCAATACCGGATACAATATCCCCTGCGTCTATAATGATCTGGGAGAGGATCTCAACATTATACCCCCGATAGAACGCTTTGCCCTGGTTTTTCAGCTCCTGTAGAAGCGTATCGGCATTCATGATATTCCCACTGAAGGCGAGGGCAATTTCCCCTAGTCTTGATTGCCAGGTAACGGGCTGACGTTCCCAGAGGCTCACATGACCAATGCCCATGTTGCCTTTCAGGTATCCCAGGTCCTGGTCATTGAAGGTCATGGCCACTTTGCCGTAGTGGGTCACCATGTGCATTTTACCGTCGACGGTCGCGATGCCGCAATATTCCTGACCCCGGTGCTGGAGAAAATCGAGGCCATTGTAAATATCATGCACGCACTCGGTGTTTGAAGATATTCCAAATACTCCACAATTGTCACGCATTTCGCTCATGGTGTATTTCCTTTTCTCAATTACTTTATATCCATATGATATGCCTGCAGAGATTTGGCACGGCTGCGTCCCTTGCGGTTTGCCGCAATCCCTTTTCCCGCCGCAACCGCCGCCGCGATCGTCGTGATGTAGGGAATCTTGTATTTAATTGCGTTTTTCCTTATATATGAATCGTCGTATTTTCCGAGCCTTCCGTTGGGTGTATTGATAACCAGTTGGATTTCCCTGTTCTTGATGCAGTCGACGATATTCGGTCGCCCCTCATGCATCTTGAGAATAGGCTCTGCCTTGAGTCCCTGCTTAAGGAGGAACTGGCAGGTGCCTTCGGTGGCCCTGATCTGGAAGCCGAGGTTTTGAAATTCTCGTGCTACCGCGAGAACCCCCCCCTTATCTTTATCCTCCACGGTAATCAAGACGGTGCCCTTATCGGGAAGCGCTTGCTGGGCAGCCTCCTGTGCTTTGTAGAAGGCAAGTCCGAAAGAATCAGCGAGTCCCAGGACCTCCCCGGTGGAACGCATCTCCGGCCCCAGGACAGGATCCACTTCTTGAAACATATTGAAGGGAAAAACCGCTTCCTTTACGCCGAAGTGTCTGAACGTCTTCTTGTTCACGTTCAGGTCCGCGAGTTTCTTCCCCAGCATGATCTGGGTGGCAAGGCGCGCCATGGAGATGTTACAGACTTTGGATACGAGGGGTACCGTTCTGGAGGCCCGGGGGTTCGCTTCCAGGATGTAGACCACATCATCGGCAATGGCATACTGGATATTCATGAGACCCACAACATTGAATTCCACGGCAATCTTTTTTGTGTATTCGTAGATAGTATCGATATGTCGTACGGGAATGCTTATAGGCGGAATCACGCAGGCCGAATCTCCCGAGTGTATCCCGGCAAGCTCGATGTGCTCCATGACCGCGGGGACAAAGGCATCGGTTCCGTCGGAGATCGCATCCGCCTCTGCCTCAATCGCATTTTCCAGAAATCTATCAATGAGAATAGGGCGCTCCGGCGTTACCCCCACCGCGGCAGCCACATAGCGCCTGAGCATATCCTCGTCGTGAACCACCTCCATGCCACGCCCGCCGAGAACGTAGGATGGCCGCACCATGAGGGGATATCCGATTTCTCCGGCAATCTCTACCGCCTCCGCAAGAGTACTTGCCATTCCCGACTCGGGCATGGGGATGCCCAGCTTCTTCATCATCTGGCGGAACCGGTCCCTGTCTTCAGCGAGATCGATGGTCTCCGGGGAAGTTCCGATAATCGTTACGCCTGCCTGGTGGAGTTCATTGGCAATATTCAGAGGGGTCTGTCCCCCGAACTGGACGATCACTCCGTCAGGTTTCTCCTTTTCATAGATACTGAGGACGTCCTCCACAGTCAGGGGTTCAAAATAGAGTTTGTTGGAGGTATCGAAGTCCGTGGAAACCGTCTCAGGGTTACAGTTCACCATAATGGATTCGTACCCCTCATCACGTATGGCAAAGGCGGCATGAACACAGCAGTAATCGAACTCGATCCCCTGGCCGATCCGATTGGGGCCGCCTCCCAGAACCATGATCTTTTTACGGTCACTCACGGCCACTTTGTCCGGGGCGTTGTACGTCGAGTAATAATATGCCGCATCTTCCACGCCGCTGACCGGCACGGGTTCCCAGCACTGGCTTAACCCTAACGATAGGCGCCGCTCCCGTATCAACTTTTCGGGAACTCCGAGGAGCATGGCAAGGTACCGGTCTGCAAAGCCGTCCTTCTTCGCCTGTCGTAACAGGTCATCAGGCAGTGTCTCCACGCGATACGTGCGAATCTTCTCCTCAAGCTCCACAACTTCCTTCATCTGTTGTATAAACCAGGACTTGATGTAGGTTTTTTTGTAGAGGTCATCCACAGATGCGCCCTTTCTCAGGGCTTCGTACATGATAAACTGCCGCTCGCTGGAGGGATCATAGAGGAGATCCATGAGTTCTTCGAGTGTTTTCTGATGGAAATCCTTCACAAAACCGAGTCCGTAACGGCCCCTTTCAAGAGAACGAATGGCTTTTTGAAAGGCTTCTTTGTACGTCTTGCCGATGCTCATTACTTCGCCCACGGCCCGCATCTGGGTGCCCAGCTTGTCCACAGCGCCGGGAAATTTTTCAAAGTCCCAGCGGGAAAATTTCACCACAACATACTCCCCCCAGGGCGTATATTTTTCAAGGGTTCCTTCGCGCCAGTAAGGAATTTCATCCAGGGTGAGACCGCCGGCAAGGAGTGACGAGACATACGCAATGGGAAATCCCGTCGCCTTTGAGGCAAGAGCCGAGGAGCGTGAAGTTCTGGGATTGATCTCGATTACAACCACCCGCCCCGTTTCGGGATCGTGGGCAAACTGGATATTGGTGCCGCCGATTACCTGTATGGCCTCGACGATGTCGTATGAATATTTCTGCAGCCGCTGCTGGAGAGCGGGATCTATGGTAAGCATAGGGGCCGTGCAGTAGGAATCGCCGGTATNNCAGACCGTGATCATCTGGTTCTTTGCGTCACGGACGACCTCAAGTTCCAGCTCTTCCCAGCCGAGCACCGATTCCTCTATGAGTATCTGCCCCACAAGGCTTGCGGATATGCCGCGGCTCGCGACGGTCCTGAGTTCTTCAAGATTATATACCAGGCCTCCCCCGGTACCCCCCATCGTATACGCGGGACGGATTACCACGGGGTACCCGATTCTCGCCGCGATCTCTTGTGCCTCCTCAACACTGTACGCGGGTTCGCTCTCGGGCATCTCGATCCCCAGCTTGTTCATCGTCTCCTTGAAGGCAATGCGATCCTCTCCTCTTTCGATGGCGTCCACCTGAACCCCTATGACCTTGACGCCGTATTTCGCGAGGACACCCGCACGGTGGAGCTCTGACGTGAGGTTGAGGCCGGTCTGGCCGCCGAGATTGGGCAGGATTGCATCGGGCCGTTCATTTTCGATAATTTCCGTCAGGTATTGAAGATTCAGCGGTTCCACATAGGTGGCATCTGCCATCCCCGGATCCGTCATGATCGTGGCAGGGTTGGAATTCACGAGGACGATCTCGTACCCGAGCTTCCGTAAGGCCTTGCACGCCTGGGTACCCGAATAGTCGAACTCGCACGCTTGACCGATCACGATGGGACCGGAACCTATGATCAATACTTTGTGAATGTCGGGGCGCTTTGGCATCACGTAATCCTTTAATTTTAATTAATGAAACCCGTTTCTTCACTCCTTTCCTGCTCGGAAAAGAGGGCGGGAAGAGGGTTGCTGCTGTTTATACATATTGACTTTATAATTATCTAACTTCCTTTAGTTAGTGACCCGAAGTAATCCGGTGGGATGTTCGGAGGCGGACTGTTTATGCAAAAACGTTACGTTCTAACCCTGTTATATTACAATAATGTGAAAATCGATCCGAATATAAGGGACTCATATTGTCATGTCAAGGTAAAAAATATGATGAACTCAGCCCTTGATACAGCCCAATGCCCTGAGTTTGGCGACCTTTTTGGAGATGCCCGCATTGTGAACGACACCCACTACCTCATCCAGGTTCTTGTAGGCTTCCGGCATCTCCTCATGCAGCGTTCCTTTGCCGCTGGCCATAATGGTGATGCCCCTGTCGGCCATCTCCCGTACTATCGATCTTCCTCGGCTCGCCTTCGTCGCCTGAGTGCGGCTCATGAGACGACCTGCGCCGTGGCAGGTGCTCCCGAAGGTTTCCGCAAAGGCTTTCTCTGTTCCGGCAAGGACATAGGAACCCGTTCCCATATCGCCGGGGATTAAGACCGGCTGACCGACGTTGCGGTACCTCGCCGGAAGGGCAGGGTGACCCGGGGGGAACGCCCGCGTTGCGCCTTTACGGTGCACACACAGCGGCGTCTCTTTGCCATCGACGACAAACGTTTCGATCTTGGCGATGTTATGGCAGACGTCGTAAAGCAAGCTCATTCCCAGTTCCCGGGGCCCCTTTTTCAAAACATGTTCAAAGGTCTCTCGTGTCCAGTGCATCAGCATCTGACGGTTCGCCCAGGCGTAATTGGCGGCACAGGCCATGGCGGCAAGGTATTCCTTCCCTCGCGGCGAATCCAGATACGCGCAGGCGAGCTGCCTGTCGGGGAGGGGAACTTCAATTTCGCCAAGATGTTTCACCATCCTGGCAAGGTAATCATCACAGACCTGATAGCCGAGTCCCCGGGAACCGCTGTGAATGAGGACCGCAATCTGACCCTCTTCGAGGCCGAAGGCGGACGCCGCGGTGGCGTCAAACACCTTTTCGACGACCTCGATCTCCAGAAAATGATTGCCTGATCCCAGCGTCCCCAACTGTTCCCGTCCGCGTTCAATCGCCCTCGCACTGACCATTCCCGGATCGGCACCCGCTATTGCTCCCCTGTCTTCAGTGGTTTCCAGGTCTTCGGGCGTACCGTATCCATTATCCACCGCCCATTTCGCCCCTTCAATCAGAACCTTCCTTTCCTCTTTCGGAGAGAGCTTGAGAACGCCCTTGGAACCAACGCCGGAAGGGATATCACGAAAAAGCGCGCCGATCAGCTCACGCACACGTTCCCTTACATCTTCATATGCGAGGCGGGTAGTCACCAGCCTGCATCCACAGTTGATATCGTAGCCCACTCCGCCCGGGGAAATAATGCCGTCCCGAAGATCGAAGGCTGCCACACCACCTATGGGGAAACCATAGCCCCAGTGCATATCGGGCATGGCCAGGGAATACTTCACGATCCCGGGCAGATGCGCCACATTGGCCACCTGCTTGGGGCTCTCATCGGCGCCCATTTCCCTCATGAGATGTTCGCTCGAATAGATGATTCCCGGAACCTTCATTCCCCCCTTCTGAGGAACCATCCACCGGCACTCATCGATCTTCTTGAGTCCAGCCATTGTTTCAGACATCAAAAATGACCCTCCCCTCCCATCTCGCCGGCGTTTCCCTCACCATAATCTGGTGATAGGTCACCGCCTTGATTTCCTTATTCATTGTGTGTTTCAACGGATCGAACCTTTCTCCGGAAAACTTTCCCTTTAGATGCTGAGGGTCAATTTCCATAATGGAACACTCTTTCAGCAGAAAACCATCGCCGTTAAAGAGATACAGGACTTCCCGCAGATAGTTTACCAGGAGGTCTTCCCAACCTTCTCCCTCCACCGTTATGTTACTCTCCTCGATTGCTCGAACACGATCCAGGTCGGTAAGCATATCAAACACAGCAAATGCCGCATTCACGAACAGCTCCTTCACTGTTGCGCCGTATACCTCTACGCCCAGATCCGCCGTATGATTGAATACCCTGTACCTGTTCATGGTAATAAGTAGTCTATCACAAATACCTTCATAACTTCCACACTCATGTTATGAATAAAAAAATCTCCTTCCCCTTTGGCCAAAATAGACTGTGCACCATTCTCTTTTTTGTCTCTGCACATGATATGTGATTTTAAGTTTCAAGCCTGACCCCATGTTCTACCAGCGCCTCTTCCTTCTGAAGTGTGTGATTGACTGCTTTCGTAAACCATGCGAGAGTATAAACCGTACTGGTCAAGATGTGGCATCGACGTGAAACCAGGCGGAAGATAGAGAAACCCTTCTCCTCAACACACTAATCTGGATGAAAATATGCTTAAAAAAGGATTATCCCCTAATAAATTCATGGCCTGGATGGGTCTGATCTTTTTAAAAATGCTCGGCTGGCGCGTCGAGGGTGAAATTCCTGATATTAAAAAGTTTGTCATCATTGCCGCTCCACACACCTCGAACTTGGATTTTCCCATCAGCCTTGCTGTTGCCTTCGCGTTAAAGGTCAAAGTCTACTGGATGGGCAAAGCCGCCATGTTCCGCTGGCCCTTTGGCGCAGCCTGCCGGTGGCTGGGAGGCATTCCCATCGACCGGAGCCAGTCGCATAATATGGTCGAACAGTGCGTCCGGGCCTTCAGGGATCGGGATAAACTGATCTTGCTCATCCCTCCTGAGGGGACGCGTAAAAAGGTCAGCTACTGGAAGACGGGCTTTTACCACATCGCCAGGGGGGCCAATGTTCCGATTGTGCTGGGATTTCTCGACTACCGGCACAAAACAGGCGGCATCGGTCCTACCTTCTATCCCACGGAGCGTATCGAAGATGACTTGCAGGAGATCAAGGCTTTCTATGCCACCATTACAGGCAAGCATCAGAATCTGTTCAGCAATGTCATTCTCAAGTCTTAGTGCTCACCGTTAAGATCCTTTGTAGCTATTTCGAGGCTGCGTGANNGTGACACCAATAAACGGCGTTTTTCATTTTTTCATTGCTCGCTCTTAAACATAACGGAACGAACGCTGGCAATTTTCGTAAAGTTTATGTTACCTCTTCCTGATTGCCGGTGCCGAATTCAAGCTCCTGTTCCTCTTCTCCGCCTATATCGTCCGGCGACAGACCGTTGTCCTTCTCCTCCGTGTCCCTCTCCGCACGGGCCACACCGACCAGTTTTTCCTCGGGATCGAGCTCAATCAATTTTACCCCTTGTGTACTCCTGTGCAGAAGGGGAACCTCCGCAACCTTCAATCTGATAATCTTTCCTGCATCACTGATCAGGATTACGTCTTCCTCACCGGTAACCTGGAGAACACCGGAAACGTTTCCTATCTTGGAAACCGTCTTAAGATTGATTACCCCCTGTCCGCCCCGGTTCTGCTGCCTGTATTCTTCCAC
>JAFNGM010000029.1:2610-2762 GCA_017885225.1 Syntrophaceae bacterium | reverse complement strand
CGGCGCCGATCGCTGCCGCCATAGGTTCTTCTATAAAATATATTTCTCGGGCACCGGCTGATTCTACGGTTTCCTTTACTGCCCGCCTTTCCACTTGTGTGATGCCGGAAGGGATGGATACAATAATTCTGGGGCGAACCAGGGCCCTGCGA
>JAFNGM010000029.1:0-2459 GCA_017885225.1 Syntrophaceae bacterium | reverse complement strand
GCCAGATCATTGGAAAATTTTCCTAATATGTAATCAAGCAGCAATCCCTTTCCTCCTTTGAGCTATCGTTTCAATAATGAAATGCTTCATTTTATTGGTAAGTAATACTATATACAGTATTTCAATTTCCTAAGCAATGACTTTTTAAATTTTTGCGCCATGCGCCATGATTATGCAATCCCCACGGATCGATTTCTTAAATTTCTTTATATATTTTTGCCTGCAATCAAGGTTCTGCTGCTATTTAGTTGCAAAAAGGGTTCGATGAATCAAGAATTCGAGGGTGTAAGTGTTTGAACCATTCACTTGACTCCCTGACCCCTTGAACCCTGAAGGTTTAATCGACTTTTTCGCAGATGAGCCAAAAATAAGAACCAGGGGCGGCTGAGGATTTTCCCTTCAGGATTTTGCAATGGTCTTAAAAAATTATTGCATTTTGTAGGGGGCTATACTACAAATCTCTGGCTTAAACTACCGGTGAGGAAATTTTATGCTTGAACTCATGAGAAAACATGCCCGAAACTGGCTGGTGAAAATTTTACTGGGAATGGTCATTGTTGTCTTT
Organism: Syntrophaceae bacterium; assembly: GCA_017885225.1. Lineage (GTDB taxonomy): Bacteria > Desulfobacterota > Syntrophia > Syntrophales > UBA2185 > UBA2185. The sequence continues at coordinate 1,894 of JAFNGM010000029.1, read as the reverse complement.
ATTTTTTATTTTGGTTCTTATAGCTGGAGACAGCAGGCCGAATCTATTGCCGTTGTCGACGGTAAAGTAATTCCCTACGTGGAGTTTCAAAGGAAATACCAGAATCTTATCGATGCATACCGGCAGCGGTTAGGAAGTGCCCTCACGGATGATGTCCTCAAGAGCCTCAATATAAAGCAGCAGGCGTATGACAGCATCATTAATCAGGCCATAATCCTTCAAAAGGCTAAGGAACTCAATATAGAGGTAACCGAAGAAGAGGTTAAGGCATCTATTNNATGACGCCTTCCGATTTTGAAGAAGCGCAAAAAAATTTATTAGCTATGATGAAGCTGGAAGATATTGTGCAGAGTTCCGTAAAGGTTTCAGATAAAGAAGTCTTTGATCTGTATCGGTTTCAGAACGAGAAAATAAACGTATACTACCTCAGTCTTGCGGTGAATAATTGTAAGGAAAAAATCATACCTCAGCGGGCGGAGCTGGAGACGTACCTGAAAGAGCATGAAAATGATTTCCGTATTCCGGAACAGATCCAGATAAAGTATCTTTCGTTTTTGGGTCAGCATTATGTTTCCCCCGTGAACGTCACGGATACGGAAGTGCGTGAATACTATAACCGCAATAAAGATGAATATGTAAAAAAAGGAAGTAAGGGCGGTTCATTTGCAGAGGTGAGAGATACAATAATCGCGGGATTGAAGCAGTCCCGAAGCATGTATATCGCGGCTGATGAGGCCAAGAAAGCCCACGACATAATCTATCAGAAAGAGAATTTCGATGAATACGCCAGACAACACGGATTGAAGATCAGCAGTTCAAATTTTTTCAGTGCTCAAAACCTTCCTCAGGAATTCAGGCATATTAAGGATTTTCCCAGAATTGTTTTCAGTCTTCAAATGGATGAGGTCAGTGCTGTTTTTTACGATGACAAGACTTACTATGTTATGAAACTCATTGCAAAAAAACCATCGTATACTCCGAGCTTAAATGAAATTGAAAAGGAAGTACGAAGCAAATTCGTCGAAACGGAGTCCACCCGCGTGTGCAAAAAAGACGCGGAAGGCATCCTTGAACGTCTTAAGAAAGGTGAAACACTGCACGCTGTGTCCCAGGAGAAGGGCTTGAAGATAGAGGAAACAGGATTTTTTCTACCCGGTTCCTCTATTCCGAAATTAGGTTCCTCCAAGGAATTGGGGGAGGCCCTCTTTCAGATTTCGGAAAAAATCCCTTATCCGGAGAATGTCCATTATGTCAACGGAAAATTCATAATAGTGAAGTTTAAGGAAAGGGATAAAGCGGATGCCGATGATTTCGAGACGAAGAAGGGAACCTTGAAAAATTCACTTCTGAGGCTGAAGAAAAGCGAGCTTATGCAGTCGTGGATAGAAAGTAATAAAGAAGCCATGAAAAATGATGGGAGATTAAAATATACGAAAGATCTCAAAGATATTTAACATGGCCCGACATCGTCCTCTCCTATTCCTCATATAATCAGCAGGTGTAAGGGGAACGTTTCTTTTTCATGGACGCGCTCCTGTTACACTTTTCGAAGCCGGTGCAGGGCTTAAATTTTTAATAGCCGGCAGAAGCGTAGAAGGAATTGTAAAAGATTTATCCTCTCCATGTGATGTTCCTGATTTGTTCGTAGCAACGATCCTATAATGGTAGGTGTTCGTCGGGGTGAATTTGCCGCTTATATCGGCGGAGACATTCACGTTGATCGCGCCGCCGCCCGCCGACTGGGGGGATATGGGTACTGTATTTCCGTAAGAGGGGGTTGGGCCATACTCAAAATAATACGTGGTGGCTGATCCGTTGGGATTGACTGTGCCGTTAATAGTGGCAAGGGTGGAGGCCACCTTCGTGGCCGTGCCTGTTGTCACCGTGGGTTTGG
>JAFNGM010000028.1:2402-5637 GCA_017885225.1 Syntrophaceae bacterium | reverse complement strand
TCCTTAGGGGGACAGTTCTCAGGATTTAAGTGTCTGTGTTATTACGGTCGCCGGCTCGCTTTACCACCAGAACGCTGTTCTGTCCTCCGAAGCCGAAATTCTCGATGATAAAGGTATTGAAAAAACAATTCTCACCTTTCCGAATAAAGTTGATATTGCGGTGGCAGGGCTCCTCGAGGTTTCTTACCTCAGGAAGGTAACCCTCCTTCATGCAGACCAAGGAGATGGCAAGCTCCAAGGCGCCGCAGGCGGACGCGGTGTGTCCGATCCAGGACTTCAGGGCGATGACCCGCGGTGTGTACCCTGCATAGATATCTTCAATGAGGGCGGCCTCCCTCGCGTCGTTGAGAAGGGTTCCCGTTCCGTGCGTCGAGATGACGTCGATCTCCGCGGGGGCCATTTCCGCCTCCCGCAATGCAGAGAGCACGGCGATCCTACCCCACCTTCCTTCTCTTTCCGGGGCCGTCATGTTATACGCGTCGAGAGAGCTCGCGTAACCGCAGATTTCACCGTGTATTGTGGCTCCTCTTCGTAGTGCTTTTTCCCGCTCTTCCAGAAGAAAAAAGGCGCCTCCCTCCCCGGGTACGAAGCCCTTGCGGCTGCAATCAAAGGGCCGGCTCGCTTTATAAGGATCACTGTTCCCGGCATAAAGGGCTCCTGCCTTCTTGTAAGCCAGAATGCCTCCGGGACTCAGTCGCGAATCTCCCCCTCCGGCAAAGGCGAAATCCAGATACCCCGCCTTTATTTTGCGAAAGGCTTCTCCTACCGCCTGCAATGATGCAGAACAGGCAGTGGTTACCGTAAGGTTCTCTCCGTGAACCCCTACCAGCTTGGCGATAATGGAAGCGGCCGTGTTGGGGAGAAATTTTAAAATCCACAGGGCCTGGAGATCATCCCGGTCAATGTCTCCCCCCTTGATTTCCGGGAATTCGCCGCCAATGTCGAGATTTGGCCCCGTACCGACGAAAAGCCCCGCTTCTTCCCGCGCTTCTTTTGGATACCCGGAATTTTTTGCCGCCGTTATCGCGGACGCAACCGCGAACCGCGCGCCCCGGTTGCAATAGCGGCCGTCCTTGAAGCGTCCCGTGAACTCCCGGAGATTGAAGTTTGCCACAGGCGCCGTAACGACTTCGCGATCAAAAACGGGCCTGGCGAAATTTACTTTTTCCTCTTTGAGACTGTGTATGATCTCACCGGGGGTATGACCGAGAGAGGAAATAACCCCCATGGAAGTTATGACAACCCTTCGTTTCATGGTATTAAAGTTCCCTGTAGATTTCGTCAAAATCCTTTCTCTTGATATAATCCGGTTCTTCATCGGGATAGCCGGTGGTCACAAAACACTTGATCTCTACCCCTTTCAGGGGGAAGATCGTTTCCGGATCCTCAATAAATATGAGGGGCGCCGTAAGGATGCAGGAACCAAGGCCGAGCTCTTCTCCCTTCAACAGATACCCTTTCAGCGCCAGTCCCACGGCGATGTCCACATCCCGGTGTTTTTTGTGTCCCTGTTCCCTCATGCCCGCGCGGAAGAGCCTTTCCGAGAGACTGACAAATGTCGCGGTTGTTCCCACAGCAAAAAGGACAGGGGCATGGAACATGAATTCAGAATAGCGGAAGTAGGCCTTTACCCAGTTTTTCAATCTGTTCGCACTGGCGGCGTGTGCGATAGCCTGCAGCAAATTCTCCCGTCCCCGCCGCATGGCCTCATGGAGCTCTTCCTTCAATGCCGGGGAGAGGATGCGGATGAACCGCACGGGCTGGCTGTGTGTCGGGGAAGGCGCCCTCATCGCGGCCAGGATCATTTTTTTTATCCACTCTTCCGGCGGCGGCTCCTGCGTATATTTCCGGATGCTCCTCCTTCCATGGATCAGTTTGTCCAAAGGCGTTTCATCCAAGGTCTCTTACCCCTTCATGTGGTATGTGATGTAACTGATCAGGTCTTTGATTTTCAACTGAGGCCCTTCGCTGATGTGAGCGATAATTTCGGCTATCCTTTCTTCTGGGAGATGGGGGTATTTCCCGGCAAGGTAAGGAGCCATATCCCTTCCCTGCGTTTCCGCTTCCGTGAGGTACAGCCTGAACCGTGTCAGAAAGATGTGGTCATCCTTTACGGCGATTTTGAAGCGGCTGTGTATGGCCACGGCAAGTTCCAGAAGGTCTATTGATTCGGCACCCAATTCCTTGATCAAATATGTGTCCGGTGTAATAGTATCGCCCTCAAGATCGAGGAGGTCTATGATAATTTTCTTTATTTCAGTAAAGGTATTCATGCTCACTCCGTGTTCAGGCTTTTAAGTCATTTACATTTTCCATGTCATTTCCCGTACGTCAATCCCCCATCCATGGTAATGACCGTGGCGTTCATGCCGGCGGCGCTTTCGGAAAGAAGGAAAAGAACGGTTTCCGCAATCTCTTCTTTTGTGACCGCTCTCTTTATCGGCACCGCCTCGAGGACATTCTTTTCTTCCATGTATGCGCGTCCCCTGCCCGCGTTGACATATCCGGGCCGCAGGATTATCGTCGTGATGCCGCGTCCCCCCAGCTCCAGTCCCATGTTCCGGTAAAGAGCCTCCGATGCCAGTTTGGCGGCGGCGTAGAAACCCTGTCCCGGGTTCGGCCTCGCGGCTGCCGTGGAAGAAATGAACACGAGCCGTCCCTTTCTCTTTTTCAGCATGATCCTCCCGGCCGTTTTCAATACCGCGGCGCGAAAGGAGATATTTTCCGTGAAATAGCAGTACACCTCTTCCTCATCCGCTTGTGCAATGAGGCTCTCATAGTTTCCCTGGGCACAGTCGACCATGAAATCGAGATCGTCGCCAATGCGGGCGAAGAGTGTATTCAGGGAATGACGGTCGCCGAACTTCAAATACTCCGTGGCGTATTTCCCTTCGNNTGGGCGAGCTCGCAGGTGCCCCCCAGAATCAGGGCGCGGCTTCCGGAAAAAGTAAGGTTCATTTTTTTATGACCCCGGTAACCAGTATTTTGTCACCTCGATAAATCCGGCAGTTTAACCGGTTCTCCAGACACTCCATGCGAAACGGGTAACGACCCGGTGTGAGGAACTCTCGGAAGCGAAAATTTTCCAGGGTGATGTACTTTTCCGAGATGCCCGCCTCTTGTGCCGCGCTCAGAAACGCGTGGACGATGAGGCTTCCCGGGACGACGGGGTAACCAGGGAAATGATCCCGGTATATACCGTCATCGGGATGAAAATAAAATACGCCCTCCCAGG
>JAFNGM010000028.1:0-2353 GCA_017885225.1 Syntrophaceae bacterium | reverse complement strand
ACGACATCCCCCAGGGGACGGATGATTACGCCTCTTTTCCTCGCCTCCATGATAACGTGATGACCGGTTCTCTTCTCCGGTGGATACGTGTGTTTTGTTTTTCTCTCCGCGACAAGTTCTATGCCCACCATGAATCCGCACTGGCGCACCTCGCCGACGTGGGCGAGTCCGTTGAAAGGTTTTAATTTTTCCGTCAAATGGACGATTTTCTCCTGGAGGGTATCCAGGATGCGCTCCTCTTCGAATACCTCGAGGTTGGCGACGGCTACGGCGCAGGCCAGGGGATTCCCCGTAAAGGTATGTCCGTGGAAGAAGGTTTTGAACTCTTCGNNCTTGGCCAGGGTCATAATATCCGGGACCACGTTTTCGTGTTCACAGGCGAACATCCTCCCCGTCTTGCCGAACCCTACGGCTACTTCGTCGGCAATCATGAAGACTCTATAGCGGGTGCAGAGGTCCCGCACTTTTTTCAGGTACCCCGGCGGCTGGATGAGGATTCCTCCCGCTCCCTGAACCAGGGGTTCTATGACGAGGGCGGCAATCTCCCGGTTGTGGTCCTTCAGGGTTTCTTCCAATGGTGACACGCAATGCAGATTACAGGAGGGATAAGACTTCCCAAAGGTGCAGCGGTAACAATAGGGCGCCTCTACCCTGTATGAGGGGAAAAGCAGGTCTTTATACATGGTATGGAAAAGATCGATGCCCCCGATGCTCACGGACCCTATGGTATCCCCGTGGTAGGCATTGGAGAGGCGGATGAATTTTTTCTTGTTGCGGTTTCCCGAAGGCGCCTGCTGGTGGTACTGAAAGGCCATCTTCAGGGCGATTTCATTCGCCGTGGAACCGTTGTCGGAGTAAAAAACTTTGGTCAATCCCCCGGGGGCAATGTCTATTAGCTTTTTCGCCAGTCTGATTGCGGGTACGTTGGAGAGCCCCAGCAGGGTGGAGTGGGCGATCTTGTCAATTTGCTCCTTGAGGGCGAGGTCCAGTTTTTCCTTCCTGTGCCCGTGCACATTTGTCCAGAGTGAAGAAACGCCGTCAATATAACGGTTGCCTTCAATGTCCTTTATAATACATCCTGTCCCTTCTTCGATGATCAGAGGCGTTTCCTTCAGGTAACCCCTCATCTGGGTAAAGGGATGCCAGATGTATTTCTTGTCGTCGTTTTCCAGTTCGCGCTGGTTTTCATTTGTCATTAGTATTTGAACCTCACTTGTGCAATAGGGTCACGTCTCCCGATATTATCCTCTCAATCGTTCCGTCCTGCTCTCTGAGAATCAGGAAACCGTCCTTATCCACATCCAGGACCTCACCGGTGCGCACCCGGTCGATCAGATCTACACTGATATGCCTTCCAATTATACCGGCAAGGCTCTTCCAGCGTTTCATGACCGGTTCAAATCCCTTGGTCCTGAATATTTCGTAATAGCTTTCGAGCCACTCCAGATACGCGCGGAGCAGGGCAATTCTCGGAAAGGGGTTCCCCGTTTCCATGAACACGGAGGTTGCCGTGTCTTCAATGTCGGGGGGAAGACTTTTTCGGGGTGTAGTTACATTGATGCCGACGCCGATGACGACATAATCGATTCGATCCATTTCCGTGCTGATTTCTGTCAGAATGCCGGCGATCTTCCTGCCGTTGATGAGGACGTCATTAGGCCATTTAATGGTTATGGCGAGGGACGTCATGGCAAGCAATGACTCCGCCACCGCGACGGAGGCCATCAACGTGAGTTTGGGAGCTTCATCCGGGGATATGGAAGGCCTCAGAATGATCGAGGTATAGATGCCCTCGCCAGGGGGAGAAAACCATTGCCGTCCCCTCCGTCCCCTGCCCCTTGTCTGCTCCTCCGCGACAACCAGTGTTCCTTCAGGGGCGCCCTCGCTCGCGAATAATTTTGCCCTGTTATTGGTGGAGTCTGTCTGTCTGAAATAATGAATCCCCCTCTTGCCGAATACGGAGGTATTCAATCCTTCCCGAATTTCATTTTCGAGGAGCAGGTCGGAAGACTGCCGCAAGAGGTATCCCTTCTTCTGTGAAGATTCGATCACATAACCTTCTTCCCTCAAGGTACGGATATGTTTCCAGACGGCCGTCCGGGAAATGGCCATTTTCCGGGCTAAAAACTCTCCGGAGACCCAAATTCCCTTGCCTTCCTTCAAATGGATGAGTAACTGATGCTTCGTAGACATGCCGTTGCCCTTAGCACCACGCGGCGCAATTGTCAACCCAAAATATAATTATGGTTGACTTATGTTTTTCTCTCTGATAAGCGGTGGCCCACATTGTATGCAGGTGTCATTTCGGGTATAAAGCTAGGTAATGTGTTGCTAATCAGTTACCATTTTTAAA
>JAFNGM010000027.1 GCA_017885225.1 Syntrophaceae bacterium | reverse complement strand
ACTGGGTCAAATCCATTTCACCTGGGAATTTTTCCTTGGGTTCGTCAGCATTATCATCATAGACCTCATCCTGGCGGGAGATAATGCTGTGGTCATCGCCATGGCGGTGAGGTCACTCCCCGTGAAGCAGCGGATGAGGGGGATTGTCTTCGGTGCAGGCGCCGCGGTCATACTCCGCATTGCACTGACGTTTTTTGCCGCCCAGCTTTTAATGATGCAGTACGTCAAGTTAACAGGCGGCGCATTGATTCTCTGGATTGCGGTCAGACTCTTCGTAGAAGGCGCTCCGGAGGATGACTCTCAAAAAGAGGCCAAGTCGTTGTGGCAGGCCCTCTGGGTCATTGTTATTGCCGATATTACAATGTCGACAGACAATGTTCTGGCAGTGGCGGCGGCATCGAAAGGGAATTTTTTTCTCCTTCTTTTCGGTCTTGGTCTCAGTATCCCCTTTGTAGTGTTTACGAGCACGCTTCTGTCCAAACTCATGGACAAATATCCGATGATTATTTACATAGGTGCGGCCATTCTTGGCCGGGGCGGGGGAGAGATGATGGTGACCGATCCTTTCATCGTTTCGACGTTTGACCCGCCAAAAATTTTTCAGTACATTACGGAGGCGTTTTTCACTGTTGGAGTCGTCATTGCCGGGAAGCTCTTGATCAAACTCAAGATATCGCGGCAGGCAAAAGCCTTGGGGGAATCGCCTCATTGTGATAATCCAAACTTAGAAAAGGAGAGTTGATCATCGAGTATGGCTGTTCTCACGATTTCCCGGGAATTTGAAAGCGGTGGTTATGAGATCGGTTCGGCTCTGTCCGAACAGATGCACTATCAATATGTCGGCAAAAAAAGTTTTTTGGAAGATATGAAAAAGGCCGGCGAACGATGGGAGCAACTGTTCTATGATCTGGATGAATCAGTGCCCTCCCTATGGGAAAAACATGACCGTGAGTACAGCGGTTTCATATCTCTGATGGAATCCCGCATCTATGATAATGCCCTCAAAGATCGGGTGATCATTATTGGCCGAGGGGGTAACTTCCTTCTGCAGGATATCCCCCATGTGTTAAAAATACGCCTCACGGCGCTCCCGGAAAAACGCGTTGAACAGGTGATGATGAAAGAATACGTGGACAGAAAAACCGCGGAATGGCTGATTGAAAAAGTAGATCGGGGACGGGCGGGGTACGTAAAAACAAATTACCACAAAAACTGGTATGATTTTAAATGTTATGACATGGTCTTTAATACGGGTTCTCAATCCCACGAGGAGATCGTGAAGATCCTGGCCAATGCGCTGAGCGAGAGAGATACGCATGCCACACCATACGCGAAGGATTTGTTATTGGGACGGGCGCTTGCCGCCAGGATAAAGGCAATTGTTGCCATGGATCAAAGGTTATTGATACCCACTTTCGAGGTTTTGTACGATGGGAAGGCGATCGCGTTGCGGGGCATTGTGCGCAACCTCAACGATTCACGCCGCATAGAAGAGATGGCGTGCAACATTGCTGAAGCCAAACCGGTCCGCAATGAGCTGCGTTTGCGGAAATGATTGCATGAAGCTGTGTCGACCCTGTCAGAGACAGAAAGTATGATTATCACAAAATGACGGCCTGCCCTATCTTGAGGAATAAGACTCGACTTCCTATGTATCTCGAACACTCCTTTTTCGGAATCAGTGAACATCCATTAACTGCCGTAATGTAACTGTCAATATTCTTGATAATTGTTTTGATTCTCTGATACTCTAACAGAATGTAAGGACTATCAGCCTGCGTGAATCCTTCCCAAACAATGTGGGATGTAACGGGATAATGTGGTTGTCGATCAGAAAGAAGTTGATTTCCTGCTTGATCTTCAAGAGGGCGCGACATCAACATGCAAGGAATTTGCGTGGATTCGTTTTCGCTGCTCGTAAAAAATAAAAAAAGGAGGTAATAGTGACATGGCAGAGCCTGATTTAAAGAAATACAAGGATGTCATTGAGGCGAAAGAGACCCTTTCCGCAGGAGAAGAACGTTTTGAGCTATGGCGCAATACTATAGGGTTATTTCTTGGTCCCCTTGTAGGCTTAATCATTTATCTTGTTCCCATGCCGGCCTTGAGTGCAAAGGCACATATACTGGCTGCCATTCTCTCGTGGATCGTCATCTGGTGGATCTGTGAACCTGTTCCCATTCCGATAAGCGCGTTAATAGGAGCCGTTCTCTGCGTGGTGTTCGGGGTAGCAGGCGCGAAAGTAGCGTTTGCCCCATTTGCAGATCCCATCATCTATCTGTTCCTGGGAAGCTTCATCCTGGCGGAGGCCATGGCCCTCCACGGGCTGGATAAACGCTTCGCCTACGCCATCATGTCTATGAAATTAGTAGGGAACAGCACCGCGCGTATTCTCATCGCATACGGGTTTATCTGCGCGTTTCTCTCCATGTGGATAAGCAACACGGCGGCGACGGCGATGATGTTTCCCATCGGCCTCGGAATCATCTACGCCATGGGAGGCATTGTCGCGGAGCAAACGGGAAAGGATGTTGATCCTACGAAGCTGCGCTTCGGCACCGGCATGATGCTGATGGCAGCGTATGCCGCATCCACAGGCGGCATCGGCACGCCGGTGGGGACGCCGCCAAATCTGATCGGTATCGCCATGATCGAAAACTATTGCAAAGTAAAGATCCCCTTTTTCCAGTGGATGCTCATTACCTGCCCCATACTGATACTCTTATTTGCCCTCCTCTTTTTCTTGCTGTACTTCCTGCATAAACCTGAGCTCGCGAAAATTGAAGGCAGCCATGAATATGTGCAGCGGGAAAGAAAAAAATTGGGAAAGTGGAGACCGGGAGAGAAAAACGCGGTAATCGCATTTTGTATCACGGTCGCATTGTGGATCACACCCGGCGTCCTGGCCGTTATGTATGGGAGTGACGCGCCGATATCTAAGGCATACGCCAAATTCATGCCGGAAGGCGTTGCCGCCCTGATCGGTGCGGCCCTCCTTTTCCTCCTGCCGGTAAACTGGAAAGAGAGGGAATTTACCATATCATGGAAGCAGGCAACAAAGATTGACTGGGGAACGCTGCTCCTTTTCGGCGGCGGCATCACCCTCGGCAATCTTATGTTTGAGACAAAGTTGGCAGAGATCATCGGTACGGGATTGCTTCAGCTCAGCGGTGCAACTTCCGTCTGGGGTATTACGTTAGGCGCCATTTTCATCGCCATCCTGGTGAGTGAAACGTCGTCGAACACGGCCTCCGCCAATATGGTGGTGCCAGTAATGATCGCCCTTGCGATAGCCGCGGGAGTCAACCCGATACCGCCCGCCATCGGGGCGACGTTAGGGGCAAGCTGGGGCTTCATGCTTCCCGTATCCACACCGCCGAACGCCATCGTGTATGGATCGGGCATGGTACCCATCACGAAAATGATACGGGCAGGCATCGGTTACGATATTGTAGGCGGCATAGTTATATGGATCGGCCTCTGGATCATGCTCCCGCTTGTCGGTCTTGCGTAGGAGCGACTGGATAGACATCCTGACGATAGAGGTTTGTTTTTTATTGATAATATAATATTATTTCAACGCGTTGAGATTTGTAATTGACTCATTGGTTACATTATTTGATCGTTCTTAATAAATAATTACGGGGGGAGCATTATGGACAATTTCACTTTTGGCATAACCATGACCATTGTCGGTATGGGGAGTACGCTCTTCAGTCTCTGGTTCCTGACCCTGGTCATCAATCTCCTGAAACGTTTATTCCCGTACCGGGAGTCAGAAGAAAAAGGAAAGGAGGCTAAATCATGATTGACGCATTGCTGTCAGGTTTGAGCAGCCTGGTTATGGGGCTTGGCCTTTTGACCATTGAAAATATCATCATGATTGCCGTGGGCTGCGTGCTTCTTTACCTGGGAATTAAAAAGGATTACGAACCCCTTCTTCTCGTTCCCATCGGGTTTGGAGCGGTACTGGTGAACATTCCCCTGGCGGGTATGATGGAACCGGGCGGCCTGCTCCGCCATTTTTATGACGCCGGCGTCATGACGGAGATATTTCCCTGTCTGATCTTCGTTGGTATCGGCGCCATGACTGACTTTGGCCCTCTGTTGGAAAATCCCAAGATCCTCCTTTTGGGGGCAGCGGGGCAGTTCGGGATATTTCTGACACTCGCGTTGGCCCTGCTTTTAGGATTTTCACATCTGGACGCGGTAGCGATCGGGATTATCGGGGCCTGTGACGGCCCGACGTCCATCTATGTAACCTCGAAGTACGCGCCTCATTTGTTAGGGGCGGTATCCGTAGCAGCGTATGGTTACATGGCCCTGGTGCCTCTCATTCAGCCACCCATTATGCGCATACTTACGACAGATCGGGAAAGAAAGATCAGAATGGAATACCCGAAAAAATCCACTTCCCCGGCGCTCAGGATACTCTTCCCCATAGTTGTCACCATTGTCACCTGCCTGATCGCCCCCATGGGGACGCCGCTGATGGGAATGATCATGCTGGGGAATCTCATG
>JAFNGM010000026.1 GCA_017885225.1 Syntrophaceae bacterium | reverse complement strand
CGAATTCGAAAATCCCATCCGGATGGCCGTCTACAACGCCCTCTCGCCGAATCTGACTTCTAATATCTGGTGGATGGGAACCCTCTATAGTTTTTACATGGTTTTCATGATCATAGAGTTTGTTTTCCTTATGCTGAATAACCATAAATTTGCCGCCACCGCGGGATTGCTGGGTGTCATCTCCGGTGTGGCCGCGCATAGCAATCTGGGTGGCATTTTTGCCATGATACATGGAAGAGAATTCTGGTACGGCCCTTATCTCCCCATCTACTTCATTGCGTCGGCCTTGATGACAGGGTGCGCCTTTATCATCTTTTTTGTGATTCTCGCGCATAAAATTAACAGGACAACCGTCGATTCCGCGACGGAAAGAGCACTTGAAGTTATCGGGAGACTAACCATTCTGATGCTGGCGGTGGTGATGTTTTTTACCGCCTGGAAAATACTCACCACCGCCGCGGGCGGGCCGTCAAAACTGGAGGCCCTGAGCGCGCTCATCAGTGGCCCCTACTCTTTCAACTTTTGGGTATTTGAGATTGCCGGAGGTATGGTTCTTCCCTTTGTTCTGTTCTTCCTTTCAAAAGGGAAGAACCTCAGGTACATGTTTGTCGCTTCGGCTATCATGATCTTCTGTATCTTTTTCATGCGCCTTGACCTGGTCGTTGTGGGACAGATCGTTCCTCTTTACATGGATCTTGGCGTTAAGGAGTTTGCCGAGCTCCATACCTATTCTCCATCTCTCCATGAGATTCTGGTGGTGCTGGGAGGGGTTGGTTTCTGCGGCGCGGCCTTTCTCCTCAGCGAGAAGATTTTTGACGGTTTTCGGGAGACCGGTAAGCATGTTGAACCGGAGAACGTCGTCGTTGATGCTGAGACGGCAGAGGAGGTGGTATGATGTCCAATACCTCCGGCGGGGAGAACATGAAACATGAAAGTCCGGAGCATCTTCCCGATCAAGAACGGCGCGATTTCCTGAAGATCGGCCTCATCGTCACCGGCATCTTCGCCGGGGGGACGCTTATTTCACTCATTTCCAATGTGAAACATCTCTTTGCTCCCGGTGCATATAGAGAGGAATACCCTTACAAGCCCCATTACACCATGGTCATCCGGCAGGACCGCTGTATCGGCTGCCAGAGGTGCATGGATGCCTGTGTCTTGCACAATGATGTTCCCGAGTACGGCTGGCGGACCCTTGTGCTTGAGAAAGAGGTCCCAAAGGCCGTTGGTCAGAAGACAGAGTTTATCCCCATCCTCTGCAATCACTGCAACAATCCCCCCTGCGTCAGGACATGTCCTACAAAAGCAACGTACAAAGACCAGACAAACGGGATTGTCATGATGAATGACAAGAAATGCATTGGTTGTAAGTCCTGCATCATTGCCTGTCCCTATAACGCACGGTATTTTAACGAGAAGAAAGCAGCCATCGATAAATGTGATTTCTGCCTTGCATCATGGCTGTCTAAAGGCAAACAAACCACTGCCTGTGCCGATATCTGTCCCGCCGATGTACGCATATTCGGTGATCTTTCCGATCCGGAAAGCAGGGTCTATCACATGGTTCATCAGTTGCAGAAGCCCGTCTGGGTTATTCGGGAAGAGACAGGCGCCAAGCCGAACGTCTTTTATACGAAAGGTTAATCAGGGAGCATGATGAAACACTATCTCGTCGCGCTGATCGNNAATGGAGGGGGGATCCTTTACACCATCCCGGTGAAAGCCGTTCTCTTTACGCATAAATCACACGGGATTGATAAGCGACTTTCCTGCGTTCGGTGCCACAGCGGTCTTTTTGAAATGGAAGCCCTGAAGGTTCAAGAAAAAAAGGATTTTAATATGGAATCTTTCTATCAGGGCAAGTATTGCGGCGCGTGCCATAACGGGAAAGACGCCTTTGCCTCCAATACGCAGTGCGCCCGCTGCCATATCCGCATCAAGGGTCTGGAGCCGCGAAGTGACATACCCGTTTACAAGGCCTCGGAATCCTTTGGGAAAGCCAAAAGAGAGGTCCGATTCAATCATGAGATCCATACCAAGGTAACAAAATGCAGCAACTGTCATCCCAGACTATTCAAAATCAAGAAAGGCGCCAACAAAATTACCCAGGCTGATCATGCTCAGCAAAAATATTGCTTCATCTGCCATGAAGGCAAACAATCTTTCTCCGGGAATAACTGCAGCCGCTGCCACATAAAAACCCCTGCTCCCCAGCAGGCTGTTCTTTTCGGTCACGGTAAGAAGGCGATCGCGTTTAACCATCAGACCCATATGGGAAAACTTAAATGCGGTAGTTGTCATCTCTCCCTTTTTCCTTTCAAGAAGGGTGTCACAAAGATTGTGTTCGCTGATCATAACACAAAGAAGGCCTGCTTTAACTGTCATACCGGAAAGAATGGGAACGCTTTTTATGACTGCAACCGGTGTCACAAGGATCGTGGCGGCATGGCCCCCTCAACGCCTCTTACCTACACAATGAAGGGTGCGGGGCCCGTGAATTTCAATCACACGAGCCACGCTCCTTTTGCATGTGACCAGTGCCATCCTCAACTCTTCTCCATGAAGAAAGGCGGCACGAAAATGACCATGGCGGACATGTACCAGGGTAAAAGCTGCGGCGCCTGTCATGATGGAAAGAAGGCCTTCCCGTCCATGGAATGCGCCCGATGCCATAAGAATCATTAAGAGAGCGTGAGAGGTTCGCGATTTTGACGAAAAAAAATCCCGTTTGGTCTTTCTTCTCCTCCGTAAAGCTGGCCATCGCTCTCTTGATAATCATTTCTATTGCTTCCATCCTTGGCACTATCATTCCCCAACAGGACGCGGCAGATGACTTTATCCGTCGCCTCAGTCCCGGAATGGTGCCCGTCTTTGACACGCTTCAGTTATTCGATATTTTCCATTCCCTCTGGTTCCTGATTCTTATCGTCCTTCTGTCCGTCAATCTGATCGTTTGTTCCCTGAACCGGTTTCCCGTGCACTGGAAGCTTTTCCATCATAGGCCGGATCTTGATGCCACTGAAGGCTTTGGAACCCTGCCCGCGGACCGAAAAATCCTGATTGAGAGATCCCTTCAAGAAGAGACGGAAATCATCGAAAGTCTTTTAAAAAAAAGCTATAAAGGGGTGCGCCGAAAGGACACGGAAAAAGGATCTTTTCTGACAGGCGAAAAAGGGAATTTCTCTTACTTCGGGGTTTACCTGATACACGTCAGTGTGTTGATTATGCTGACAGGCGTGATCATCGGGTTCCTCTTCGGCTTTGAGGCCTACGTTGAAGTGGCTGAGGGAGAA
>JAFNGM010000025.1:2985-3177 GCA_017885225.1 Syntrophaceae bacterium | reverse complement strand
TGATCATGAAAACCATGTAAAAACTATAGAGGGTTCCCATCCACCAGATATTAGAAGTCAGATTCGGCGAGAGGGCGTTGTAGACGGCCATCCGGATGGGATTTTCGATTTCGAGACCGATAACAATAAACCCTGCAAGGATGGTAATAACAGACAGGAGTACCGAACGTTTGGCAATGGGCATGAAGTCTC
>JAFNGM010000025.1:0-2969 GCA_017885225.1 Syntrophaceae bacterium | reverse complement strand
GCATGACGGGAACCCACGATATGCACAGCGTGAATCCCGGCTGCGACACCGATGATAAACAGGAGACCAAAGAGCGACATGAAAGCAAGATAGAAAGGCCCGGCACATAAGACGCGGTTATATGCAGCCTTTATGTCCACAGCTTCCCATGCTTTGCTGAAGACTGTCATTATATTTTTCCTTTGCTTTTAGTGTTCCGCAAGACATCTTTTTCATTTTGCCTGGCGGAGGCGCTTCGTCTTAATCCGCATTTTCCACCGCGTTCATGGCCGGCACCTTTAAAAAATTAAAGTCGACCTATCCAATCATAAGTCTTTAAATCCTTCAAGATAAAAGTGACAACTACAGATCGGTATTGCCGCCGAGCCGTTTACCTATCTGGGAGTGAACTATCTGCCCGGTCTCCACAGCTACCTCCAATCATAAAATGGTTTTGTTTTTATCACGACTCTATATGCGTTTGCCTTGACATACTGCGCCGTTCTTCTTATACTTTGAAATAATAGTGCTCGTAATCTGTTCTTGTATTCCGAGCATGGGATAAAGCCTTTGGAAGTGGTGGTATACTCATCAAAAGAATTTATGAGGGGAGGATCGGGCGATGAAGAAGCGAGACATAGAGGCATCCTTTCGGAAGCTAGGGGAAGACAGCGTCTATGATGTGATCGAAGGGCTGGATGAAATCGCGAAAAAGCTGAAGGGCTTACAGGCAAAAGAATTCAACGAAGCAATACTTGCGGTTTGCAGTATCTTCCACATCGACCTCTTTGACCGCCCCGATCTTGAGCCAGCCGTAGAACGCGCCTTCACAATCCTGGTCGCGACGGGAGAAAGGTCTATCCCCCTTATTCTCTATCAACTGAATGAGGCGGACTTAAAGGTCCAGATGCAGCTGACCAGGGCGCTGGGCCAGATCGGCAAGCCGGCCATCAAACCGCTCCTCAAGTTCTATACAGGGTCTTTCGATCCCACCATGAGAATTTTCGCGCTCTATGCCATGGGAAAAATCAAGGCTCCAGAAATGGCATCTATCATTCCCAGGGTAATCGTGGCCATGGACGACTCCAATGCGGAGGTCCGCGATACGGCAACACGGCTGCTGGGAAAGCTGGTTGAGCATCTGAAACCTCAGCGGATTACACCCAAGACCAGGAGCACCATGTATCGCGCCCTCACGAAAAACCTGTCGGACAGCCACTCAACCGTCCGGGCAAAGGCGGTACGCAGTATAGGGAAGATGGCCAAGTTCGGATTCATCGGCCTGAAAGAGAAAGCGCTCGCCAAAAAAGCGCTGGGTAGAATATCGGGGCAGGATGAAGCGTTCACGTGGGACTACGCATATATCGTCCGCGCGGAAGCCGAAGAGGCGTTAAAGTATCTGGATTGATGTTCTCGCAGCTTGCGAGTGATTATATTGCTTCCGTATCTTTCAAGATAAATTTCACCGGCACATCAACCCACATACTGACAGGTTTTCCCAATCTTGTGCCGGGTTCGAATTTCCATGTCTTTACGGCTTTCACGGCAGATTTGTCCAGCACCTCATATCCCGATGATTTTTTCACCTTCAAGGTACCTACTCCACCATCGGTAAATATTTCCGCGGCAAGAAGTACCATCCCTTCATACCCCCGCATGCGGGCAACCGACGGATACGCGGGTGGGGTATTCTCGCGATACCGCGGCACCGCAAGGGATATTTCTCTCATCGTGGAATGGCCGGAATACGCACCCTCACCCTCTGCTTTATGGGCATTTTGTGTGGGCGTTACGTATACCACATCTGAGCCGCGTATGTGAGATATTGACGCTTCTGCAGTCTTGAACATCTCGTCGCGTGATTGATGCATACCCGGTTCGACATCATCCTTATTTCTCTCATTGGTTTCGACTGGTACGACCGTGTTCACCATCTCGACNNGATGCGAGAAATACATGAATGATCTGATCGTCTCCAATTTTTAAAATAGCAGGGACGGCACTCGCCGTAATCAGCATCAGAAATATGACCATATGAAACGCCAGGGATAGGGAAAGGGCAAAATACGTTCCCCTGCGTGTGTTTCCTTTATTACGGAACAATTCATAAGGCTGCATTCTACATCTCCTCTTTACAAAAAACCTATTTCTCGTTACACATACCTGCGCAGGACATCCAGCGATTGCGCCAGGGCTTCTTCTTCGAAGATTTCCATCGTTACAACCCGGGTTTGATCGTGTCCGTTGCCAAGCCTCTCCATTAAAGCGGCAAGCACGCCGGCTGGCACATTGGTGAGGCTGCGATGATCCTGCCCATCTTCAACCCCATGGAGGTGGAGAACCCGTGCCCTCGACAAATGGCGGTCAAGGTACTCTTCCGGCTCATACCCGTAAAGGAGCAGATGG
This sequence comes from Syntrophaceae bacterium, assembly GCA_017885225.1. Taxonomy (GTDB): domain Bacteria; phylum Desulfobacterota; class Syntrophia; order Syntrophales; family UBA2185; genus UBA2185. The sequence goes on along the minus strand of JAFNGM010000025.1, from coordinate 584 downwards.
CCTATATCCAGACAGACGCTCAGCCCAAAGTCGCTGACAATGCCATCAATGAGATCATAGGGGTAATCGAGAACCTCCACGCACAGGTCCCGGGCATCAACATGCCGGAGGAGCATCTCCACCGATTGCCGGTGCCCCTCGATCCATCGCTCCATCTCCGGTGAAGGATGTGCACCCCGCTGATCCGCATGGAAGTGGACGACATAGGCGAAAGGCGAGAGAGGGGCCATACGCTCGATTACGCGGAGGCATTTATCCACAGATTGCCGCCGGACCGATGCCTCCTTGTGTCCCATCCATGTGTCGAGGGGCAAATGGACTGTATAGGTAAGATCACACCGGTCTGCCATTTCCTTCAGCTTTCCCACCGTGGCCGCATCCGGCAGGTTGCTGTATTCATGCGATTCAAAAAGCACCAGTTCAATATCGTCCACCTTGTCCGCCAAAAAAGCGACGTTCGGCAGGAGATCTGCCGGAATGATATATGAGGTCGTTCCCAGACGGAAGGGAAACCGGTTTTTCAGAGAGACCTCTCCTTTAAAATTCAAATGAAAGTCCCCCTTTCCACATGATCCCGGGCATGG
>JAFNGM010000024.1 GCA_017885225.1 Syntrophaceae bacterium | reverse complement strand
TGTCAATCATCACCTTAATGGAGCCACCGATATTCGCCGTAATGGAGCCAGTGCAAAGTGCTCAAAAAGCGGTATCGGACGACCCTTTCAGAGAGCTGTTTTCACCTCCTTTTGAGAGTATATTTTTTCCGTTCTTTGACAGATCGGTTTTTGAGTTTTCGTGTCCGGCTGCGGTGCGCGATAGCTTATTCCTTCCAGGATCACCTTGTAGGCGCCATGACGAAGCCTGTCGATAGTGGCGGCGCCCAGGATGCGATTGGGGAAGGCATCAGGCCACTCCGGGATGTCCAGATTGGACGTGACGATGGTGCTCTTGCGCTCATAGCGTTCCGAGATCACATCGTGGAAGTCTTCATCCTGGATTCCTTTGAGCGGCTTGAGGCCGAAGTCGTCGATGATGAGGAGATCGATGCTCACGAACTTGGCAAACTGCCTTTCGAAGCCATTGGCGGCCCTGGAGGCGTTGAGCTGGGCAAGCATCCGGGACGCGGTGGTGAAAAGGACGTTGTATCCTGAGCGTATGGCCGCGTGGCCGAGAGCCTGGGCGATATGGCTTTTTCCGGTGCCGCACGGTCCTACGATAAGCACGGAGACCTTCTCTTCAATGAACCGGCAGGAGGCCAGGTCCGTAATGAGTGCCCCGTTGAGGCCGGGGTTAAAGGTAAAGTCAAACTCCTCCAGGGTCTTCTGGTTGCGGAAGTTGGCCCTGCGAATGGCGAGGGCCAATCGTTTCTGGCTTCTTCTGGCGATCTCGTCCTGGACAATGATCGCCAGGAAGTCCATATACGAGAACTTTTCCTCTATGGCCTGGCGGTTGCGGGCTTCGATGGAATCGAGGATTCCGGAGAGCCTCAGTTGTTTGAGCATGGGGGTCAGTTCGGGCATTGGGTTCATGATCATTCCCTCCTTCCCTCAACTGAGTTCGCAGGCAGGACGAAGGAATCGTCCCACGGTGTAGACGCGTGAAAGAGGGACATCATCGCACGGAAGATGTTCCCATGGCGCCTGATCCAGACCCTGCTTCAGGATATCTTTCACGGTCCGGTACCGGGGATTATCGAAGTGCAGTGCCCTTCGGCAGGCGCTCTCCAGACGCACGGTACCATATTTTTTCGCGAGCCCGATGATCCCCTGGGCGGCCCGGAGATTATCCAAAACCCTGTCGCTGAAAAGACGCCTGATAAGACGGTGACACGAAGGACCGACCGCCTCTGATTGCCTGAGGCACCACTGGGGGTCCTGAAGCTTCCAGACCAGCGCTTCCGGCGGCATGTGCCCGTCCACGGTGGAACGCGCTCCCGGTCTCCTCAGGCGCGGATGGACGGCGACGAGATTAAGGTTATGATAGAGCTTCACGGTTGTATCCGTTGCCCGGAGCCACAGCGATTGATGCACAAGCGTGTAAGGAGCAGAGTAAGAGGCTTTTTCAAACTGGACATGGCAGTTGCCGTGGAGCTTTACCTGACTCCAGGCGGCCATTTCGACCGGCACATCCGGAAGGCGTTTCAAGAGCGCTTTTTCCGATTCGGCAAAAAAGGTGAGTGGCTTCTGTCGCGTACTGCCGTGGATGCGGTTCCCGGCCGTTTCCATGAGCCATTTCCGGAGCTGCTCATTGCCGTGGGACACAGAGCGGAACTCGCGAAGGGGGACAAAGCGGTTTTTCACATACTTTACCCCCGACTCCACTCGCCCTTTCTTTTTGGGATCCCCAGGCGGACAGGGCGATATGAGAAAACCGTAGCCTTCGGCAAGTTCTCCATACGAGCGCTGCACCTCGGGATCACGGAAACAGGCCCTGGTGATGGCGCACTTGGCGTGATCAATGATCACCTTCAGGGGAACGCCGCCGAAGAACTCGAAGGCCCTCCGGTGGCATGCAAGCCAGGTGGATACCTTCTGATCCGTGACGATCTCGGCGTACATGTGCCGGCTGAAACACAGGGTCATGACGAATATCCAGGTCTTCTTCACGGCGCCGGTGAAGCAGTCCGTAATATCGGGCCCTTTGCCGAAATCAACCTGGGCCGCTTCTGCGGGAGTGAAGTCAAGAATGCAGGTGGCGACAGGCTTATGATAGCCCAGCTTCAACGCCAGGCGCCTGACGGAGGAGTAACTTCCCGTGAAACCAAACTTATCCACCAGCGCCTGGTGGATGGTGGTCAGGCACACGCCATCACGGAGCCAGTTCCGGATCTGCTTCTCATACGGTTGGCTGACTGACTGATGAGTGGGATTAGTATCATCCTTTCTCCCGAAGACTTCCGCCAGAGCGGCGTCATCAGGAATGGGAATATCCTGGACGAGCCAGCCGTGGTGCCCGGCGAGGGACCGCACCTGGGCGCATTTTGCTCTTCCAATCAGTTTTGTGCGGGCGATTTCCCGGTCGGTTTGGCCCACGCGCATTCTATGAATTATTTGACGGTAATGGTACATCTCGAACCTCCTGTTGCTCATGACAGTTCCTCCCGGCACGTATTTGGCCGGAAGTATAATGGAATTATCACATGGTCCGAAATGCTTTTTGAGGTTTATTGCAATTTTACGAGTGGCTCGATTACGGCGATAACAAAGTGGCCTCATTGCGGCAATCATCAACTGGCTCCATTACGGTGATCACCAAATGGCTCTATTACGCCGATCACCAAATGGCTCTATAGCACCGATAAATAACAGATGATATGCAACACTATGATGTATATGGGCCGACGATCATAGCTACCAATGAAGAGGTGCATAAGATTCTTGACACAAGGTGCCTCTCTATAATGATGGAAAATAAACCGGGCATATACAAAAACATAACGGCAGATGATGCGATTGAATTGAAAGAAAGGCTTGTTGCGTGGAAGGCAATGAATATGAATACCGCGTTGCCTGATGTTGATCTAATTGAGCAGCTTCGGGGGAGAATGTGGGATATATCAAAACCGCTGCTCCAAGTATGCAAGCTCGTTTCACCTCTTCATTACAATGCGCTTGCGGACGCACTTCTTGAAGTAGCCGGTTATCGTATCGAAGAGAAAAAGGAAAGTTTTGAAGGGAGAATCATCAAAGCGATTTATGATCTTTCTCCCAATGACACTCCAGAATGGGACATTTCTACAGCATATGTTTTGGATAAAGTGAATGATGGAGTTAATGAAAAATACCACACAACAAGTCAAGGGCTCGGTAGAAAATTAAGGCAAATGGGAATAAAAACGACCAGAGCGACTGGTCGATCAAAAATTCTCATGAAGCGCAATGCATTAGAGCTGTTGGTCTCCCAATACGGGATTCAGAAGAATTTAGATCCTGGAGAGATTCTCAGGCAGACATTTGATCTTAAATAGTGAAAAAACTCAGATAACTCAGGAAACTCAAAAATAGGAGTAATTTCAGATACTCATCAGTTTGAGTTTCCCTTTGAATTTAATACAAACTCAGATAACTCAATATGATTCTCAATGTCATAACATATTGATTATAAAGGATTATATTAGTTATCTGAGTTTCCTGAGTTTCTTGAGAGAGGTAGGCAGTAAGATACAAGTTTTGTATATGTATTTTTAAAAAGCATGTAACCGCCTATCAGTCGTTGGTACCTGCAGCCGTACGAGCATCTGAATTTTTGCTGGAAAATTTTATAAATGATAAGCCAGATAGTCCCCATACCATAAGAGAATAGTGATGGCATATATTTCTATGGAATATATTTTTTTCAAAGAAAGCAAATGTGGAAGATAAATCCCTTGTATTAGACTTAAATTACTGTTTTTTTATTATCACAAATTCCGTAAATGCAGATGTATACATCAATGATAATTTATCATGTGTGATTGGTTGAGCAGATACAAAAGGTATATTAAGAGGGATTATATAAA
>JAFNGM010000023.1 GCA_017885225.1 Syntrophaceae bacterium | reverse complement strand
ATCCCCGTTCACTGCCGCACCGTTCTTTAGATTGTCTGTTATCGCCAGGGAAACATTCATTACCTGAATGGAATGCTCAACGATGTTTGGTTGCATGGCATGGTGCACCATGAGTTCATTGCATTCCTCTCTGGAGGGAATTCTATCGCTGCTACTCTTGGCCATATCTACCTGCACTGCTTTCTTCCTTCAAATAATCTTCAGAATATCGGGCGCGTGTCTTTCAGAAGCTGGTGGTTTACTGTTCCGATAACCAATAATAATGGGCGCCACTACATGACAATCCAAATGCACTCCGATTTCTTCAAGGATTTTACGGTCACGGATATGCATTCCTAACCCGATCCAGTTTATATTTGCATATGCCTCAATGCCCTGCATGACCGGCACATGAAATCCTTCAAACCGTAAATGACAACACTTTCTTCAGACTTACTCACGGATATCTCTTCACCCGCCTCGAGACAGTCCATGTCGTTTGCGTTGTCGTACACTACCACGACCGGGCCGCGTCTCACCTTTATTCTTATTACAGAACAATCAGGAACGACAATGTGGCTTGTACGATCCCTTGAGTTGCTGAATGCGAGACCAAGCCCTGAACTGAAGATGCAATTGGTAATGCTTCTGAAATATGCGGTGCTGCCATGAGGCGTGGCAATCCCGATGGCATCATTGGCGTCCTCCTTCAGATAGAGCTCGTCATCAATCCACACGCTGCAGCGTATTGCCGTGTTTCTGTTATAGCTGTGAAGAAAAATGTCATTCAGTGCGGTAATTTTTTTATCCCTGAAAAATCCATCAATCTTGATAAGCTCGCCCTTCTCAAGCTTCCCGGTAGCAAAGCATTCGATGAGATTTCTCATATTATGGGCAGGGCACAACGGCGCAATCCTGGTGTCACGGAGAGGAAACTTCGGCACACCAGGGAACTCTCTCTCAGACAATAAAAACGTCCCATCCCCTCCGTATGCGATGACGGCATCGGGGGATTTGTCGGTGATTTCCACTCCGCATTCTTTAAGGAAAGGAATGATGTCTTCCTTATATTGACTTACCAGTACAACTTTCATAGCCCTTTAAAAAATAGTCCCGACTTCCGCACCTGCCATCGATTCTTCGCGTGTGACTCACATATCTGTGTTATGACGCACGTCCGGGAACGTCCAACGGATCATTTCCCTGCGCACGCAGAACCAAGCCGATTTCCTGGTTTTATACATACAAGCCGTGGCGGTAAATATAGTCCATGACCGCCTTCGGAACCATCTCCTCTATTGACTGGCCGGTCTTTACGCGGCGACGAATCTCCGTGGAAGAGACAGACAATGCCGGCTCTTCAAGGATGGTGACGTAGGGGCGGAATGCATCGGGAATTTCGCGACCGATCCTGGTCTTGTCATAGCCCGGTCGTGTCGCGGCGACAAACTGACAGAGGCCGGGATAGGTTCTTGCATGGTGCCAGTTGACAATGCGCAAAATGGCATCCAAACCCGTTATGAAATAAATACCCCGCGTGTCTCCCTCCATCTTTTGAAACGCCCGGATCGTATCGCCCGCATACACGGGACACTGATACCCTGCTTCGATTCCCGACACTTCAAATCGGGAATTCGCCGCGATCGCCTCACTGACCATTACAAAACGATGTGCAACCGGAGCGATGTCACCGAGAGATTTGTGGGGAGGACAGAAGGCCGGAACAAACACCACCCTGTCTAACACCAGTTTCGATCCCGCAACCTCCGCAACCTTTAGATGGCCTATATGAATGGGATCGAATGTGCCGCCCATGATGCCGATGGAGTTCATTTTTTGTCGCGTCGCATCTTTGCCGCCTTCTGTTCCGATTCTGTCCATGAAAGTTACAGACAGCTCTCCGGCTCGAGCTGGCACGCTTTTTCCTTTGTTTTTTCCTGGAGACGTGCTTCTCGTCTGGCTTTCGCCTCCCTATTTCTACGCCTCTCCTCGTCGGTCTCTAAGACCAGCGGTGTGATCAGCATTGGTTTGCCATTCCTGTCAAGTGCCACAAACGTGAGATAGGCCGACGCTGTATGGCGTCTCTCACCGGACACGGGATTTTCCGACTCCACGCGAACGCCGATTTCCATGGACGACCTCCCCACAAGATTCAGGCTTGCCCGAACAGTGACAAAGTCTCCGACAAAAACGGCATTATGAAAATCCAATCGATCAATGGATGCGGTCACCGCATTAGATCTCGCATGACGGAAGGCAACCACTCCCGCCGCATTATCTATGAGTTTCATGATAACTACCCCATGGACATTCCCGGCAATATTGGTGTCCTGAGGACTCATCAGCTGGGACATGACGACAGTACTCTCCCTTACCCTTTTCTCTTCCATGTGTACCCTCTCACGTAATCTTCCACTATTGGTCACCGGTATCTGCACATACTATGGATTCTCGATTCTCCCCACACGAGTCTCGCAGAAACTTCTTCATCCAGATTTCAGTTTGGAAAGGGATATTTCTCCTTCCTTCTTGATATAGTCGGGGAGATCGCTCGTCTGTACCCGCTGCAGAATCTCTTCGCTCCATGGAGCGGACATTACCCCCAGGATTCTCACGGCGAGTGCTTCTTTGAGATACCTCGGCGGATAGATCCGGCTTACAGACTTTCGCTCCGGAGAGAAGAACTGGACGTAGCCCTTCCGTATGTTCGGGCCGTAGATGTTGATTGTGACGGCCATGTCATCGCCGAAATTTTCCATCTTGTGTATCCCTTTATTCAAAGGGAGCACATGGGTTGTCTCGCCCGGCTGAAGAATGATGGAGGAGGATTCCTCGAGTTCCGCATATCCCTCCTTCCTGCCGTCGTCCATCCTCCTGTACTTGCGCTCCCCCACAGGCCGCATGAAGCTTCCGATGATGCCCCAGGACCCATGGTCGTGGATGACGTCGCTTTCGTGTGGCCCCCATATGTAGCAGAGTATCATAAAAGACCGGTCAAGGCTTCTATAGAGGGTGATCTCGTTGGGCCAAATCCCGGGCCTTTGGCTCTCGGAAAATTCCCGGTCGAAAAGGATCTTGCGCAGGACATCACCGAACCATTCGGTCCGGCTCACAAGTTCCCCCATGAGGATCCGACCTTCCGCAATAAGCCGGGAAATCTCGGGCCCTGCCGACAGAAGGGCGTGAAATTTCCCGCAGAATTGTTCAAGGTTGCGTACAGCCATCACTGTGTCTCCTTTCCGCCCTTTTCGCCCTCGCCTGTTGCGAGCCCATAGCTGCGGATGTGGTTCCACGACCTGTAGTCGGGATCATCGGGATCGGCGGAGAGGGCTTCTCTCTCCCGCAGGTATTTTTTCCGGATACCCCTGCGTTTGTAAAGAAGACGGTCTTTCCCGACAGGGCACACCTTGATGCACACACCGCAAGGGTACGAGCGTCTTCTGGTCAGTTCCTCGGCCATGTCCAGGCAGGCGTTCTTGTCATAGTCCCCGATCACTCGGTCACCGCGCATGGTGAGGCATTGTTGCGGGCAGCACAGGGCGCAGAGTTCACACTTTATACAGAGATCTCCCTCGACCATGGGGTCCGGCGGGAGCACCGCCCCTGTGAACACGGAGACCAGACGAACCCGGGGACCGAATTCCGGCGTCAGCAGACAATGACTGACCCCGACCGTTCCCAGACCCGCGTATTTGGCCGCCATAACGTGGCTGAAGGCCGCGAGGGTCTTCTCCCGAAGGGCCTTAAGGTTTGCGTAAACGTCACGGCCGAAGAAAAAGGAAGGGTACCCCATCCGGTTGAGATGCCTGGTCAGGTCATAGGCGAGGGCGTCGAGCTTGCGATTTGCCGTGTTGTAAAGTTCCATGTGAAGCACCGACGGCGTGGTCTCGACGATGGGAAGCGGGATTTCAATCCCCATGACGATTACCGTCCGGGCCTCGGGGAAGAGAAATCTCGGCCTGAACTCAGGCGGCACCTCCCCATACTCGTCCCAGCGTTCCACGGGGGCAAAACCGACGAGATCCGCCCCATGTTCCCTGCAAAATTCGACGATGTGGTCCTTCAATGGCTGCCCTTCACGCCTCTTCGATTTTTTTGATTCCATAGGTGACAACTTATAACGCACTTCGGGCGCAAAGTAAAATAATTATCCCCTCAAGGTGCTCGCCATAGGTTTCGACCGTTCATTTCAGAGGAAGTGGATGTATTATCTCGCGACTTGCGAAGCGGGTTTTGCGGAACGGTCTCTTGGGGACGTGCAGATCGTGTTCAGAAAACCAGGCTGATTTGTGATGTATCCCTGAAGAAATGTGGTCGAACATCCATTATCGGCATTTCAAACTCCCTTGACACGCATTGGCCGTCACATTATAATTGATATGATATCATTTTCATGGAGGTGCACATCGCATGGCAAAGGAGCGACTTGTTGTCATCGGAGGGGATGCAGCGGGCATGAGCGCGGCAGCCCAGGCAAAACGGCTGAAGCCTGATCTGGAAGTCGTTGCATTCGAGAAGGGACCTCATACATCATATTCCGCCTGAAGCATTCCCTACTATGTCGGCAAGGTTGTCGACGATATCCGGAAGCTCATCGTGGTGACACCGGCAGCGTTTCGAGACGACTACGGCATCGATGCCCGTGTCCTCCATGAAGTCGTGGAGATTGATTTGAAGAGCCGTCGCGTCCTCGTCAGGTCGCTTGAGGAGCACAAAGAATGGTGGGAAGCCTTCGACCACTTGATGATTGCGACCGGGGCTGTTCCCATATTGCCTGCGGTTCCCGGGTCCGATGCGCGGGGCGTATATGGTCTGCATTCACTCCAAAGCGGCATCACGGTGAGAAATGTCGTAGACACGGAGAAGCCGAAAAAGGCTGTTGTCATCGGCGGCGGGTACATCGGGCTCGAAATGGCTGAGGCGCTCATCATGAGGGACCTCGATGTTTCTTTAGTGGAACAGGCAAGCCAGGTCATGAACACGCTTGATCCGGATATGGGCGCCCTCGTCTCCGATGCCCTCATGCACGTGGGGGTGGAACTTTTCAGAGAGGAAACCTATAAAGGCATCGAAGTCTCAGATGGCCGTGTAAAGGCGGTGGTCACGAATCACCGGACAATCCCCGCCGACATCGTGATTTTAGGACTGGGAGTCCGCCCCAACACGGAACTCGCCGGCCGCGCAGGAATATCCCTCGGCGTGCGGGATGCCATCAAGGTGAATGACCGGATGCAGACGGCCAGTCCGGGCGTCTGGGCCGCAGGCGATTGCGCGGAATCTTTCCACCTCGTAAGCCGGCGTCACGTTCATATAGCCCTCGGCACCATCGCCAACAAGCAGGGCCGTGTGGCCGGAATCAACCTGGGTGGGCGGTATGCCACTTTCCCGGGCGTGGTGGGAACAGCGGTGAGCAAAATATGCGCCATCGAGGTCGCCAGGACGGGCCTCCAGGAGCGGGAGATCACGTCCCTCGGACTGGAATATGTGGTGGGAAGGATCGAGAGCACGACACGGGCCAGCTATTATCCCCACGCGGGCGAGATAACTGTGAAGGCCCTTGCCGAAAAGGGAAGCGGAAAACTCCTGGGAGCTCAGATTGTCGGAGTGGAGGGGGCGGCGAAGCGGATCGATATTTTTGCGACCGCGCTCCACGCCGGGTTTACCGTCGAGGATATGATCAACCTCGATCTCAGTTATGCTCCACCTTACTCAGGCGTGTGGGATCCCGTGCATCTTGCCGTCCGCCGGGCCGCGGCAGCGCTGACTGGCCGTCTATAGAGATAGTGATGTGTAGGAATATCCGGAAATATTTCATGTCTACAATACAGAAAAAGTTGATCCTCTGATTACTATGCGTATTGCTGTTGTTCATACGGTTGGCTCTCCCTGCGGCTGTGCGGATGCCCTTACAACAGGGCTTCATGCACTCGGCCACGAGGTTTTTGTGGCAGACTCGGAAGAGATCGCACTCACGGCCGGGGAAATATCGAAAACGTGTGATCTGGTGATTGACCATACGGATACCCTTCGCGGGTCAGGATTTCTCCGCCCTCATGTGAGGATGCTCCTCGAAAGCTGCGGAGCACGGATTGTCGGCTCCGATGCAAGGGCTTGTTTCCGCGCCGACGACAAAATCGCCGCGAAGGCCCTGCTGTCACACGCAGGCATACCGGTCCCCCCGGGTGTTGCGGTGACTTCGAAAAGGCAATCTCTGCCCTCCTGGCTCAAGGCACCTGTCATTTTGAAACCGGCCTTTGAACATATGAGCCGCGGTGTTATGCGCGCGGAAACGGAAGATGAAATCCAGGCGGGGATTGCTGAGCTCATAGACCGATTCCGGCAACCGATCCTTATGGAAACCTTTATCCCCGGCCGCGAATTTGCCGTCTCGATCCTGGATGAAGGAAACGGTCCGAGAGTCCTGCCGCCTCTGGAGTGGCGGGTTCATCCGGGTGAATCATCTGTGCTTACCGAGGCCTTCAAACAATCAGATATTTCAGGAGAGAGACAGGATGCTTTACGGGCTGAGCTCCCGCCCGACCTTGCGGATGAGTTGGAAAATCTCTCATGTTCTGCCTTTTGTACCCTTGGGTTGCGGGATTATGCCCGTTTCGATGTCCGACTTTCTTCACGCGGCACTTTCTACTTTCTGGAGGCAAACACCACACCGAGCATGGAGCCTCTCGAAGCCATGGCGCTCTCGGCGGGGTGGGCGGGAATGAGCTACCCGGCGCTGGTGGAGAAAATACTGTCAGCGGCTTTGAGACGTTATGGCCAACCACCGCGTCATGAAGAAAAAAAAGCGTGCATCGCTCTTTCCACCGGCCCTGTTGATTTGTTCATTCCAGAAGGGGTGCATCTCCCACCGGCATCCACCCTGGAGCTGGCAAATCTTCTGGATGTGCGGCAGGGAGAGCGTGTCCTCGACCTTGGCTGCGGGGCTGGGCTTCTCTCCATTGCCGCGGCAAGGCTTGGAGCCGGTTGTGTCGTGGCCACGGATATCGATCCCCGCGCCCTCGATGCGACGATGAAGAACGCTCAGGCGAATGGGGTCACTGAAAAGATTATAGTCCGCGGGGGCTCCTGGTATGAAGCGCTGGAGGATTACTCCATAAGTGACAAAGGACGCTTCGATGTGATTATCGCAACCCCTCCCCAGACACCGGGGCTCTACCCTTTTGGTCCCCGGTATGGCGGAGCGGACGGAACGAAGCACCTCTCCATCATCCTCCAAGGCGCCCCGGCTTTTCTGAATCCAGATCGCGGAAGGCTGTGGCTCATGGCAATCTCCCTGGCAAATCCGTCAGAGCTTTTGCATCAGGTGCGGCAATACTTCCATGACGTTTCCATTGTCCATGAGACAGAGCGGCCTTTCACGGGGAATGAATACGAATCCCTCCACAAAGGGCTCATGGATCATTTGCTGAAGCTGCGTTCGTCGGGACACTCGGATTTCAAGGATGTAAGTGAGGGCACGTACGCATTTCGAAATCTTTTTATCTGCGCCGGGAGAGCGAGGGTACATTGAAGAGGCTTATTATCAATGCAGACGACCTGGGGGCAGATGTTGCCCGCAATGAGGGGATTTTTGAGGCCATAGAAGCAGGTGTGGTAACGGCCGCGAGCATCCTGGTCAATGGGCCTGCGTTCCGAGATGTCCTTGAGAGGATTGCTGCAACACACGGTAACCGTATTTCATTCGGTATTCATTTGAATCTCACCGAGGGGATGCCCTTGATGCCGAATCTCAAATCCATTACAGGTCCGGATGGATGTTTCTGCGGCAAGGCGGAAGGCCATCGGCGCCTGATGAAAAATGGCGATGCGGCACTTGAAGAGGAAATCTGGCAGGAATGCGCGGCTCAGATCACTGCACTCCGCGATGCCGGTGTCCGGATTGATCATATGGACGGGCACCAGCACGTCCATATGTTCCCCGCCGTGGTCAACTCAGCCCTCAGAGCAGGAAGGGTATTCGGGATTCCATGGATACGCATTCCTGAAGAACCGCCCCCTTTCGGCTTCATGGATCGACAAAACCACATGCGGGATGAAGAAGCGGAGAAGTTCACCAAGCTCGCGGCAGCCGCACGTACCGGTATTTATGACTCCACAATGAGCATGACAGATCATTTCCGCGGTCTGTATCTGAAAGGGAGGATGTCCTTGCGCAACATCGAGGGAATCCTGAGTACATTACCCATGGGTCTCACTGAGCTGATGGTGCACCCCGGCAGGGCACCCGCCGGGCTCACAGAAGGCCCTTTTTCCTCTTTCTCGCACGGGGATAGAGAAACGGAGCTGAAGGTTCTTATGGACGGCAACTTCCGTGTGATGCTTGCAAAACATAATATTCTGCTCACACCTTTTCCGGAGGTCCGTCATTGAATTCTGCACTGCGTGTGATGATTTTAACCCCGACAGCCCTTCCCCATGTGACGGGAAACGCCATCACGGCCGAGCGTTGGCGCCGATCTCTCTCGCAGGAAGGCATTGCGGTAAACGTAGTGGAGACACAGCATCTGCATGCGAGAAGTCTCGTTGACGAACTCGACCGTTTCCGTCCCCATATCGTGCACGCGCACCATGTCAGCCGGGCGGGTGCATTTCTGCTCGATCCGCTCGTATCAGTGAAATACGGCGATTTACCTTTTGTCGTTTCTCCCGCAGGGACAGACATCGATCTCTATACGATGTACGAGTCGGAAAGAGCAAAAGTTGGCAAAGTTTGCCGTAAGGCCGTCTCTATCATTGTCCAAAGCCGCGAAACCATAAGGTCGCTGCAGGAACTTATGCCTGAACTGCAAGATCGGACAGTCTATGTGCCTAAAGCGTTTCTGTGGCTGGGAGACGAATTGTATGATCTTCGGACAGTCGCAGGCTGCCGGGAAGGAGATATTCTCTTTTTTATGCCAGCCGGCATTCGGCCTGTAAAGGGTAACCTCGAATGCCTTTCCGCAATGGAAAAGGTGCACGAAGCCAGTTCGAACATCCGGGTATTATTTGCCGGGCCGGCTCTTGACGCTGAGTATGCCGCCCGGTTTGAGGAGGAGATAAATCGCCTGCAGTCTTTCGCCAAATGGATTTTGCAGATCCCTCCGAAGGCAATGCGTGCTGCCTATGAGGGCGCTGATGTGGTACTGAACTATTCGCGTTCGGAGGGGCTTTCCAATGCGCTCATCGAGGCCATGGCAACAGGGCGGCCAATTCTTGCTTC
>JAFNGM010000022.1 GCA_017885225.1 Syntrophaceae bacterium | reverse complement strand
TTATTAAACAGGATGATATCATAGTTCTCTTCAGTCAATCGTCATCAGCTTGGGGGTTCCCGCTGGTCAGGACCAGGTACAGCGCCGCAACAATGAGGATATACCCACATATACGGGCTGTGATCAGGGCACCTTCCCAACTGGTTCCAAGGCCAAGAATGGAATAGATATGGGAAATTGCAAAAAGCCCGAATGCTATGCCGATAAGCAGGGCACTTATCTCACCTTTTCGTGTGTAGATAAGGATGCCAAGGATAACAATGATCAAACAGAGAACGATATTGATACCCGATACAAGGTCTGGGACAACTACCATGGTAACTCTCCACAAATTCTCCTGACGTATCTCTAATAAATGAGTATATAATTGTATCACCCAAAAATTGTGGGCTGCCGGATATCACTAAGAAAATGCTGACTGGAGAGATGAAAAAAGAAAACGGACTGCAATGGATGAATCAACCCCGGAGGAATTATTTTTTTGTAGGCTGTTTGGGATAGACTTTTTCGGGATCAAATACCCGTTCTGAAATAACATTTCCGTCAAGGGTGCGGTAAAAACAGGTCGGGTAACCGGTGTGGCATGCAGCGCCGGTCTGCGTCACCTCATAGATGAGACAGTCCCCGTCGCAGTCCACAAGGATCCGCTCCACCCTCTGGATATGCCCGCTCTCCTCACCCTTCTTCCAGATCTTTTTCCTGCTCCTGCTGTAATAATGGGCAAACCCGGTTGACCGGGTGAGCCCGACTGCCTCTTCATCTGCATAGGCGACCATCAGGACTTTACGGGTTTTTCCATCCTGTACAACAACCGGGATAAGTCCATGGGAAAAATTGAGGGGAATCATATCATACACCTGTTGCCATTTTCATGATTACAAAGAGAAAATCACCGAATACAATTGCACTGATGAGGCCGGCAGTAATCGGGATGATAAACGGGACTGCGTAGGAGATCCATACGGTGCCTGCTTTTTTGTAGAGCCCGAGTTCCTTGTTGTACCGTTCCGGGTGCAGGCGCAGGTCCTTGGTATAGATCCGCCCTTCCCCGGAAAACATCCTTCTGATCGATTCGCGGATGCCGACAAACCTGCGGGTGAGGGTGCCGTTTTCCTCATTAAAGTCTTCCATGACAAAACCAAATGTCTGCTGGATTGTTGCACCGTCAACCGGGAACCCGAAGAACATGTACGGCAGCGGTGCGCGGTTTTTCTTCACTATGTTCATACCAAAGATCCCAAGAGGAGCAACGAGGTTGAGGATCACGGCGTTTGTGAGTACCGAAAAGGGCAGAAATCCCATGGGGGGATACCCGAAGTACGGCTCAAGGGGAAAGAATGGGATACAGGCTGAGATGAAGATCAGGGCCCAGGCATCAGCCCCGCCAAAGAGGTTTTTTACTGCAAACAGGTAAAACATCAGCGAAAAAATGCCACATAATGCGAGGTATCCTGCGACCAGCCCCCACCTCCCCAAAAGTCCGAGGGTGAGATAAAAGTATGCCGCTGCCGGTATGCCGATAACAAGCATCGGGTACCATGTCCGGAACGGCACCCGGCGGTCTTTGATATCAAGAACAGACGCGTAACACAGGGTGGCAAGAACTGCAAGCGAAGAGACCAGCATCTCGGTGACGATCATACCTGTATTCAATCCATTTCTTCCGGTAACACTTATGGTTGGCGATGCATTTTTTTGATCTTTCCCTCATGACCGTAACTCCGGTTTTCTGCAGTGTGCCAACATGGGAAAAAGGAATCCACAAATTATTATTGGGTAAGGGTTGTATATTCCGTTAACAACAGGAAGGGCCGTCCCCGCCGGATCTCTCCCTGAGATGAAAGATTCCCATGAAGATCGATGAACTGCTTGAAAAAATCCNNCAGGTGAAGCAGAGGGAGCGATTTACATCGATGAGAAAGGGGCGCTGTTTGGGGACAAGGCAGTCCTGATGATCCAGCAAAAGGAAAAATTCGTACTTACGGAAAACACGCCGGATGTCGTTGAAGAACTTGTCATGGGGAGCAGGATCTTTGACAAGAACCGGTTGAAAAAGAGCATTTCTTATAACATTCCCGAGATCGGGGGGCCCAGCGGGGGGATCGGTGTCCTTTCCCTCACGGTGAAGAGGGAAGGAGACCCTCAGAACGGGGTCCGGGTATCGATACGGAAAGACGGAAGAATCCTGGGCAGTGATATCACGACCAATGATGGGACCGTAAGGTTCAGGATCGCATTCGGGGTCTATGACTGCATCGTCCAGGACAAAGCCCAGATGGTCACGAAATACCGGATCGAGTTCGATGCATCCCATTTATCAATCCCTCTCTCGATGTAACATTTGAACCAATCGAGGTTCCCCCGTCCCCCTTTTATAAAATTTCAAGACGAAATCCTTTAGTAACTGGACTGCAGAGCTATGCACCATGGAAAAGAAGAAGATCGGGCGTGAGGATTTCGAAGCCCTTCTCAAAGGGGAAAAGGACATCACACCCTACATCGAACTGGATCCCCTCGCCGGTTCGTATTCTGTCTTTGGCGTTAAAACAGCAAGCAACCCGAATTATCTCATAAAAGCAATCTATGAAATGTATGAAGCCAACCTGGGCAGGAAACTTGCCGTGCAGGCAGTCCGCAATCTCTTCCGGTCAGTCGGTATGGGGTCGGTCGGGCTCAATAACCTGTTAAAAAAAATGGGAATGGACCTCAAACCGGCGGAATTTCTCATGCTCGTGTTCAAGCTCCAGCACCAGCAGGGCTGGGGTGCACCGTTCGAGCTTGTGGAACAGAGTGATAAAAGGATCGTAATGCGCACGAAACAGACCTTTGAATCCCAAGTCATGAAGGACTGGAACATGCCCGTCTGTGGCATTCACCGGGGCTGGATTGAAGGCGTTCTGAGCGCCGTTACCGGTAAAAACTGGTTCTGTCTTGAGACAAAGTGCCACGCAAAAGGGGATGATGCCTGTGAGTTTGTTGTCGACCAGGTTGAATCCAGCTGGAAGTTCAAGGCACAGGCCATTGTAAAAGGCGACTCTGCCATAACGGAATATATCGAGCACAAACCCCTTGAAGGCAGGATCAAGCTTATCGATGACCCTGTTGTCCTGATGCCACGCTTCATCTTCACATCGATGATGAACTCCTTGAAAAAGACGATGGGTGAGTTGCCGGCGGGAGGGGTCAACTACCGTGCATATATGGATATGGGGAAGGAAAATGTCGGGCACTAC
>JAFNGM010000021.1:3227-4455 GCA_017885225.1 Syntrophaceae bacterium | reverse complement strand
CTTTAGAAATATGCTTCCATAATGGCCTGGATGTTTTTTTGTGATTATGTAGTGCCCTGAACGGGAAATATCAGCGATCCTCGCAGGGCAGGATCACCGATAGATTCTCAGACCGGAGTGTCATTATCAGAAATACATAATCCGACCGACATTTGATCCCGTCTGATTACTGGAAGGTGTGACTACCGGAGTCATGGCGGGGGGATTTCCGGTTTTTGCATCAATCAGAAGTTCAACTGAACCCCTCGGGATTGAAACAGAGCGATTACCGATGACTTTCCCGTCTCGATAAATTTCGACCGTAAGTGTATCTCCTGTGTTATCCGTCTTTTGAACCTGTGCCTGTACAATACCCTCACTTTCATATATCTTATATACCTGGTCACCAGATCCGGTTACTCCTCTCATTGATCCTGAATTACCTACCAATCCGTAATAGGAACGCGGATAATCTACCCGCACCCAGACACCCGTTGTGGGAATTATTACCGCTGTCGGTAGAGGAATTACCAGTGTCGGTTGAAGAGTCTGTTGAATCGTTTGAGTGGGGAGGGGGGTGGGTTCCACACGAGGTGCAGTCAGGTTCTGTGGGTAAAAAACCACTACTCCTGCAATCCCGAGGATAATGAGGATGATCGCGGCGACTGCGATGAAGGTTAGCAGTCGGGATCCCGGACCAGCGGACGGCGGAGGCGATCCCGGAGAAGGTGGGTTTTCTCCTGGAGAAGGCTGTTGAACTGACTCATCCCCGTTTCCTGCCTCAAATGATACCTGTTCTGCGATTTGGGAATCCTGTCCGAGAACCGCAGTGGATTCAACGGTTACCGGATCTGGTGAATTTGGAAGGTCAGGATATCCAGTATCTTCTTGCGAAGCACCGGGTTTTTCCTCGATGGTTGAGGTTTCATGAGGTAGTATTGGTTCTGCTTTTTCTTCTTGTGTATAGGGAGACGCAACAATTTCCGGTACTTCGGGAGGCAGTAGTGGGAACGGTGATCCCGTCATCTCCAGTGCAGCAACCCGCGTTTCCTCAAGACCAGGAAGTGGAGTCAACACGGAATCTGGTAAACCAGTCCTTTCTTTTGGAGAAATCAGAGATTTCACTGCAGCCAGGAGAGAAACGCTAACCCTTTTCTGTTCTCCGGAGTCCGCTTCCGGAGCACCCGGTATCTCTTCGAAAGCCGATCCAGACGCTTCTTGGGAATCGACAGATGTCCCCTCAATACCA
>JAFNGM010000021.1:0-3208 GCA_017885225.1 Syntrophaceae bacterium | reverse complement strand
CAAAACAGGAATTGGAGGTGTTATTGTATCCGGGGATTCTGTCATTTCCTGTGAATCACCTGGTGTTTCCACCGTTGCACATGGTGCCGGTGTGACGTCAGATTGCGTTTCTTCTCCGGGAAAATATATCTCCGGTAATTCCTGTATTTCTTCTGAAAAAACAGGAGATTCTGGCTCATCAGGAATTATGATCAATTCGATCTGAGCAGGACGTGTTTCAACGACTTTTGTATACGGATGGGGAATATCGGGTGAGATCTGACGTCTCTTTGAGGGTCGTATGCCGATCTCCGGATCAGCGGTGGCTATACTTTCGTAGCTTGATTCCTGGCGTACCGATACGATAAGTCCCATAAGAGTTTTTAACCAGTCATCACGTTCCCTCTTTCTTTGTTCACCGGGTTGCTGGGAGAAGAGAAGGACCATTGACTCTGATTTGCCACTGCTGCCGGTTTCTGTGAAAAAGAGGGTTATAACCAGCTCACCATTGGCGGTCTTTCCTCCCTTCACCGATTGTATTGTCAAAAGAGGGATCATCTGTGGCTGGAATTGGGCATACCTTGCATCAACGAGGATGAGGTAGCGGGTAGTGAGCAGCATATCGTACTGCACGGTATTCACACTAACTCTGTCCGTTGTCAGGATAAGGGATTCACCGCTTTCCAGATAAGGACTGCCCATTTTTGTCATATTGCCTACTGTATTTTGTGTTCTCTGTAGCAATATGCTTTATAGCTGGATCTCATCGTTAACGCTCAAGGGTACCCCGTGGATAATTTTTTCCGGTTATGATGCAATGCGTTCAATGGTGGCACAGCAAAAAAGATTTTCATGTACACAGCAGAAATCGGAAAACGCATATTCGGATTTTATTGCATCATTATGGTTATTCAGTTGATCCAGAACAATGGTCCTTTTTAAACCCCTTCTCTTCCACTGGAACGGACAGCATATAAAGCCCCAATCTGCCCTGACGAGCTTTATAAAGGATTCCTGTTTCCCTGTCTTGAGAAACTCCCGTCCCTTCAGTGTGGATGATGAATGCAATGTTAACAATGTTAACAGGTTCCCGCACGTGCGTTTATGGGAAGAATATCCATGTGCTGGAAGCCTGTTAATTTGATAGAGCACCAGAATTTGGCCGGAAATATATTCCCTGCGACTGAATAAAAAAAATCCTATATACCGGTGAACCTGTGCGGAAAAGATAATGGGGGAAAACGGAGATTTGCCGGGACTTAGTTTTTGGATTTATCATGATTAATTATTTATAATTCGATTACCTTTAATCATATAATGTACCAAAAACCACACCACACAACAATCTTGTCCGGTCAGGTACATGCCCACCATGGTAAGTGGCAGCCACTTTTCGTAGCTTAATAGAATGGAATTTTCTGTCGGTTTTCCGGTAGAAAGAGTATTGATTTCAGAACTATCGTTTCATGGTGAAAAATGGGTATGATTGCGGAAAGATCGATGGATGAATGGTACAGTTCCCTGCCAAAAACGGGCGGGGTGTATCGTCTCATCAATGGAACAATGAGTGAGAGAAGTCAAAAAGAAAGGATCAGTGCAGTAATTGCCCTGGGTGAGAGTGACGATCCCCGGGCTGTGCGTCCCCTTATGGATTGTTGCAACGATTCTGATGCGCTGATCCGGAGACATGCAACCGAGGCTCTTCTTAAGCTGAGAAGCGGGCGGGCTGTCGATGTATTGATAGAGCGGCTGAAGGATAAGAACGAACAGCTGGCGACACGGGAGCGAGCTGCTGCAGCACTGGCTGCAGTACGGAGTTATAGCGCGATTGAAGGGCTCAGGGACCTGTATTCTGATACAGATGAGGATCCTGCGCTTCGATCCTTTGTCGCTGAGGAGATACACCGGATTCGTATACGGTGAGTGCAGGGGGGATCCTGTCTCATATCCTTTTACCCCTTCTCACCGCTCTGATTAAGGATCACTCCTGATAGCACAAGCGAACAAATGCATCTGGCTGCACCAGCATCAGGCACTTTTTTTTAATTGCCCGGGAGAGACCGGAGATGGAATTCTGATGAAGTGCGAATCAGGAGCTTGAAGCATTTACACTGTCAATGTGGGTTTTTATGAGTCGCTCATCTCACCAAAAGAGCAGTTGACCTGCAGAAATACCTCGTTACTATCCGTGATGTCAGGATTATCAACTATCCTCTCTGGTTTTGATTAAAAAAGTGATTAAGGCAAAATGTTAGCGCTACTTACCCGGTAAAGGAAATCGGTTGAACAGCAGTTTTTCACCGTACAGTTACCGTTTGCACTCAGGTATTAAGCCGTTATTTCCAGTAACGAAACTTTAACAATCTTTCCTGCCGTAGCTATTGGCACTATGTGGAAGGCAGTCGGGATCGATGCGTGGCTCGCTGGCAGGAAGTCAAGCCTCGAAGATGCGCGAGGAACAGTCACTGAAATAATTGACCGCGTGCAGAAGAATGGTGATACTGCATTACGGGAACTCTCACGCCATGTTGAGCTTAAGGAGATTGCAGTATCCGATGAAGAGCGTGAATCAGCCTATGACGATGTCGAAACAAAAATTGTTGAGAGTCTTATTGAGGCACATGCACGCATAGAACGCTTCCATGAACTCCAGAAACCCCGGGATCTCTGGCTTCAGGAAATGGAGCCCGGGATCGTTTTAGGCGTTAAGACAACGGCGCTTGACCGGATCGGTATTTATGTGCCCGGTGGCCGTGCACCCTACCCCTCATCCGCACTCATGTGTGCAGTTCCGGCAAAAGTGGCCGGAGTCCGTGAAATCTGCGCCTGCTCCCCACCGCCCATTAATCCCATGACGCTTGTTGCGCTGGATATCGCTGGTGTGACGGAGATCTATCGTTCCGGTGGTGCCCAGGCCATTGCAGCCATGGCTCTTGGTACTGAAACCATAAAACCCGTGCAGAAAATTGTCGGACCCGGCAATGTGTATGTCACGCTTGCAAAGATGATGCTGCGGGAACACGTGGAGATTGATTTTCCGGCAGGTCCCAGCGAGATTGGCATTATNNCTCCTCATCAGGGCACCAAGAAAGGAGATCATCGAAAAGGCCCTCAATAATTCAGGGTTTGTGATTGTTGCAGATATGGAAGAAGCGATTGCTGTATCAGACAGGGTTGCACCTGAGCATCTCTCGATCCAGGTGGCAGATCCCCTGTCAGTTGTCACCCG
>JAFNGM010000020.1 GCA_017885225.1 Syntrophaceae bacterium | reverse complement strand
TTTCATAAAACTTTTGGCATAATCCAAAGGGGGCATCCGGAAAAAGGGGACAGGTAACTTTTTCTTTTATGCCCTTCCACATTGTTTCTTGACAATTAGGGCTGATTTCTATAGCTTTTAGTGAAGGGTTGCTACTACACATGAAAAAGAAGCAGAATAAGGCGATACAAGAATATACAAAGCTTTTGAAACAGCTGTATAGTCCAGTTATTTTGAAGGCCGTAGTGTTTGGATCTGTTGTACGAGGAGAAACCAACAAAGATTCCGATGTGGACATCCTCATAGTGATCTCAGACAAATATGCGAAATTGAAGGAAGAGATATGTATGTCTGCCTATGAGATAGCATTGAAGAACAACGTGGTGTTCTCGCCAATTGTGATGGATGAAAGTACCTATGAATGGTATCGAATCAACAAAGACCCATTCTATAAGAACATCCACAGAGATGGAATCGAGATTTGGACGAAAAAATCAGAGAGCTTATTAAAGTCCGCTTAGAAAAGGCCGAAGAGGACATCGATACGGCGGTGGAACTGTTATCTTTCAAAAGATACAGGGCGGCAATCAACAGATCTTATTATGCACTCTTCAATAGTACCACAGCCGTACTGCTCACAAAAAAGCTGGAGCGATCAAAACATGCTGGTGTGGAAGCGGCATTCAACCAGCACTTCATTAAAACCAGGATCTTCGAAATAGAATATGGGAAAATATTCAACTATGTCAGACAGAAAAGGGAAGAGAGCGATTACACTGCGAAAGTGGTGATTGATAAGGCCACAGCGGAGAAGATAGTGAAAGACTCAAAGATGTTCATACGACGGATGAAAAAATACATCAAAGACATTAATGAGGCACAATGGTAGTAACCCCGGGCGATTTTTTATCCTTTAACTTTTCATACTCCCATTGGACAGGCTCCACGCCTGTCATCACATTTAGTCATTCCCGACCCGATCGGGAATCCATTCTCTAAAATCCACCCACCAGGTCATTCCGGCGCAGGCCGGAATCCAGGAACTTATTGTCATCCCGGACGTGATCCGGGATCCAGATATCTTATCCCTCTTCTTTTATTCATTTTTTTCCTGTCACTCCTTACCCGTCACTATTTACTTTTTATCCCCTTATGTCATTTCGAAGAAGCATAGCGACTGAGAAACCTTTTTTTAACTTCCCCCTTTGATAAAGGGGGTTAGGGGGATTTCTTCTTACTTGTCATTCCCGACTCCGGAGACTGCGTCATAATACCAAAAATTATCATTTAATGTCCTCCGCTGGCGGAGGTGTCACGAAGTGACGGAGGTGGGGAAGAAAAGGGGCAGCTCCAGGGGACAGGCTACTTTTCTTCTTGATAGAAAATGTAGCTTATCCCCTTTGTCCTGAGAATCTCTTACTGAACTATCGAAAATAACGGGTAAGAAAATAATGCGTGGCAGGCCGGGAAGACCGAGGAAAGAACCGGGTGAGAAATAAAAAATGGCATTATGTACCCAGTTTCCCAGAAAGTGTTGAAATCAGGGGACGCAGGGTTCTCAGAAATTCTTGACACCGAGTGAGTTGATCCTTTACATAATCAAGCTCAAAATCAATAAGTGCGAGGTAATCACCCTCTTGTCTATCTTCGAATAGTCGATCGTAAAATTTACTCCATGTGATATCTAGCTGGCCGGACTTGACAAGTTCTCGATGGAACGCTGATCGAACACCAGAGTGCTTTTTAAAAGAGGCATGACGGTCGAGAAGGGCTGCACTTACCGCATAGAAGGCGGCATAATAAATTCGATTCATGGCAAATCCCAGAGACTGTGCGGCGATCTCACGTTGCGCTGAGAGCAGACTTTCTTCTGCTTTAGACCACCAATAACGAACAACTTCCTCTCGTCGCTTTTCCGAACTCACAAAGCCACCCCTTCCTGGATAATTTCCTCACGCAACGGAAGCACCGAAAATAGACCGGTATTCCATGATTCCTGATCAACAACAAGTGTGCTTACATTCGTATTATATTTGAGGTTTATCTCACATACAATATCAGTAATCTGATGACGAACAATTCGCTGAAGAGGAAGCCTCGTAATAATCAGCAGATCGATGTCTGATTCTTCATCTGTTTCGTTGCGAGATACTGAACCGAAAAGCTTAATTGCCTCTATATCAATAGTATCAGGCAGTCTCTGCCTGATTTCATCCAATGCTTGGCGCTGGTTATGTGCCAGTTTTATTTGATCAACAGTCGTCATAAATCTTCTTCGAATAATCCTTGCCAAAATCAATCTCTAATTTCCCCCTTTCGCAAAGGGGGAGTGAGGGGGATTTTATCCTGCAAAACCTCAACGCGAAACTACAATAAAATCCTCCTTTTGTAAAGAAAGACTTTCTTACTTATTGTATTTCTTGATTGACTCTACATCGGAAATGGATTTATTCGTTCCCTTGGACAAAGGGGGCATCCCCCCAGCACGTCATTCCGGCGAAGGCCGGAATCCAGGTCTTTTATCCCCTGACGTTCCCTTTTAGTCTTTTTATTTTATCTCCCAACCTGTCACTCTTTACCCGTCACTATTTACTTTTTATCCCCTTATGTCATTTCGAAGAAGCATAGCGACTGAGAAACCTTTTTTTAACTTCCCCCTTTGATAAAGGGGGTGTCAATCATCACCTTAATGGAGCC
>JAFNGM010000019.1:2818-2952 GCA_017885225.1 Syntrophaceae bacterium | reverse complement strand
CTGATCATCACTTCGCCTCCTTACAATTTCGGACATTCCTATGCACAGGACCCTCATGATGATACGCATGAGTGGAATATCTATTTTGAACAACTCCTTACTGTGTGGCGTGAGTGTGAGCGGGTTCTCAAGAC
>JAFNGM010000019.1:0-2692 GCA_017885225.1 Syntrophaceae bacterium | reverse complement strand
GGAGTTTATCGAAGTCTTTGACAAGACGACCCACAAGAAAGGAGGGCGGCGCGAGGATATCGATATCACTGCCGATGAATTCAAGGAATGGGTACTTGGCAAGTGGTCGTTTCCCCCGGAGATCCGGATGAAAGATTACAGCCATCCGGCAATGTTCCCCGAGGAGCTGCCCCGGCGGCTGATGAAACTGTTCTCCTACAAAAATGATATCGTGCTNNGGAATTGATGTATCGCAACAATACTGCGATATGGCGTTACAGCGACTTGTCACTGCGGCGGAAAATGGAACACCGTCTTCACCAGAATATCCCATGCCGTCGATTGCGGTAATGGACCCCTGAAAAAGAATATGAAAGTTCGGGTTCCCGTCAGACCGGCATATTCTTTTTAACATATTCAAACACGCCTTTCCTGTCGTACATATGCTCGAGAATATAATTGTGAACGAGGGCATATTTTTCATATCGGGCAAAAAGCTGCCTGTACGCGTTCAACCGGGAGTTGTAGTCAGAGACAAGTGCATTATGAACAGCTACCTGTGCATTGTAACTGCCACTATTTCCGGTATTTCGTATCTCCTGGATTTGTGATTCGAGTTGTGCAATTTTTTCCTGTTGGGATGTAAGGTCAGACCCCATACTTTTTACCTGGGGTTCGAGTTCCTTTGCTTTCAGGTCAGACAGCACATACATATCGTGAATATACCGGGTCTCACTTCCGCTTCCGTAGAATTTTGTGCCATTGCTGATGGGAATAATGACAGGATCTGAATACAGGGNNTACCCGGTGTTTTTGTAATGATAATCGTCAGATCCAACGCCTACTGCCATATGTGATTCAGGACCAAACAGGAGCAGGGCAACCGGATACCCTTCCCGTGACAACAGCCCCGCTAAAAGCAGGCTCTTGTCATCACAGTCCCCCGCACGGTCAACAATAGTCTCTACCGGGAATTTTGCCGGGTTCTGCTCCTGTGTTTCATACCGTAGTGACTGGACATAGACTGCAATGAGTTCGAGATATTCGTCATCGGAAAGATTTTGCCGGATCCCGATTTTGTTAGTTTCTGCGAGAAGTGATGTATAGAGGCTGTCCTGTGCCGGATCCTGTACCATTGCACGGTAACTTTGCGCAAGCCAGATCGTATCGGAAATGTTTCCGTACACTGTTGTAGCTTTTTCTGCCTGTTTAGCACCTTCATAAACCGAGACATTGATGGGAAGTGTCAGGGCAACTGTGGTTTTTTCAAACGGGAATTGATGGGAAATAATGATTGGGGATGATTGTGATCTGATGAGATCAGGAGATATCTGGGGCACAATTACCGTTTCTTTGGGAAAAACAACTGCACTGATGAGCACTGCTGCAAATACCAGGAGAATAATGAATAAAAATGCACCAATGAGTTTGAGGAGCCGGTTATGCATTATCCACCATGTACAATAGTATTCCTTCTCTTATGTATTACAAAATATCCCGTAAATGTGCGATGGAGTCAATAACGCAGCCGGGTTTGATCACCGCGTTGTCCACAGCGTCTTTCCGGTATTTTCCGGTCCTGACAAGAATGCCCTGTATTCCCAGCAGCACCAGACAGCGGCTGCAAGCCTGGTTATTTTAGGATCATCCCAGGAAAGCAGAGTTACTCTTTGAATAACCATTAACGGCTCCTGATGCTCCTTAAAGGCCATGGCTAAGTCAGGGAATCTGGGATCGTGTGTACGGGTTTCCGGTCTTATGCTTGAGCCAGCTGTATTCCTTTACCCGGGAGGTTCGCTTTACTTTCACCCCCCGTGGCGGGATGGTTAAATCCNNATTGGTGCCCTCTGGCAGCAGCGCATGGAAACAATGCGGGAATACGAAGTTGTCCGTGACGGAAATGTTTTTGGGACCAGTTTTTCAAACAGTGTTGTTTTTTCATCGGATTATGAAGAGGCACGCCACCAGCTCGATGTACTGGTTGCGAAGTACCACAACGTCCCGTTTGATGAAGTCTTTTCAGGCACTGAAATTTTCAACGAAGGTGGAGTCTGTTTTTCTCTGAAAAGCCGGCAATCTCTCAAAATTCCTCCGCTCGATCTTGATCGGTTCAGGTCAGAAATCCTGGAAGACCTCACCCTTGTGCATGGTATCGGGCCAAGGACACAAGTCCGGCTGAGAACAAAAGGATTCCTGACATTACCGGATCTGATGCAGCACCCGAAGTTCCGGTCGAATGCCTACGAGGTGCTCANNATGCCTTCAAGGTGGCAGTTCTGCAGAAATTATGGATTTAATCGGCTGCAGGCATGCAAAATCCCATCCTTGTGTTCTCGGAACGGCAGGGCTCCACGAACCGGAAGATTTTGTATTTCTTGACATTGAAACACTCGGTCTCTTTTCCCGCCCTATTATTCTCTTTGGTGTTGGTACAATAGAGGACGGCAATCTCGCAGTCCACCAGTACCTGCTGCGCGATATCGATGAAGAACAGTCNNAAATCGTTTGATGTTCCCTATCTGTCAGACAGGCTTGCCTACTATGGTATGGGTTCTCCAGCCAGAATCCCCCATTTCGATGTACTCCATTTCAGCCGCAGGAGATGGAAGGATCATCTCCCCTCCCTGCGCCTGACTGCACTGGAAACAGAGATTCTGGGCATCTGCCGTGATGATGATATTCCCGGCCAGATGGTACCGGAATTTTACGAAAC
>JAFNGM010000018.1:2963-3202 GCA_017885225.1 Syntrophaceae bacterium | reverse complement strand
AAACCCTCCGTACGGGTTTCCACATATTCCTTTGCATAGAGACCTTCAGAGATGATGACGTTCATCATACCGTTCAAGAGGGCAACGTCAGTGCCGGGTTTCTGGCGTAGCCATATGGTGGCATATTTCACCAAGTCGATTTCTCGCGGATCGGCAACGATCAATTTTGCGCCATTCTGGCGGACGGCCCTTTTTACTTTAGCACCGATAACGGGGTGGTTCTCCGTCGTGTTGGTTCC
>JAFNGM010000018.1:0-2944 GCA_017885225.1 Syntrophaceae bacterium | reverse complement strand
GACCGGCCACTGTGGAAGAGTGTCAGAGACGGGCGCAGTGATCGACATTGTTGGTTCCTATCACCGCCCTCATGAATTTCTGAAAGAGGTAGTTTTCCTCGTTGGTAACCCTTGCAGAAGAGAAACCTGCAATGCTGTCCGGTCCGTATTTTTTCTTGATCGACGCAAGTTTTTTTGCGATGAAACTATATGCCTCGTCCCAGGTTGCCTCTTTCAATTCCCCGTCNNACACAGAGGCTGCCCTCATTGGGCTGGCCGTATTCCCGATTTCCACTGACCTTGATGATCTTGCCGTCGTGAATATTGAGATCCATCTGGCATCCCACACCACAGTAAGTACAGGTTGTGCGGACTTTTTTGAGCTCCCAGGGACGGCCCTGAAATCTTGCCTGTCTCATGGTGATCGCGCCGACCGGACAAGAGTCAACACATTCACCACAGAAGAAACATTCAGAATCAATATAATCTGTATCAAATGCAGGTCCAACCTTGGCGCGGAATCCCCGCATGGAAAAATCGAGCACTTCGTTTACTTGAATTTCATTACAGGCTCTGACACACCTGCCGCAGAGGATACACTTATTGAGATCCCTCTGGATCATGCTGTTGGTTTTTTCGATAGCGTAGCCGGGTGATTCAATTTCGAAACGCGGTTTTTCTATCTGCAACCAGTAAATCAAATTTTGTAATTCACAGATTCCGTTCTGCTCACAGGTCAAACAGTTATGATCGCCTGAGGACCAGAGAAGTTCGACTACTAATTTCTGGGCAGCTTTCACAGCAGGGGTTTCCGTTTTAATCACCATGCCTTTGTTGACGGGCATACAGCAGGAAGCCACCAAGGTCCTGGCTCCTTCAACCTCAACGACGCACACACGGCAGGCTCCGACGTTTGTGGTTTTCGCATACTGACAGAGGGTTGGAATGTATATGTCATTATCCCGTGCAACTTCAAGAATTGTCTGCCCGGGATTCGCTTGCACCTCCTTTCCATTGATAGTTACTGAAAACATGTTTGCTCCCATTACAAACTCCTTTCATACAACCAAATAAGTTAATTATCTAAGGTAAAAAACCATCTATCTGTCAAAATAACATTGAGAACAAAAAAAATTAACGTTAGCTGAAGTTAATGTTCGATGCAAGAACTGCTCTGTTGAAAATCGTGGTGGCGAGTGTATATGGATTGAAGTTAATACCACCTTATTAAAGAGTTGCCTGTCCGTTGATCATCAGAGAACATCGATACCTCTCGGACCGATGCTTGTTTACATCTGTATATTTTAAGCGAGCATTTTTGTTTTTGCAGCGCGGTACCGACACGAATTACGGGCTTTTGCCGCTCTATAAACGAAGCGGTTCCGTATACACTTTTTATCTCTCAATGTCAAGCATTAATGGAAAAAAGGTTAAAAATATCAAAGGTATATGTCAGATATGATATATGTGTTTATCAACACACAAATCCTCGTGTTAATTTGAAAATCATTCTGTGTATGTTAGTATTGATTATAAGGACTTTCAGATCATGTCTACCTTTTATGATGCAATTGTCATTTCCTGTGACTCTTCCAACATCCAAAGAAAAGTGCCCCATCCTATATGGACAGGGCACTTTGCTTTTTACACTTCTTGCTCAAAGAAGATCAGCTGACTTCGGCATCGCACCGCAGACAGCGGCTTGCCTCCAGGACAGCTACAAGCTTCTTATAGCCAAGCTCGACTTCTTTAAAGTTTCGTTTCCTGTCAGGACCGTGCAACTCAGGCATCTTCGCCTGTGGCGCTTCCTCGGATTCTTCATCGATGATGAACGGTATGTCGATCTTTTCTTCCGCCGGTTCGACATATGCCGGCTCACCATTCATCTTCCGTATATAGGCATCCATATCGCTTGCAGCCTGATGTCCTGCAGCGATCGCGCCGATCACCGTATCCGGTCCTGTAAGTGCATCACCGCCAGTGAAGAACTTCGGATTGGTCGTCTGGGATTTGCTTCCCGACGCCAGATCAAAGGTTGACCACTTGTTGACGCTTACACCGCTATCCTTGGGGACAAAAGTCATATCCGGCACCTGACCGATTGATGCGATGACGGAATCAACGCTGAGAGTAAATTGAGAGGCCGGAATAGCAACAGGTCTTTTTCTTCCGCTTTTGTCAAAATCACCGAGCTTCATACGCTCACAGGTGATGCCGATTACCTTACCGTCCTTCGCTTCGATTTTGAGAGGAGCAACGAGAAGATCAATCTTGATTCCTTCCTCTTCCGCGGCGATGATTTCTTCTTCCGCTGCGGGCATGTCCTTCTTCTCACGACGATAGAGGATAGTGACATTCGCACCGAGACGCAACGCCACACGGGCGGCGTCGATGGCGGAATTACCACCGCCGATGACGGCTACTTTCGAACCCAGCGTCTTTTTTCCGCTTGTCCAGGCTTCTTCGTCACCATTAAAATCTCTCAAAAATTCGACTCCACCGTACACGCCTTTAAAATTCTCTCCCTCAACACCCATGGGCTGGCTCTTATGAGCGCCCGTAGCCAGGAAGATGTAGTCAAATTCTTTGTTCACCTGATCGAAAGAAATGTCTTTGCCCACACGGGTATTGCATTTGATTTCCACACCAAGTGATTCGACATTGTCTTTAATTTCACTTGCCAGAGTATTCCTGGGAAGTCTGTAGGCGGGAATTGCCCATCCAAGCATTCCACCCGGCGTGGGGAGTTCTTCAAATACCACTACTTTGTATCCGCGTAATGCCAGATCACGAGCAGCGGTAAGACCTGCAGGCCCCGCACCAATCACGGCGATCTTTTCTTTCCTTGTTACAGGAACCGCTGCTGTTACAGGCCTCGGTGCGTTGTCCGGGCGGAGCGCCTGAGCGATGCATATAAAGTCATGTTAAAGACAAACCCCTTCCCCTCCGTATGCGGGAGAGTGTG
>JAFNGM010000017.1:1785-2564 GCA_017885225.1 Syntrophaceae bacterium | reverse complement strand
AGCGTGAACCGATTGCACCATCTACAGTGGAAAGCGAGAGAAAAAGCCGTTTCATCTCCTCAATACTGGTCGAGCCATCAGCATCGAAGTACCCGACAAGGGGTGAACGGGCAGCCATAAGTCCAGCAATCACACCTCCCCCTTTTCCTAGACGTTGGTCAAACCGAAGACAACGGATAGTCAGATCCTGTCTTTGCGCCGCGATGCGATCGACGATGTCTGCCGTACTGTCCTTGCCATCGCATACCACGATGATTTCCCCGTCAAACCTGTCTATGGCATCAAAGAGCGGTGAGATCCTGTGTTCCTCATTATATGCGGGGATGATAAGGCTGTATTGTGCCTCAGGTGGAGTGGTCATGATGAACAATATCTGGTATCGATCGCCGGTTAACGTTTAAAACTCCTTATCCTGGAGGTTATGGGGTGGCTCCCTGTCATGCATACATTCGTGTACACAATACTACAGGTTCATTACAGTACTTTTCGCAGAGTCTCCCAATAACATTACTGGTGTTTTGTGAGGTGCTGGGAGAGCATGGTGCCGGGCCGGTATTTCTCCGCCATAAAAAGCGCGGTTTCACGGAGTGCTTGGTGCTCCTGCAGGCAGCTATCAGGTGGCGGGGATTTCCTGAGGATCGCCGAACTGTTTTCGGTCACCTGGATAAGTTCTGTTGCAATGAGGGCGTTAAGCCAGATCAAATCAGCGAGCATCTCCTTAATTTCCTGGTCTTGCATAGAGGATACGTCATTGTGCGGACAATATAAACAGATTGCAC
>JAFNGM010000017.1:0-1698 GCA_017885225.1 Syntrophaceae bacterium | reverse complement strand
GTCCGGCCTGATATGCAGAACGGTGTCGGATGGTTACAGGGAGGGATTCTCGCGGCTGTTGCCGATGAAGCGATGGCACTTGCTCTCTACCCGTTACTTTCCACAACCGAAGGAATCGCAACTATCTCTGAATCCACCAGTTTCATCCGGGGAATACAGGAAGGTTTCATTATCGCAGAAGGCCGCGTAATCAGGAAAGGGCGGCGGGTTGCATTCGCTGAAGGTGAAGTATTTATTGACAACGATGAGAAGACAATGCTTTCCCGGACTTCGGCAGCCTTTGCTGTGACAACAAATAAAATATAACGCAGCCGCACCCGAAGAAACAGACATCAATCGATTCAGTTTCTAACCCGAACTTTGCACTTTATACGATTGACCCCCGCCTCAGGCATCTTCAGGCACGGGGGCAGGGAGTTTTTTTGAATTCTTTGTCACCGATCCGCCGCTGGCGCGCCCCTTCGGGGGAGCGGTAATCATCGTACCTGTTGGATAGAATGGTAACAACCCCCGCATCAAATCTGAATACTACGATTTTCAAAGGAATTCCTTTTTTCAGCGATGAATTTCAATCATACTTATAGCGATGGAGGAAGCCTTTCCTTTCCTCAAAATCCCTGAACTCGTAGCAACAGTCAGGAGACGTATTACCTGTCCAGGAGTTATCGCATTTTTGGAGAAGCCGAAGCGGTGGGAGTGAAATCCCTGTTGAACCCTCAGTTTTTAAAACATTCCAGCTGAGCTAAAAAAATTGATGTTTCTTTATCGCTTTTTCATCAGGACTACGGACAGTATGCCCATAGTTGAGAGAGCAGCCACTATGGGCAGGAGGGAGAGAGGAGACTGGGTCTTTGTCGGCAGGGTAGTGGGAACCATTGTCGGAAATATCGGGGTCGTTTGGGTCACTGAAGGCAGGGGAGTAGGAATCATTGAGGGAGGGCGAGGGGTAACGGGCAGAGTCGCCGTTGCAGCAAAGCTCTGAGCCTTTGCGAGACCGGCAGCAGTGTAGCTGTTTCCGGGGTCTATTTCATTTGCCCGGATATAGGAATCGACTGCATCCTGGTATCTTCCCATCTGGAAATACGTATCCCCCTTATTATTCAGAGCTGGAACGGATTGATTGTTAATCTTGAGTACCTTATCGTAGGCATTGAGGGCATCCTGGTAGTTTCCGAGTTTGAAGAGAGCAAAACCTTTGTTGTACCAGAGTTTTTCATCATTTTCATAGACTGCCAGACCCTGATCTATCGTCTGGATTGCACCTGTGTAATTATTCAGCTGAATCAAAGCATACCCTTTATTCTGATACGTATACAAAAGAGCATCCGATTGTCGGATCATTGTTGTATCGGATGTAAGGGCTTTATCGAAAGCTGCAATTGCCCGCTCATATTCTTTTGCTTCAAGTAAACTTACACCGGCGTTGTAAAAAGCCGTTGCTGCATCTTTCGTCTCATTTTCTGCGGCCAAAACCGGCTGGACGAAACCGATAATCAATAAGAGAATCGCCAGAATATGGATAAATTGCCCGATTTTCATAGCTAGTACAAAGGGTTTTTGAATAATTTAATCTTACTTCGTACAAGCTTGAATCCCTGCTGATTATCGTGCGATGAACCGAACTTCCCGGGAAAAATTCAGCCAGAATCTGTCGTAAAATTCCTCCTCCCCCATGATAAGATAACACTAATAGGTATT
>JAFNGM010000016.1 GCA_017885225.1 Syntrophaceae bacterium | reverse complement strand
TTCATAAAACTTTTGGCATAATCTATTTTTAAGCGCATCTTTCGTATAAACTTTTTAACGGAAAGTCATGCTCAGGTCAAGCTCGATTACCGATACAGCTTGACTTTAGTGATATTATTGGCATGATATAAACATTATTGTCGCGCTCGGGGATTGGGAGAAAAACCTTCGCCTCTCAGCAAGTACTTCAGTTCGATCTTATGCGCCGCGAGGATTCGAATGGTCGAGGATTCCAGGATTCGAGAGAAGGAAAGAAAAGAAAACTGTATGAATGTGATGAAGCAAGGGTACAAACTGATTGTTATTCTGTTCATCGCGTTGTGCGTGAGTGCCTGTATGCATACGCAGATGGGCGAAAGGTCAGAAATCGAAAAAGACGGTCCCTTGAGTACAGAGAGCAAACCCAGAGTGCTCATTGTGTATAAAAGCAAATATGGGAGCACGAAACAGTATGCCCAGTGGATCAATAAAGATGTTCCCAGTGATCTGATCGATGCTGAAAAAGAAGATAAGCCTGATTTTACCAGATACGATGTGATTGTGTTTGGTGGTTATATCCGGATGGGAGGGATTGTCATCGCTCCGCTCATCGTGAAAGGCTGGAGCGATATTAAGGCAAAAAAAGTGATCCTGTTCACGGTTTCCGGCACACCCCCGGGGCACCCCAACATCCAAAGAATTTATCAAAGTAATCTGCCGGAGGAGATAAGAAAAGAGATCAAATATTTTCCTCTCCGCGGGAAGATATTAAGCAAGGATCT
The DNA here is from genome assembly GCA_017885225.1 of Syntrophaceae bacterium. GTDB lineage: Bacteria > Desulfobacterota > Syntrophia > Syntrophales > UBA2185 > UBA2185. Next base: position 2,104 of record JAFNGM010000016.1, on the reverse strand, counting down.
GAGTTTCTTCGATAAACTTCTCGTTTCGGTCGGCAGAATTATGGAAAGGGATGAGAGCCTCAGGAGTTTAATGACTGAAGATTATGATGAGATGAAACCGGAAAATCTTATCCCCTTGCTGGAGTATATGAAAACACTGTCGCTTCAAAAAGAGAAGTCCATTCGTTGAGCGAATCCCGTGCAATGATTTACTGAAGGACACTTGAATAATCCATGAAAAGGGAGGATGCCATGAGAACCAAACGGGTGAGGATTTTAATGGCTAAACTTGGCGAGGGATATGAGGCAGCGATGACGAATCTTGCGCTGGCCTTTCGGGATGCGGGGTACGAAGTGATATACACGGATATCCAGAGACCTGAGGCCATCGTCGCCTCAGCAATCCAGGAGTGTGTCGACCATATCGGGATAACGACATTGCCGGGGGCTAAAATCGAAGACCTCGCCAGAGTTGTAAAGCTTCTGAAGAAGGAGGATTCATCACATATCGGGGTTACCGCCGGAGGACATTTCGACCACGATAAAATCCCTAAGATAAAGAAAATGGGGATCATTGAATTTTTTCCCAGAGGCACCTCCTTAATGGAACTTATTCAGTGGGCTAAGGATAATATCAAACCGACATAAGGCTGCGAAACATAGGGCTCTTTTCCTCGTGTATCGAGCTCGCTGGGAAAGTAATGTGAATATAACGGAGGATCATTGGGCAGGAAATCGTTTTTCAGCGGAGCATATAATATTGCCCTGTCGCATTATGGGGATGGGAGATGCTGACGCCACAGGCGTTGTGCTCTCTTAGAGTTTTGATGTGCGCGGGAAAGGCTGTTGAATCATGGGTATCCCCACTCTCATCAATACAGAGAAGGAACTTTTTTCCAAGATCGAGTTCTCCGAATATGATGTTCTCGTTCCCTTCATCTGCCTGAAGACCGGTCGTTGCTGCAAGACTTACATGCCTCATGTTCCGGAGATGGACGTGCTGGCTATTGCCCGCTTTCTCCACTGGTCGGAGGAGGATACGTTTTCCCGCTATAGTGACTGCTTTCGAAAATGCATAGCATCTCATGCGGAGCCCTGCATCTTTCTGAACAGGGACAATTTATGTCGAATCTACAATCACCCCCTGAGGCCATCCGTCTGCAAGCTCTATCCTTTCTCTTATGAAAGCTCAGATGTAACGTGTCCGGGCTATCAGGAACACTATCGCCTCATTGCTGTTCTTACTGCCTTCAACACACCGTCTCAGATCTATGATTCAAGTTTTTGTCCAGATATTTCCCTGCGTCCCTTACCATTCTATAAATGGAAAGAGGTTATTGATATCTTTCGAAGTTGCAACCCGTCACCGGAGCTGGAACATAGATTTATTGCCTGGAATCTCAGGAAAGCTCCCTATCATCACGCGTAATTGAAGCGAGCGACCCCTTATGAATACATGCCCTGACGGGTATGAAACGACTCAGAAAGTATGACACGTTCAGTCATTCGCGTGTTCTTTGGAAAGCCATTGACAGTTCTGCAATATCACGTTAGATGTAGTTTATCATGAGAATCTTACTCGTCAATCCGCCCAATTCGGGTCGAAGCATTCCAGAAGAGGAATATGGTGTCACATCGATCAAGCAGATCTTCCGGGGCGAACCCTTCGGTCTTGAAGTAATTGCCGGGGCGTTGGGAGGGCATGACCTCCTGATTATCGATATGAAATGTGATGAAGAGGACGCCCTGTGGCGCGGCATCGCAGATTTTCGTCCCCACGTTATCGGTTTCACGGCGGTCACGTGTGAAGCGAATACGACGCTAAGATATGCCGGAAAAATCAGGAAAGAAAATAATTGCGTCATTGTGGTCGGGGGAACTCACGCCACGTGCGATCCTTCCTATTATAACCGGGAAGAGATCGATTACATCGTTATCGGCGTTGGAAAGAAGAGCTTCCGCGAACTGATAGACAACCTTCAGAATGGGAATAATACTATGGCCGTTCCCGGGATTGCAAAAACAGCCTCCGGATCATCTCTTACCTATACACCACGAGATTACGGCCCGTATGATCTGATGGACGAGTGCGCACCTCGCTATGACCTCGTGGAGCGATACAGGG
>JAFNGM010000015.1:4423-5948 GCA_017885225.1 Syntrophaceae bacterium | reverse complement strand
TAAAGAAGCTGATCGGCGTATGCGGAGTTCCTGCCCGAAAGAAGGCGGATCGCTTCAAAAGCCACAAGACTCCCGATAACGGCAGGAGCCGGGCCGAGGGCGCCCATCATCTCCACTGCCGGATCCTGCTCTGTTTCCTGTCCATACACGTCGTGCAGATCAAAAAAAGATCCCGGAAGGAATGTGCTGATTTGTCCCCACCATCCGGTCGCGGCGGCATGAATGAAGGGTATCGTTGCGTGTTTTGCGGCTTCCGCCAGAAGGAAACGTACCGGGAGGTCATCCAATGCATCCACAACCAGATCCATCCCTCTGATCAAATCTCCGGCATTATCCCCATCCATGCGTGTGGAAAATGCCTCAACTTCTATGAGAGGGTTAATGGCCCGAACGCGCTCGTTGGCTACCTCTGCTTTGGGGCGTGAGAGAGCGTGTGTATCACAAAACCACTGGCGATTGAGATTGGAGGGAGCAAAAGTGCTTCCATCCACCAGGCGCAGAGTGCCTACGCCGGCCCGTGAGAGGAGATTGATGAGAACCCCGCCGACTCCTCCGCAGCCGCATATAAGCACCCGGCTCTCGCATAGCTTTCTTTGTTCGGCAAGAGTCAGGGCACGAAAGTTTTTCGCATAGCGGAGCGGAATTATTTTGCGCTGGAGCGCTTCGATCTGGGCGTTCCGGGGAGAAATGCCGTTGCTCTGGGCCCACTCGAGAAGCGCGTCGTCATCTATGACAAGGTACGAGCCTCCCAGGTAATCAATCGGGTAGGCCCAATCCTCCAAACTGATTCCATCTACAGGCCCTTTCCGGCCGGAATCGCCGTCTTGCTTGCTACGGGAGTTCTTTTCCATATTCCTCACAATTTGATAAAAATATAATGTTACTCACGCGTCACCCTGCGGCATTCGAGTTCGCCAAAGAAATCGACGATAACCTTCGAAAAACCATTCAAGTATGGCTTCTTTTTCCTGCATCAATTCATCAAGCAATTGTCCAGCTTCGGTGTCCGAGATTTCTTCGTCGAAATTATGCTCTTCGAGGGGTATCGAGTCCTTCATCACGGACAACATGTCAGCGATGAGCTCTTTTGGTTCGTCGTGCAATTCCGATAACAATTGTATAAAAACGTCGCCCCGCGTCATAAACTTTTCCCTTTCTTTTATATCAATGTAACCCCGGAGAACGAACGCAGAACGCGATCACTGAACGGGATTTGGCTGCGGTTATAACATTGTTACGCTCTATTGATAAGAACTTTCTTGTTTTGAAATAGATAATGGGGTCAGGCTTGAAATATGAAATCACATATCATGTCTGACCCCACTATGCTGCCTAATTCCTCCATGGATAACATTGTCACTGCTTACCCAACATAGGATATTTACCGCGGTGATTTGCGGAATGGATGGATTTGACGTCGGTTCAAATGACGCTCAATAGAATCTCGCATACGTTCCTGCGAAAAACGAATAGTGATGCCACATTTTTTTACAGTCAAATAGTCTTGACATATAAGAATGTTTCC
>JAFNGM010000015.1:0-4400 GCA_017885225.1 Syntrophaceae bacterium | reverse complement strand
TTGGTGCTATTTGCGGGCTCCGCAGTTGCCGCCAACGTCCTCACAAACCCAGATTTCTCGATTGGCGGTGCGGCCAGTACTATTACAGGGGCACCGGTTCCTGGTGGTTCTGCGGCGCCACCGTGGACGACCTGGAACAATAGCGCGGCCACGACCACGACAAATCACCTTCCATTATTCATGGGACGACGCGGCGTTATTCACGTTAAAACCACTGGCGCCAGCAACGGCCTCGTTCAGGTTTGGAAGCCAATCAATACGGGCCCGACAAAAGTCGCCAATTCAGCGTCCATCTTCGTCAAAAGCGGTAAGGTGGGCATGGGGACCGGCAATGGGGGAAACACCGGTGTCAGCGCCTTTACGACTGGCACAGGCCGCTGGCAAGTAATAAAAGGAACAAATACGGTGTGCCCGGCGAACGAAACAATCATTTACTCCGTAGACGGTCCGGCCGAGTTCTACGTTGATTTCGCCTCAGTAGTAGAAGTGCCTTCCAACGTTCCATGTCCCCAGGGCAAGCCCAATCTGGTCATTGAAAGTTTCGGGTTCATAGGGCCATCCGCCCCTGCACCCGGCAATTGTACACCTGGTCATCCCGTCTACATCTTTAGGGTGACCGTGAAAAACGTTGGTACCGCCGCGTCACCTTCCTCTGCGTCATTGGGGAACAAGGCGCTCGTGCAGGTTATGGCGCAAGACAAAGTAGGATGGGGCAATGGCGCGTTTCTTAATGCCTTGGCGCCGGGTGCAAGTCAGACCGTTGACATTCCGGTCTACTACCTGATGTCCGAGCNNTGGACGCCGCCGAACGTGATCCATCCCTTCTTCGCGATTGCAGATCCACTGAAACTTGTGAACGAGACGAGCGATTTGGACAACAAGAAAGGCCCGATCAAGATGAGCAAGCCGTTGGGATGCCCGCCGCCGCTTCCTCGTACCCCACCCATTTTGTGAACCAACACTGTTGGTGAACAATGTTTTTGGAGTAGTAGTTTCAATCCTTATCTGGCAAGCTTACGGAAATTGTTCGTAGGCTTGCCGCATATTCAAGGCCACCAATAAGGTCGGTGGTTATTCCTGCAACCTTCACCTACNNAGTATACTTAAATTTTGTAGTTAGGTATACTGTCCCCCAAATTCCAAGAATGTGGGGGTAGGGGCCATCGACACGCTGATCGAAGCCCGGAATCGCCTGGGTAAGTTTCGTTCCTTTTAATTCAGGGAGTGCAGGGCACCACCAGCATCCTGTCCCCGCCTGTAAACCGCTTGAACCCGAAATTTGCGGTCCACTTGTAAACCCCCGGGCCCAATAGACCCGCCTTGAACGACTTCATGTCCCAATTATCGCCGCTGATCCCGCCCCCAAAGGTCGTCGAGATGGTTATGGTCTTCAAAAAATTCGACTGAACGGCGCGGTTAAGGTTCAGGACCACATTCTTCTGACCGTTGGTCCACCGGGCCGATTGATTTACATTAGAAAAAGACTGGCTCACGCCGTCCTTGAAGGTGAGAGTGACATTGACGTTGTCATTGCCGCCGCGCAGGTCGTCATTGCCCGTAACGAAGATTAGCTCTATTTTGTCCGCCATTCCCGCCGGAGTGGGAGGAGGAGGGTTCATCATGACGGCGAGCTGGGCCTGCCCGCTGAACCGGTAAGGGCCGGCCTTGACAAAATCGCGGCGGTCGATGCCTCCGCCAATGACCCGCACTTTGAGCGACTTCATGTCCCAGTTGTCGCCGCTGATCCCGCCCCCAAACGTAGTCGAGATTACCAGGTTTTTGATCTGGGCGAGCGGCACGGGCTTGATAAGCTGGAGCCGCACGGTTTCCGAGTAGTCCCGGATCCAGCGGCCGCCCTGGTTTACGATCATGAAAGGCTGCTGGGTGCCATCGTAAACGTTCATCACCACATTCACGTTATCGGCGCCGCCGCGCAGGTCGTCTGCGCCTGTCTCAAACGTGAGTAGAAGCTCGCGCACCAGGCCGTCATTGGGATAGACGGGATTTACGATGGCGGGGCTCACGATGGTGGGTGGTTGCTTTCTCTGAAAATTTTTGACAACAAAATAGGAATGCCAGCCGGTGGTCTTATCGTCGGCGTGGCGCCAGAGCTGCCTCGAAAAATCAGGTATGAGCTGCTTTGCCTTCCTGGGGTTGTTGGGGTCCAGGATGAAGATCTTGAAGTCCTCCTGGTAGGAGCCAAAGTCCCCCTTGTAGCGGCCCATGTCATAGCCGATGGCCAGGACATAGTGGCTTCCGGAATATCCCTGGGCCCCCTGCAGCCCGAGCGGAACAGGTATTCCCATGTCGATGAACGCGCGGAGTTCGGCGATCCTGCCCTTGCCGTCGAGACCCCACCGAAAGAACTCGGAATTGCGCGCCCCGCCCGGATTGAATCCCAGTTCCGCCCACTTGTCGAGACTGATCTGGATGGCTTCCACCTGCCTGTTGTACAGGTAACTCTGCAAGGCCGTCCGGTTCGCCGGCCTGTAATCCTGCGCCGGGATGGGCATCTTGGCGAAGTAGTAATCGAGGGTGACAAAAGTCATCCCGCCGCACAGCCCCTCGGTGCGGATGTCGAGCGCTGGGACAAAATCGTTATGGAACGTGTTGCTGAAAGCAAACCCCTGCCGCGCGGGATCGAACGCTGTCATCCTCGGTGCCGCCATAACCTGCGAGACGAGGAGGGACATTGCGATCAAAGCATACAAAGCAATCCTGGCCATTTGATTCTCCTTTTCGGGTGAAGATTTTTAATGCGGTTCACTGAATACCTTACCAAACGTGAGTTGTCAAGGAAGGGGGATGAATCAATTGATAAGAATTTGCTTTTTGGTGGTCAGAGTATAAGACAATGAAGTTTCGTCTGTCAAAGGAAATTTGCGGTAAAATGGAGGATGATGGGCCGAAGCCTTGTGGGAAGATGATCGTTATTCATTTCCATTTGTACTCTTGCATATTTCTGAAATTTCAGCAANNATCTTTCATCACCTCCAAGTTACTGGAATAAACAAGGAAGAACTTCATATTCTTTTGGGAATTTTCATCAGGGCAAGTTTTGATTCAAGAATTTGAGGATGGTTTGGTCACGTTTCTTGTTGGGCTGAAACAGGATGGAATAGTGATTGGTGCCTTTAATATCGACCTTCTTCGCATTCGGTATCTCACGAACCATTCTGTCTATGACATTTTCGGGAAGCAAGAGGTCATCCTCGGCCAACATCCCTTTCGTGGCCCGCAAAATGAGAGTCGGAGCCTTTACTTTCTTATAGAATTTTCTTGAATCCACTTTCCTTAAGTTCTTAGCTTCTTCCTCTATATGTTTTTGGTGAACGCGGGACCGAATACCCCCTACCACCTTTTCAATCTCGTAACGGAAATAAGTTTCCATATAAGAATTCCACGGTTGCAAATAAGGGGCTTGCTTCATTTGAGAGAGATAGATTTTTAAGGAAGGAAAGATCTGTCCCAAACGGTCCAGGGAGGGCTTTATTCCAGCAAACACCTTATCCCTTTGATCTGCGGAAAGTTTTCCCCCGCCGTCCAGAAGGATCAATTGATCCACCCTTTTAGGATACCGGGCTGCAAAAAAAAGGGAAATGAATGCTCCTAGGGAATGTCCCATCAACACAGGCCGCTGCAGTCCCTGATCGTTCATCAGGATCAAGATATCTTTGCAGTGATGTTTGATAGAATAACCTGTAGGCGGTTTATCCGAGAGTCCTCTGCCTCGAAGATCCATGGCAATTACTCTGTGATGGGGAGAGAGGGCCGAAGCCAGGCAATCCCAGAATCGGCAGTTAGCTGTGATACCATGGATACAAAGAATTTGCTTTTTTCTTCCTTCCCAGATGGCCAATTGAATTTTAACGCCATCTCCTTCGGCCTTCTTCATAATGGGTGCAGTCATGATTCTTGCTTTCCATGAATGTTATAAACCTCAAAATTGATAAGAACTCCCTTTTTTGTGGGGTTACGTGTATGGCAAGCGGCCTTATGAGTCAATGGGATAATAGCTATTGTTGTAAAGGAAGACCCTTTGAAAGGATGTATGTAGATGAAAATCACATGATGCGCGCNNGGAAGGGAGCGGTAAAAAAGGGTGAAGCGATATTGCATCTAAAATATTACTCACGTTTCGCCAAACAGATGAATCATATGGCATCGAGAAATGATTTTCGATACATTTACGTATTCGCGGCACATTGATCCGCTTTTCTATTTTCCCATCTCGCGTGTATTGAAGGCACTTTTGATGGCACGATCAAGTTCAAACATGTCGATGGGTTTTTTGATATATGCAAAGGCACCAGCCTCATTGGCCTTGATGCGGGAATCTATCTCATGAAAGGCGGTAATCATGATAACCTTCACATTCTCATTTTCTTTTTTCAGATTCT
>JAFNGM010000014.1 GCA_017885225.1 Syntrophaceae bacterium | reverse complement strand
GATTTATTCTCGGCTGGTTCTTACACAGCTACTTGTCGTATCGAAAAGCGAAGAATGAACCCCTCGATATTGAAGAACCTTAAACACTTGAGTTAAGGAGATTAATGAATGATAGGATCAAACACGCCTCTTCATGAACGGCTTCTTGCGCTGGCTCAGAATCTCTGGTGGACATGGCATCCAGAAGTCCTTGGCCTCTTCACCGACTTGGACCCACATCTCTGGCGCCAGGTTGATCACAATCCGATTGCATTTCTGAATCAGATCACACCGGAACAAATCGAGGAACGAGCCTCCGAGCTTGTACTCCACAGCAGAATAAACTATGCCTTCCGAAGACTGAATGAATATGTAAAGAAGGATAAAACATGGGGGGGCATGCATTGCAGCAATTTAAACAAAAGGCCTGTCGCGTACTTTTCCGCCGAGTTCGGCCTGCATGAATCGCTGCCGATTTACTCCGGCGGGTTAGGCATCCTCGCAGGAGACCATCTGAAGAGCGCCTCCGATCTGGGAATTCCTCTGATAGGAATCGGGCTTCTTTACAACCAGGGCTATTTCAGCCAGCACTTGAATAAAGACGGCTGGCAGGAAGAAGACTACATCAATCTTAATATCAACAATTTGCCGTTGCAAACAGTCGTGGATGTGGGAGGACATCCATTGATTATACGGATTGATACCCGGAGCGGTTTTCTTCTGGCCCGGGTCTGGCAGGCTTGGGTGGGACGGGTTCGCTTGATGTTTTTAGATTCTAACGTAGAAGGTAATTCGAACGAAGATCGTGAACTTACTGCCCGGCTTTACGGAGGCGACAACAAGTTCCGTATTCGGCAGGAGTTGTTGCTGGGGATTGGCGGTGCGCGTATCCTGCAAGCACTGAATATTTTCCCCGGGGTGCTGCATTTAAACGAGGGACATAGCGCCTTTGCCATTCTCGAAGAGATCCGCCGGATTATGGAGTATGACCAGATTCCATTTCACCGCGCCCATCGACGCATGTCTCTGTATACCGTTTTCACGACGCACACTCCCGTTGCCGCCGGTCACGACAGATTCTCACCGGACCTGATTGAAGAGCACTTAGGCATCTTCCGGGAGAGGATGGGGTTATCTCACGACGATTTCATGGCTTTAGGCCGCGTCAATCCACAGGATAGATCAGAACCTTTCTGTATGACTGTCCTGGCTTTGAAGACTACACAGCGGGCGAACGGTGTCTCGGCAATCCATGGGACCGTCAGCCGCCTCATGTGGAATGCTTTGTGGCCAGGCCGCCCCGAGGCAGAAGTTCCTATCGGCCACATAACCAACGGTGTACACGTATTGTCCTGGCTGGCACCCCAGATGAACCAATTGTTTGAGACACGTCTCGGGCAGGATTGGCCTACACGTATGGTGCATACGGACATCTGGGAGAAAGTGGAGGAGATTGATGACGGGGAATTGTGGGAAACACACCAGAGTTTGAAAATGCGTCTCATCCGTTTTGTCCGTCGACGCCTGCAACTGCAATCAGAGCGCCTGGGTCATCGCGAAACGATCAAACAGATCGACCAGATTCTTGATCCGGACGTACTCACAATCGGGTGCGCCCGGAGGTTTGCAACCTATAAACGGGGAGACTTGATTCTTTCTCGACCCGAGCGCCTGGCGAAATTAATTGAAGACACGCGCCGACCGATCCAGATTGTTTTTGCCGGGAAGGCCCACCCCCGGGACGACGAGGGCAAGCGATTATTGCAGAAGATTGCCCAATACAGCTACACCCGCTCCTACAGGAAGAGAGTAGTATTCGTCGAAAACTACGATTACAATGTGGCCCGCCATCTCGTTCAGGGGGTTGATGTGTGGCTGAACACCCCCCGAAGGCCTTTGGAGGCGTGCGGTACCAGCGGACAGAAAGTCGTTCTTAATGGGGGGCTGAATCTCTCAGTTCTCGACGGCTGGTGGAATGAAGCATATGACGGCAGGAACGGCTTTGCCATCGGTCATGGCGGCATGCACAATGATCAAGCAGTGCAGTATCAGAGGGATGCTGAATACCTTTATGAAACTCTCGAAAAGGAAGTGATACCCCTCTACTACGATAGGGATGCTCACGGAATCCCGCATAACTGGGTCAAGATGATAAAGCACGCAATGCTGACTCTTGGCTGGCGTTTCAACGCAGACCGCATGGTGAAGGATTACACCGAACGTACCTATCTGCCTGCGGCAAGCGCTATTTCAACTCACGCGGGATAGATCATCTCAGGGTTCGCTGGATCTGACTGAGGGCGCTATGATCGCACATATCATCGCGATAGTAAGGATTGCCATCGGCACAATCGGCCTCTTCTTCGGCTACTACGAATTGTTCGATAACAATCTCGAAGCCGCGCTTAATACTATCACTATCGCAACAGTCGGGATTGTCGGACTCCTCAGCTATGCCGGTCACCTTATATTTCACCAAAGTGATGCCCGGCGGCTGGGATGGGAGTCCTCGACTCCTTACTACCAGTACGAAGTAGGTTTTGCGCACCTCTCTTTCGCACTTATCGCACTCTTCACCTACTTCGGTAACTGGGGGCTTGCAGCCAAGGTTTTGACCATACTTGGCTATGCGATTTATCTCTTACAGGTCGGGATTCTTTATACCTGGAGATGCTTTTCCGAACGAAGAATCTTTTCCCGTTATTTTCTGAGACATGCCATATCGACCTTAGTATATGTCGGGCTGATGTTTTATTTTGTAGCCATGGTCATGCGAGCAGCACAGCTCACCCTGTTCTAATAAGCAGGGGCAGGCGCTGGAGAGCCGCTCCATGTGCGAGGATAGTACTTATGGAGATACCTCCATATCACCCCTTCCGATCAGCGAAAGCAAAAGAGCAGTATCTCCAGTTGTATGATATGAGGGCGAAGAAGTGGCCGGTCCCATCGGAAACCAGGACGGTAGATACTTCTTACGGTCCCACTTTCGTGCGGATCAGCGGGTCCCCTGGCGCTCCATCGCTGGTGCTGCTGCATGGAGGCAGCGGAAATTCACTGCAGTGGATACCGAATATTGAAGCGTTATCCGGGGTTTTTAANNCTTGAGCTGGGAAGCACTATCAATCTTATGGGTCTGTCGTATGGAGGATGGCTGACATGCCATTATGCGCTCCGCTTCCCCAAACGGCTCGATAAAATTGTCCTGCTGGCCCCTGTGTTTACCGTATTACCCCTGAGACTGTCATGGTTTATGCGCGCTATGGTCGGCTTCCTGCCTCACCGCGCCTTTGCCAGAAATTTTATGCGTTGGCTGGCACAGGATNNGTCTTGAAAGATAACGCATTACAAAGCATCTCCGTCCCCGCGCTGTATTTAGTCGGCGAGAATGAAAAGCTCTATTCCGCCCGGAAAGCCACACAGCGCCTCAACAGAGTGGCGCCACAGATAAAAGCAGAAATCATTCCCGGCGCCGGTCATGACTTAACAATTGTGCAGGCGGACATGGTGAATAGAAAGGTTATTGAGTTTCTGAAACAGCCTTGATATCTTGATAGAAGAAGGGAAAAATGGAAAAATCAAACCCCCGTCTGAAACGCGTATTTCTCGAGGTGGTCGAGAATCAACTTGAAGCAAACGACCCACCGGAAACCAGAGAGACGCTAAAACGGCTGACATCAGAAGGTGTATCAGAGGATAACGCCAGGATATATATTGCGCAAGCAGTCTGCATGGAGGTCTACCACGCGCTCAAGCATAAGCAAGAGTTTAACCTCCCGCGCTATTTGAAGAATCTGAAACGTCTGCCTGAAGAACCAGGGGAATAGCGGATTCGCTAAAAGCAATAATGTGCATAATTCCGTCATTCCCGTGAAGCTTGCCCTCGACCTGATCGGA
>JAFNGM010000013.1 GCA_017885225.1 Syntrophaceae bacterium | reverse complement strand
GAATGCGCTCGCGAGCGGATTCAATAAAATGAGATGTTTGCGACTGAAGATTTGTATTGGGCGTCCTCTATATCTTGAGATTGACCTTGGTTATTAATCAAAAAACTATCATTTATGTGAAATGGAGAAAAATTCCTCTAAAACCAGATCGGGTTGAAGTGCGGCAAGAAATTCTTTACAGGGTAAACACAATGTATCTTCCCTACTCAGACGATCCTTTCCACGGTAGAGAAAGAAAGTTTTGCCTTCAGGGAATTCCTCTTTAAATGACCTGAGCCCACGCAAATCAGCGGGGCGAATGTGTTGGGTATTTTTAACTTCAATCGCCCAAATGCCGTCTTCTCCGTATACTATGAAATCAACCTCCACGCCTGACCTTGTTCGCCAGAAGAAAAGCTCTCTCTTGACATCGGAGTATGCAATCCAAGCCTTGAGATGTTGTGCAATCAGCCCTTCCAATGCCTGGCCTTCTATCTCCTCGGGACGATCGAAAGGTCCTTGAGGCCTCAAAGAACGAAAGACGCCTGCGTCGAATAGAAAGAATTTCGGATGCAGAGCCAGCTTCCGTTTTGCCCTCTTTGTGAACACAGGAAGCCGCCAGCCAAGAAGAATGTCTTCCAATATCTCCACGTAACCCTCCACTACCTTCCGCTCTACCGCACACTCACGCGCTACATTACTGATGTTGAGGATTGATGCATGGGAAAAGCTTATGGCTTCCAGAAATCTGGAGAAATTGCCTATGTTGCGCACCAGCCCCTCCATCTGCACTTCTTCCCTCAGATAGAGGGCAGCATACGAACGCAGAACATCAGCGGGGTTCTCCGAAGCCACGACAATGGGTAGTAGTCCATGAAGGAGCGCGTCATCAAAGCTGAATCGTGACCCCATTTCAGAAGCCATGAAAGGGTGCATAGTACAAAGGATTGCCCGACCTCCCAGTAAATCCACCCCCGAACGTTTCAGTTTGCGGGCACTGGAGCCCGTTAAAATAAAGTTCCATCCCTTCTTTTGTTCCATTACACTATGCACCACCGGAAGCAAATCCGGGACTTTCTGTATCTCATCGATAACAAGAGTGCCTGGCTTAGGGTAAGCATCGGTAATTTCCTTCAGCCGCTCAGGCATCGCAGAAAAATAACGGACCCGTTCCGGATCAAGCAAATCGACCGATAAACTATCTTTGAAAACTTTACTGATAAATGTAGACTTCCCTGTGCCGCGGGGTCCGAAAAGGAAAAAACTGGCCTTTGGCGGTTTGAAAAATCTGTCTATTAATTCCATATTGCGCCTCCAAATGGAAGTGGTCGCTCCAAAATGCCAGAATAATTTCCAAAGTCAAGAAAAATCTAATTCGAATTTTTAAAGGTTTAATGGGGCTTATTACCGATATTATATCAAACAGAAGGAAACAAAAGATCAGAAAGTCATGCATATTCTATCGAATAGGTGATGGGCTATGAAGTTGTTGCAGCTTTCAACCCGAATTCAGCTTATAGCTTTCCATTCCACTTCTGGATGCCGATTCTTAAGATCAGCCGGATGGGCATGCGGAAGCATTCAACGGGAGTGTAATAAGAAGGGACGTTCTTAACATTTAAACTTATTCCTATCATGCTAAATGTTTATAAATTAACAGCGTCCCTCTTTGTCAAGGTGAGGTTGAGATGATTGAATTCAGCTTTTTCCGCTGAACAAGCCCGGATGGTTTTCTCTGAGCCATTCTTCAACTTGCTTGCGAAGATTTACTGCAAGCATGATCATCTCCTCAGCTTCCTAATCGGATACGGCGCCAGCAATCTCATAGGTTCCAAGATTTCTTTTTTTTCTGAAACGATCCAGTTGAATAATGAGTTTGGGATCAGCGTTGATTGAATATGCAAGTGATTGGATGGTTCGATAATGATGTGAATCACGAGTAGCTCTGTATCCCTCCGCGGCCAATGCCGCATTTGCTAAATGGAGGGCAGCGCTATATGCGATATTTAATTTCCAGTCAGGAGACAATCCCGTTGTTTTGGCGTCTTTAAGATTCCGGTCCGCTGCTTTCAAGAAATTAGTAATCTCTTCAGGACTTGTTTTATGATCTACGAGCCAACCGTTTTTCAACCATTCTTTCAAGCTCATCTTTGTCTCCGATCAAAAAAAGCTTCTCTCCATCAAGAACAGAACTAAGAAAATGATGTCCCGTGCGTACCTTAGATAAAAACTCGGTGCGTGGATAGACGGTAGGATTGATTTCGCGACCAATGGTTTCCTGGGCACTGCTCAATACGGAAGTAACGTCTGCAAAAGTCACATTACCCACGATCAAAACATCTATATCACTGCTTTTTCTTTCTTCACCGCGGGCGATCGAACCATAAATGAATGCCGTATCTATGCGGTCAGCAAGTGGGGCTAGCGCGGTTCGCAATACATCGCCCGCGCCGGCTGTTTTCACCACAAGGCTCTTTAGTTCCTTGAAGATAGGACTCTGAGAATTGGCCTGATAATAGACCTGNNTTAAGTTCTCTCTGCACGGCGCCCATGCCAACACCTACTGACCGTGTCAGTTGACGAAGATAAAAACTTTCATCGACATGACTAAAAAGCAAGGTAAGAATCGCACGGCGAGTCTTGCCGAAAAGAGTTGTACCAAGTTGATCAATTTTCAGTGGTGTACTCATGATGGGTGCATTTGTACCCTATGTGGGTGCATAATGCAAGGTATTTTCTTAAGCTGTTTCAAGAAAAAGTTACATAATAAGAAGGGACGTTCTTAACATTTAAACTTATTCCTATCATGCTAAATGTTTATAAGTTAAGAGCGTCCCCTCTTTGCCTGGATTCAATCCGCACTTGACAAACGAGGTTAATTAATGAATCTTTAATTCTTAAGAAAAATTGATTTTCAACTTCATTACATTAAAAGGAGCGCTGACATGAGAAAGAAGGGGTTAATAGAGATCTTGATTACTGTTGTTTCGATTTTTCTATTTATGAACGGTTTATGTAATGCTCAGGACGATCCAGGGTGTACGGATCATCCACTCTTGAGCCGGATGCCTAACTTCTATATTGATAGCTGTGAGAAAAAGGATTTTGATCAATATACCTTTGCAGATTCCCAAGGGAAAGAGGTGTCGGTCGAGGGAACTTACCATTTCATCAAGTACGTTATGAAAGAGGGGGCAAAGGCCCCGAGTGAACTGCAAATTGTGCGAAACTATACTAATGCCATCCAGAAGATAGGCGGAATGACCGTATTCGAAACCCGTGATAAGACTTATTTAAAAGTGGAGAAAGGGGGAATGTCCACGTGGGTCCATGTCAAGGCTTATGACCAGGGAGAGGCATATAACTTGGTCATCGTCGAAAAGAAGGCTATGTCCCAGGAAGTGACAGCTGGTGACATGATTGCCGCACTAAACAAGCAGGGGTTCATAGCACTTTACATCAACTTCGACACAGACAAGGCAACCATCAAACCTGAATCCAAAACCATAGTAGATCAGATTGTCAAACTCTTAGAAGATAACCCTGGTTTGAAAATAAGCATAGAAGGTCATACCGACAGCACAGGGACCGCTGCAAGGAACAAAACCCTCTCACAGCAACGTGCAGAATCAGTGGTGAGGGCTCTGGTGAAAGCAGGAATTGACGCAAAACGTTTAAGCGCCAAAGGCTGGGGACAGGACAATCCCATCGCAGACAACAAGACCGAAGAGGGCAGAGCTAAAAATCGCAGGGTTGAAATCGTGAAGATGTAAACCCCATTAGGAAATCCCAATCTTTATGTTGGAGATAGTAGAAATAAAAGTATCAGCCCCTTAGTTCAGGCAGGAATGTTCTCTCAGAACATTTTTGTGTTTTTTAAGAAACATGCAAAAATAAATCTGTTACCGAAAATCCGCAAATCGTGAATCTGGTCAAACGCCTTCCTTAGGCCCCTTTTATTTACGCAGGGTCGGGAACTGTGTGTCTTTCTTCCCTTTGAATTGAATCTTTGACTTCCAGGGACAGTATACCTAACTACATAATTTAAGGATACTGTTCGAATGAATAAGTTTCAAGAAGGAAGCCCCCGGTGGTAATCAAGTTTCAAGCCTGACCCTGAAATTACACACAAATAAGATGCGATGTAAATTATTCAAGATTTCTCCTGGCAATACTCACTTTGCCATAATCA
>JAFNGM010000012.1 GCA_017885225.1 Syntrophaceae bacterium | reverse complement strand
TGTATGTCTGCATCCTCGATGAAAAGGGAGAAATCAGGGAACACCGCAACATGAAAACCGATCGTGATGCCTTTCTCAAGGCTGTCGCTCCCTATCGTGAGGATATTGTCGTTGCCGTAGAATGCATCTTCACCTGGTACTGGGTAGCCGATCTTTGCCACAAAGAAGGCATTCCCTTTGTCCTCGGACATGCCCTCTATATGAAAGCAATCCATGGTGGAAAAGCAAAAAACGACAAGATCGNNGTGTATCCGGCAAAGATGAGAGCCACGCGTGACCTTATGAGACGCCGGAATCACCTTATGAGAAAGCGTTCTGCTCTCTATGCTCATATCCAGAACACGAACAGCCAGTACAACCTGCCTGATCCCTTTGGCCCCATCTCAAGACATCAGAACAGGGACGGTATGGCTGAGTGTTTTGAACAGCCTGCTGTGCAAAAGAGCATTGCCATGGACATTGAAATGATCAGGACCTATGACGGCATCTTACTGCAACTCGAAAGATCCATCATTAAACTGGCCAATAACCACGACCCGGTTTCCTATGCCTTGCTACAGACCATCCACGGGGTTGGAAAAATCATCGCCCTGATCTTACTGTACGAAATAGAAAATATCCGCCGCTTTGCCAGTGTGCAGGATTTTGCCTCATACAGCCGCCTCGTAAAATGCGCCAAAGAATCCAATGGGAAAAAATGCGGCTCAGGCGGCAGTAAAATAGGAAACGCTCACCTCAAGTGGGCCTTCTCCGAGGCCGCCGTCTTCTTTCTCAATGGCAATGACCCGGCAAAGAAATATCTGGACAGGCTCACCAAGAAACACGGCAAATCAAAAGCCCTGTCTATCCTTGCCCATAAATTGGGACGGGCTGTTTACTTCATGCTCAAAAACAAGGAGGCTTTCGACCAAAAGAAATTCTTAAACCTATAATCATGGAGGGAACGGATCAGCCCGGGCACCTAATGGAACAACTATGGGTACGAGCATGTATCCGCATCGAGAGAGAAAGTCCTTGCGTCCATGAACGCATATTCGATGATATGACGAATAAACCCGGTATCCCCTACAGTTGATTGGCGGTCCGTTCCGCTCCTACAATTTTCNNTAACGTGCTCTTTGGCTCGTTGGAAAGGTTCTGCCCCTCAACCGAACCTGCTACTTACTGGGGATAATCCTCAGACCCCGTTATTTGATTAGGTCGGCATGAGGGAACGGTATATTTTCCAGGTCGCAAGGTGATGATTTCACCTTGCAGCTGCCTGATGCCAAGTGGACTCTATATTTTCCCCTGGGCAGATTGAACAGGTAGTTGAACCTCTATAAGTGTATGGTGCGGAATCATTCTCCCGATGCCCATGTTGAAACAAAGTCAGAAATGCTGCCAATAGCCGGATGGTTCGTTATTTGAAAGAGCGGAAGAAAAATATTTCGTTGATGGATAAATTTATCTATTGACATCTGGAGGCCTTATAAGTGTGATGTGTCTTTGGCTAATAACGATCCGTGGGCAAGATGGATGACAAGGGCAATAATTATAACATGGGCATCTCGCATCATATTGATCGCCATTTCATTGGATTGAAGCCATTTATAAATTAATTATCAGGTTTTATCAACAAAAATGAACAAATGATGCTTGGATCAGGGACGAATAATTTCGACTCTTCAAGAAAAAGGTATCTCGTTAATTAACAAATGAAAGCTTGGATATCGAAGGAGACATCATTTTTATAGATAACAGGAAGCAACATAGCGTTTTAAATTCATGAAGAATCATAATAGGTTGTTGATGTGCAGTTAAATTCCCCAAAGACCTCTACATACAATCTTAATTTAGAAGAAAGTCAGTAGCTGAGATATTCGTAATGATGAGGATAAATCGGTTCCTTTAATGCTTTACATACGCTTTCTACACAGACAACAATAAGATCAGGATATATATATGCTTGTCCGCTCGCTCGTGATGAATCTCCATTTTCTTTATGAGCCTCGATTGTGCAAACTACAGGGTCACCGATTTTCATCTTTTCAGAGATAATAAGCTCCTCTTGGGAAAAAATCATGTCCTCTGTTCGACGCAATGCCTCGATAAATGCCTGGCATACTCTTACATCATCGATAAGCTCCGGTGACATGTTCGTTCCCTCCTGTTTTGAAATACACTTCCCCAAAAGAAATGTTTAAATAAAATTAATCAAGAATATTTATTAATATACTACAATGTTTTACAAATTGCAATAGTAAAAAATTGAGTGGGGAATATAAGACTAAAACCTATAGGGAAGTAAAATGGCAGAATGTTAACATGTAGTTCACGTTTAGGGGCAGGTCACTTTTACTTCTGTGATATTTTTTACGTGAATTGACCCTTGTTATATGAACCTCTGTTAATCGAGCACAGAGTCCAGAAAAACCAGATCAAGAGTAGATAGATGGTTACGTACAGCATATAACTGCCTCCAAGAGATCGGATATGTTCCTCAAAGGTGCAGATTGAGGGGAATTTGACGTATTTTAATGCCAAACTTGTGCCAACATGATAAACATTTAATATTGTTGAATAATACAATTATAGCATTGAACTTGCCACCGGAAAGAAATGTCTAAGTTTTTGCAGGAATTCCTTATGTAACAACAATTTAATGCTCTCAACGAAATATGTCGCTTCCGACAAAATTGTCGATAAATCAATTATGCGGGGAATGATTTCGGGAAGATATGAATCTCTTTTACAGGAAAAAAAAGTTGAAATATCCAAAGGTTAAAGTAGGTTAAAGCCTGGTTAAAGAAATTTTATAGCAAAATAACGAAATTTGCGAATAAATTGGCGGAAGTGCATGGGAATCGAACCCATCCCGTTATTGTAAATCAGTAATTATATCAAATAGATATAGAGATGAAGATGAGTTAGGTTAAAGGCTGGTTAAAGACTTTGCATTATGGGCTGGTTAACAGTGTCAAGTTAGGTCTGGAATAACTGTTGCACCTACCTATCCGTAACATAATCC
>JAFNGM010000011.1 GCA_017885225.1 Syntrophaceae bacterium | reverse complement strand
CTACACGGGAATCGGGAGACCCGGTAAGCTCCCTCGCCAAAGGCAATTGGCAGGAGGGATGTGTCAATGAAGGAGAGAACCCGAAGAATTGATGCTAATGCAAGCTGGAAGTCGGACAGTGTCATAGTACCTGAGAAGCAGCCGAACAGAGAGACCCCTGTTTCGACGGAGGTTGCGGAGGGAAGGACACTGGCCAAGAGGAACGCCGGAGATGATGCCACCAGCCGGATACAGAGCCGGAATATGGTGTCGTTTGGACTCGAAGGCGTGCGAACACGAGCCAAAACTGACAAGACGTGCTGCTTTACGGCATTGCTGCACCACATCACCCCGGAACTGCTCCGCCAAAGCTTTTACGAGCTGAACCGGAAAGCAGCCCCGGGAATTGATCGTGTGACATGGCAGGAGTATGGAAAGCAGCTTGAAGGACGTCTGCCAGCCCTGCATACAGAAATCCACAAAGGCAGCTATCGGGCAAAACCGGTATTGAGGACATATATCCCAAAAGACAAGGGTCAGAAACGCCCGCTGGGCATAACGGCCATAGAAGACAAGCTTGTACAGCAAGCGGTAGTCAATGTGCTGAGGGTGATATATGAAACAGAATTCTATGGATTCTCCTACGGATACCGTCCCGGTCGAGGCCCTCACAGAGCGTTGGATGCGCTGGCAACAGCCATTTTGACGCGACGAATCAACTGGATACTGGATGCAGACCTGCAAGCGTTTTTTGGTGCGCCGGGAGACCGGCAGGAGGTCAAGAGGTGAAAGTCCTTTACAGTGAAAGAGTAGCGATCTACACTGGCCCCGAGTCATGCGCGGGTGGCCGTGAGGCCATACGTGAAGCGTTGACAGGGGTGCGTATAGGCCAGCCATTGAGCGGCGAAAAATCAATCTGGGGGGCCGATGCTCTCGAAATGGCAGAAGGCAATATGAACAGGCGCGATAATGCGAGTGCTTGTTTGCCCCCACGTCGTCTAAGACCCTGGCATGTACGTACATCTTCTGCACGGGAACCGGGAGATCTCCAACACCACCCGTCGTCGTTGGCGGGTCGCATCGGGAAGGCCATTGGCCGAAGCTGATGATGTACGGTAAGGAGAAGTCAGACCTGCTGATAGTACCGGAGAAGCAGACGAACAAAGCGGGAGTTCTCGCTGCGGAGTCTGTGGAGGGAAGCGGTGGGAACAAGAGGAATGCGGAAGAGCAAAACACGGCCCGGACGCAGAGTCGGGTTGCCGTGTCCCAAGCGCAGGCCCGCATACGCGAAGCAGTAACCAGAAAACGAGGGGAGAAGCTAACAGCGCTTTTGCATCATGTTACGATAGACAGCCTGCGCTGGTCGTTTTTCCAACTAAGGAAGAACGCCGCAACAGGTATAGATGGAGTGACATGGAAGGATTATGAGGTAGGACTGGAGGACAAACTTGCAGACCTGAACCGACGAGTCCATACTGGAGCGTACCGGGCACAGCCATCACGCCGGAAGTACATACCAAAGGCGGATGGTAAACAGCGACCGCTCAGCATAGCTGCGCTGGAAGACAAGATTGTTCAGCGAGCAGTGGTGGCGATCCTCACGCCGATCTATGAAGCGGAGTTTTTGGGGTTTAGCTATGGATTCCGACCGGGGCGCAGCCAGCACAATGCACTGGACGCACTGGCCTATGGAATCAAGGTGAAGAAAATCTGCTGGATTTTAGATGCCGATATTTCCCGGTTTTTTGACACAATCAGTCATGAATGGCTGATTCGATTTATCGAACATCGGATTGGTGACAAACGTATCATCCGATTGATTATCAAGTGGCTCAAGGCTGGGGTGCTGGAAGATGGTCTGAGGATTGAGGCAGAAGAAGGAACACCGCAGGGGTCGGTGATTTCACCGCTCCTTGCGAACATTTATCTTCACTATGCCTATGACCTGTGGGCAAAGCAGTGGCGAGAGAAGTATAGCCAAGGTGACATGATCATCGTGCGTTTTGCGGACGATACTGTCGCAGGATTCCAGCACAGAGAAGATGGCGAACGATTTCTGGCAGATCTGAAGGTGCGGCTGGAAAAGTTTGCGCTAAAGTTGCATCCAGAGAAAACCCGTCTGATTGAGTTTGGCAAATTTGCTGCTGAGCGACGCAGGAAACGGGGAGAAGGAAAGCCGGAGGCCTTTGATTTTCTTGGGTTTACCCACATCTGTGGAGAGAAATTTGGAGGAAAAGGTTTTCAACTCTGGCGCAAGACGAAGCGCGAGAAACTGAAAGCAAAGATAAAGGTGGTCAAGGAAGAGTTGAGACGGCACACGCATGCTTCAATAGAGGAGCAGGGGGAGTGGTTAAACAGTGTACTGAGAGGCCATATTGCCTATTTCGCAGTACCAACCAATAGTGCGGCCCTATCGGCATTTCGTCACCATATTATTGTGCGCTGGATAAGATGCCTGAGGCGTCGAAGCCAGCGACATCGTATGACATGGAAGCGGATGCAGGAATATATCGACCGATATCTCCCGAGGCCAAAGATTCTTCACCCATGGCCGGAACAACGGTTTCGCGTCAAATACTCAAGTTAGGAGCCGGATGCGGGAATTCCGCCAGTCCGGATCTGTCCGGGGGGCGAGGGGAAACCCTCGTCCCTACCGGGATACAGCATTCCACATGAACGCTTACTTGAATTCATCAGAAAACGGGTAGGTGATGAACGGATACTGCGCCTGATAAGTAAATGGCTAAAGACGGGATACAGCGAAGATGGTCAGATTCACCGGCAAACAGTAGGCACACCACAGGGGTCGGTGATTTCGCCGCTGTTGGCCAACATCTATCTTCACTACGTGATGGACGAATGGGTTGAAAATGAGCGACGCACCCGCCCAAATGGGGAGGTTATCATAGTGAGATACGCCGACGACCTTGTGATGGGATTTCAATACAAGGAAGAAGCAGAACGATATCACGCAGCCCTGAGAGAACAATTGTCGAGTTTCGGATTGACACTGCACCCTGAGAAAACCTGTTTGAAAGAGTTTGGGCGGTATGCCGCAGCCAACAGGAAGAAACGGGGAGAGGGCAAACCCGAGGGTTTTGATTTTCTTGGGTTTACACACCTATGCAGCAAGAACCGGAAAGGAGGCTTCTTTCTGAGACGGAAGACGAAAAGCAAAAGTCAACGCCAAACAATACGGGAAACCAAAGAAGCCCTGAGAAAGCGAATGCATGCTAGCATAAAACAGACAGGCGACTGGCTGAAAAGTGTCGTGCAAGGCTACGGGCAATACTTTGGAGTACCGGGAAACATCAAGGCTCTGAAAAGTTTCAGAAGCTTAGTGGCGAAAGCGTGGTACTGGAGCTTGAGGCGACGAAGTCAGAAAGGAACAGCCATGAACTGGCAACGATTTACGCCCATAGTAGATGCTTACCTCCCGCACCTCCGAACATGCCATGATTTCCCGGAGGTACGATTCGCTATTACTCAAGGCAGGAGCCGTATGCGGTAGTTCCGCANNCAAGTACGGATCTGTGCGGGGGGTGTCAGGTAACTGGCATTCCTACCGCGACTTATTATGGTTTTTACTGTTGTTTCTTTTTTTGCTCTGTATATGATCAGTCATATCGACAATGCAGATAAAAAAGAAAGAGAAAGAAAACGAAAAGAAACTGAGAAGCGTCAACAGAGAGAGCGAAAAGAAGCTGAAGATTCAGAGCGC
>JAFNGM010000010.1:1570-3240 GCA_017885225.1 Syntrophaceae bacterium | reverse complement strand
ATCGGGAGCGGGACAGATGTTGCGATCGAGAGCGGGGACATCGTGCTGATCAAAGATGACCTGCTTGATGCGGTAGCAGCGATCCAGCTCTCCAAGAAGGTGATGGGCAGGATCCGGGGTAACATTTTCTGGGCATTTGCCTACAACACCGCGTTGATCCCGGTCGGTGCAGGTGTCCTGTACCCATTCTTTGGGATAACATTCTCACCGGAGATTGCGGCGGCGGCGATGGCGGCAAGTTCAGTGACCGTCGTTTCGCTCTCGCTGCTGCTCAAAAGGTATATACCTCCGGCAAAGCTAGGAAGAACCTGAGGTGGAACATTATGGCAATCGATCCGATCTGCAAGATGACTGTTGACGAAAAGACGGCAAAATTCACCAGCGATTACAAGGGAAANNCTCCTAACGCTTTTATGAGAAAAACATTTAATCTCCCCGCTTTTTTCTGCGGTATACGAAAGCATTAAGAGAGAACAAAATCACACTGTCGTTAGTTACGGAGGAACCAAAGATGTTAAGCAAGACAATGGAAGAAGCGCTCAACAAACAGATCAACCGCGAACTGTATTCGGCATACCTGTATCTCGGGATGTCAGCATTTTTTGAGACCGGCACCATGAAGGGATTTGCCAAGTGGATGCGTATTCAGGCAAAGGAAGAACAGGCCCATGCTCTCAAAATTTACAATTATGTGATTGCCCGTGGCGGAAAGGCGAACCTGCTTGCCATCGAAGCGCCCAAAACAAAGTGGGCATCAGCCGGAAAAGTCTTCGAAGAAGTATATGCCCATGAACAGAAGGTCACCGGCATGATCAATGCACTGGTGGAGCTTGCGATAAAAGAAAAAGACCATGCCACATTTGAAATGCTCCAATGGTTTGTGAAAGAACAGGTGGAAGAAGAGGAGCACGCAAACGAGATACTTGGAAAGATAAAGACAATCGGTGATGTACCGGGACACCTCTTTTACCTTGACCATGAGATGGGGAAGCGGGAATAACCCCAGAATCTTTTTTATCTGTATATCGTATGTAATATACGATTACCGGTAATCCTATGCTCTCTGTCCTTGTTGTTGATGACGAAACGAATATTCTTGACCTGGTTAGGCACTTCCTCGAGCGGTTCGGGGGCATGGAAGTGGAGACCACCCCCTCAACAAAGGATGCGCTGACGTTGGTCTCAAAAAAAGAGTATGATGCAATCGTAGTTGACTGCTACATGCCCGAAATCACAGGCCTTAATTTTTTAAAGATTCTAAGGGCCCAGGGGGATACAACACCGATTATCATGTTCACTGGTGTGGGACGTGAGAACGCAGCAATTGAGGCACTCAACAACGGTGCAGACTTTTTCTTGAAGAAAGGTGATGACCCCAGGACGCAGTTCCGTGAGCTGGTCCATATGATCCAACGGGCAAAGGACCAAAGGTCAATTGGTCGGTCTTTGGGAACATCGCAACGTATTATTGCCGATGTGATGAGTTTTTCAAAAGAGGCAATATTTGCGATCGACCGGGAAGGCAAGGTTATCGCTTGGAACCCTGCCATGGAGGAATTAAGCGGGATTGTTGCTGAAGTGATGGTTGGTAAGGGCGATCATGAATACGCAATGCCGTTTATGGGAAAAAAAGTGCCGATACTTATTGACTTAATTTTTTCATTGGACGC
>JAFNGM010000010.1:0-1555 GCA_017885225.1 Syntrophaceae bacterium | reverse complement strand
AAACCACTCTATGATGGGAAAGGGACTTTCATTGGAGCCGTGGGTTCAGTGCGTGACATCACCGACATTGCAGGAGCAACCCTTGCCCCCCTTCCAGTCGTTTCACCAGCGGGTGCACCCGATTCTGAAGCCCCCCTCGCATCAAAGGAGTCTGCTCAGGGAGGATTTCTTGATCGGATTACAGGTAAGGCAAAAGCTGCTTACAAGGAAGGTGTTCATCTCTATTTCCGTGACGGAAAAAACGAAGAAGCGCTCCTNNGACCGCGGACTTTGTTTAAAAAATATGGGCAAATTCGATGAGGCTCAGAAGAGCTTTGAGAGGGCGCATGAATTGGCGCCAAAAGACGAAGAGTTCATGTACGATTATGGTGAAGTTCTGGAAATAATCGGGATCCTGCACCGCGATAACAAAATCCTGAAAAAAGCTGCGAAAACTTTTTCCTTAGTGACAGAAATAAACCCGAACAACGCCGAAGCCTGGAACCACCTTGGTGTCTGCATCAAGGAGATCGGGCATGAGGATGAATCCCACCAGGCTTTTGAGAGGGCACAGGGAATTATCAGGATGAATAAGAACCGGATGTTCCAACGCAAACGCGAGAGCGTGTAAATGGGCATTCAATTTGAAAT
This sequence comes from Syntrophaceae bacterium, assembly GCA_017885225.1. Taxonomy (GTDB): domain Bacteria; phylum Desulfobacterota; class Syntrophia; order Syntrophales; family UBA2185; genus UBA2185. Next base: position 925 of record JAFNGM010000010.1, on the reverse strand, counting down.
GCAGGCAGTCGCAAGAAATTTTCTGACTTAAAACTCAACTATCAAATATAACAATAACCCTATAGCAATAGTAAGAGAAACCGGGTAACCCCGCGGTCACATGTCGGTGACATTCCGCGTAGCCCCATCAGGAACCAGTCGTATGCTCTCCATCCTTGTCGTTGATGATGAACCCGCGCTCCTGGAAGTCATGCGGGAATATTTTTCACGGATAGATGGTGTTTCCGTCCGCACCGCACGTACTGCACATGAGGGACTCAGCTCCCTCTCTTCAAATAAGTACGATGCAATCATCCTTGACTATCTCATGCCGGAGATTGATGGGATTGCATTTCTCAAGATCCTCCGTTCCCGTGGGGATACAACACCGGTAATCATCTTTACGGGTGTCGGGGGTGAGTATACCGCAATCGAAGCCCTCAACAACGGGGCGGACTTTTATATTAAAAAAGGGGAGAACCCGGCTCTGGAAATGCGCACGATACTGGACAGGATTTACCAGGTGGTCGACGGACGGNNGCGATCGACCGTGATGGCAAGGTGATCGCATGGAACGAAGCAATGACACAGATAACAGGCATTCCGGCCTCATCGATGATAAAAAAAGGAAGTTTTGCCTATGCCGAGCCATTCTTTGGTAAAAAGCAGAGGATGCTGATCGATCTTGTTTTTGAAAAAGATGAGGTCATCCAAAAAAGCAGGTATTTTATTGTCAGCAGGGAGAAAGATGGCCCCATTATTGGAGTCACGAAGGGGGTTAAGGCTGATGGCAAGCCATGGACGCTCTGGATGAAGGCGATGCCGTTTTATGACAGCAGGGGTAATTTTATTGCCTCTGTATCATCGGTAAAAGATATCACCGCCACAGTCAAGGATATCCCGCTTCCTGATGAAATACCCGAGGCTGCAAAAGAACCAACGGAGG
>JAFNGM010000009.1:192-5915 GCA_017885225.1 Syntrophaceae bacterium | reverse complement strand
GAACAGTCGTCGACGATGATAATCTCCTTTTCGGCCACGGGCGCTGCGCGCACGGCCTGCACGATTTCCCGGATCGTATCCTTTTCATTGTAACAGGGAATAATGATGGAGAGCTTCATTTCCGTCATTCACCTTTCCGTTTTCTTTTTCCCGCTTTATCTAATACAGCCCCTGTTTCCCGCCTGCGGTGTTCTTCTGATGGAGAAACCATCTCCGGCGTGCGGGCAACGATGAATGCAATGAAAATAATCGTCGGCCACAGCTGAAGAAGCAAACGGTTCAGGGAAGTCGCAAGATGCCAGCCGAGGTCATGAGGGGTAATCAGGTAGACCACGAAGTAACTCCCCAGTGTTATGAGAGTGAGTATCAGTACACAAAGGATATTGCCTCTGTCTTTTCGTTCAACAGATATGCCGCTCAGGAAAAGATAGACCGCAAGAAGCACAATGCCTGCTGTTCCGAGGTTAAGCCGAAAGCCGGTCCGGATATCGGGAATCCCTTGCGTGAAGGTCAACCCCGTCTGGATATACGCGTACAGAATGGCTTTATATCTCTGGAGATCGGTCAATCTCGCCCAGATTTTTTGGATATTCTGATCGATAAAGAGATCCGTCGATGGAGCGAGATGCATTTTAAAGACAGCGACAACCAGAAGTACAGGCACGAGTCCCGCCATCAGCCAGAGAACCTGTTTCACCGCGCCTTTCCAACCGTCTTCTCCTGCGGCGACTAAAAAGAAACGGACAAGGATCAGTACGAACAAAATCATTAATCCCTCATTTTTTGTCCATGCCACGAGGCCTGCCGCCACACCGGCCATGATCAGGATGGGATGACGTCTTCCAGACGACCGGTCATGCACAAAAAACAGGACAACGGCTGCCAGAAGGAAAAACGCCAGGGGGATGTCCGCGAGCTGTGACGCCCCCATGAGAATGAAAAAGGGGCTTCCCAGCAACACAAGGCCGCCGAGGTATCCCTGGCTTTCGCTGCGGAGCATCACAAGGGATGACACAACCAGACCGATTAAGGCACAGGTGAAAAGGAACGCAAGTGCGATGGGAACCGAAAGCGACTCCACCCCCATATAGTTCCAGGAACGGACGATGGAGAGGGGAAGCATAAGGGGATAATCAGGATGTGTCCAGGAGAGACCGCTGTGAAAATAATCCTGCCAGTGTTCGCCTGCTCTGTAGATAAAGCGGGCATGCATATTCCAGATCAGCCAGGCATCCCACTTGCCGTGGGGTTCCTGCGCCACGGACACGGCAAAGGACACGAGGGAGGAAAGGAGGCTGACCCCGAAGATAGCGGCAAGGATCTGCCAATACTTGAACTTCTCTCTTCCCACCGGAGAGAGATTCACCTCGGCAGGCACCCCTCGCTTGATCATGAACATCCACGCGCCCAGGGCCATGATCACAAGAACAATCTCAGGCGCGAGGGCAAATCGCGGACCGAAAATAAAGAGAGAAAAAAACAACACGCAGGAAGTGATGCCGAGGCCAAGGCCCGTTCCCAGAGAAATCTTAAGCAGAACGGCGCCCCTTTTCCTTAGGGGGAAAAAGACATGAACCAGGGTTACTCCGATAAAGACGGCGCTCACAAGAGAAGCGATCAACAATATCAACTCTCACCTCTTCGCTCAAACAGAATAACACCGTCCCCGAAGTCTATCCTGGGAACCAACCGATGGCGACGCAGTAAGACGGGATCGGGAGGGCCGCTGAGGAAATTTCCGACCACCAGGGGATATTCGGGAGTGTTGTACACAAAAACCGGTGATAGGGTGTACTGGGTCGCGATGAATTGCCCCAGGAGTTCCACATTCTGAAAGTTTCGTTCGAGAGAAAAAAACTTTTCATTCTCCACGGTGGTCACGTAACCCACGGAACCTGCGGGAGGAAGTACCGCCTTCAGGGGTTCAATTCTCTTTTCATGGATGGACACGGAGTTGTTCCAGGGCGAATCCGGGTACAATCGCACCTTGGAAATGAGGAGATCAAGACTTCCATACAGGCTCGCTGCCGTCAGAAGAATAAGGGCTATCACGAAGCGAGGGTTCTGATATGTTTTCTTTTTTGTTTTCATTCCACACTCATATTAGCAAGGATTCATAAGATGAGGCATTGTGATGACAGCGCTCTAGTATCTACTTGCGTAAGTTCATGTTGTGTCATTTCGACCGCAGGGAGAAATCTTTTTCAATGATATTATAGATTTCTCAGTCACTTCGCTCCTTCGAAATGACACCTTTTATTTACAGGATAGTACTAGTATAAGGTAATGAAAATATACGAGAATGCTCCTTGTGTAAAGTATTATTTATCGAGACGGGCATTGCGTTACGAAAATAACGCATCAGACGCAGGGTTCTACAGATTTATCGAAAAAGGAAAAGGAATCGTGATAACGGTGGTCAGCACTGATGAGAGATTCCAGCTTTTGCACGAGGGGCGGGAGAGTTCCCTGGTGCAGGGCCGATACGGCAATGGCGCCAAACCGCTGGCAGAGCACGTCTAAAAGTGCTTTGTCGGGGAACTTATCTTCCTTGTTGAATACCCGTATGGTCGGCTTTGTTTTTATGGCAAGCTCCGCCAGTATTTTTTCCACGGCGGTGATGTGGTGTTCAAAGTTCGGGTTACTCACGTCGATTACATGGAGGAGAACATCAGCCTCCTGGAGTTCGTCGAGGGTCGCCCGGAAGGCGGCAAAGAGGTCCCGTGGCAGATCACGGATAAAGCCCACCGTATCCGTAATGATCGCTTCCCTGTCACGAGGAAAGCGGAGCCTGGAGCTTTTCGGATCAAGGGTCGCGAAGAGACGATCCTCCGTAAAGACCTCGCTGTTGGTGAGGATATTCAGGAGGGTGGATTTCCCGGCGTTCGTGTAGCCGACAATGGAAATAACGGGAAGTCCCCTTCTCTCCCGCTTCACCCGGCGCTGGCCCCGCGCCTTCTCGATAGCATGGAGTTCCCGTTCAAGGCGATGGATCCTGTCCCGGACGCGGCGCCTGTTAATCTCCAGCTTCGTTTCTCCGGGCCCTCTTCCCCCGATGCCTCCTGTCAGCCTCGACATGGCCGTATTTTTTGTCACCAGCCGTGGAAGGAGGTATTTTAGCTGGGCGAGTTCTACCTGAAGCTTACCTTCCCTGCTGTGAGCGCGGCGGGCAAAAATATCGAGAATGACCTGGGTGCGGTCGATGACTTTCATCTCCGTAAAATCAGCAATCGATCTGATCTGCGCCGGCGTCATTTCATGGTCGAAAATGAGGAGGTTTGCCCCTATCTGGAGCGCCCTGATGACGAGCGCCGAGATTTTACCCCTGCCCAGGACGAAGCGGGGGTCTATCTGCTCCCGGTATTGAATAACGCTGTCAAAGACCTCGACCCCGCAGGACCACGCAAGCTCTTTCAGCTCATCGAGGGATGCCTGGCTCTCCGCAAGGGGATTCGTTTCCACGCGGATGAGAATGGCCCGGTCTGCAGAATCCACCTTCCTGGTCTTCTGCGTGCGCGCGAATTCTCCCTCCAGGGCCTGGATGAAGGCCGCAAAATTAAGCTGCATCTCCGACGGCCTCGTGGGCTCCATAATAAACCAGTACTTACCTTCCGGATTCTCCGGAAGCAGGTGGGCCGTGTGGGCATACCCGGGAACACCGTCCTCCTGCGTTTCCACGGCACAGACGAGATCGAGGCGCAGTAAGGCCAGGTCCGTCAGGTCGTCCGTGGTGAGCCCCTCGTTATTTAAATGAGTATGGATTAAGCGGAGCCCCTTGAAGCGGGTGGAAGAAGAACGGAATCCGTCCAGGCTGGGGATCATGATTTCCTTGTGCGAGCCGACAATCACGAACGCGATCTCGCCCCTGCGGCTTATGAGAATGCCAATCTGGCGGTTTATTTCACGGGAAAGAGACGCGAGGGTTCGCGCGAGTTCGTGGCTCACGACGACCTCCGGAGGGATTTTCCTCCGGTAAAGCTGACCGATCTTTTTGATCTCTCCCGCTCCGAGACCGGTCATATTGCCATACACTTTATCGATTGCCTGCCCCCTTGCTTTCGGCAGCCCGCGCCGCCATTCTCCTGGCGAGGCGCTCTTCATATCTCTCCCGGCTGTGGAAGCGTGTGCGCCCGATCAGCTTCTTGGGATTTACGGCCCCGCATGCCGGACAGACAAGACCTCCGAGGTCTTCATTCACCTTCATCACACGTTCGAAAATGTGCGCGCAGGCACCGCATTCAAATTCATAGAGAGGCATGAGAATTTCCCTTTAAACACATTTTATCTAATACTTGTAATCTTCTGCAAATTTAATTTTCCCTTCCAGGTGCAATAAATTGTGCCGCTTTTTATTGTCTCCATATATCTTGTTCAGATCTATTTTGTCAATTACAGGAAGAGGACGGCCAAGCTTCAGTTCAACCAGCACCCAGGCTTCAAGAACCGCACGCAGTTCATGTTGACATTCATGAAGCGAAGGAGCACAGGCTATTAACCCCTCGCATAAGGGAATGCAGCCTGAAAAAGTACCATCTTTAAATTTATCATACACCGCATGAGCCATAGCGTGCTCAATATAATCGGTGAGAATGAATCGCTTCATAGTACTGCAACCATTTTTTTCAGAATATTGAAACCAATTCTATTTTCAAGTAATTAGCACAATTGTCAATGAAAAAATCCCCTCACTCCCTTTGGGATTGTGTCGTAATGTTTTTTTATCCACCTCCGTCACTTCGTGACACCTCCGCCAGCGGAGGACATGAAAAGAAAAGCCCCGGAGGGGTAATCACCCCCGGGGCTTGTGTGGTGCAAAAGTCACAAACGACCGGATTAGAAGCTCAGGGTCAGCTTGTGAGTAATCATATAGTCGTCATTCACGTTCCTTGTGGGGGTGCTCAACTTGAAGTAATCACCGGCAAACAGATACGCGAACCCTAACATATATTCGAGATTATCGTAGAGCTTGTACTTGGCGATAACATCAACCTCTGTTCCGTACACCCTGTCAGAATATCCGGCTGGTTTTTCGTCGGCATAGGCGTAGTACACACCAACCTGAACATCAAGCTTCGGTATGGGCTTCACACCGACATAGACACCGTAGAGCCAGATATTGTCGGGGAAGTTATTGACGCCGCCGGGGAGTGCACCCATCCATGTAGAGGTTTCATCATTATACAGGATCAGGCAGGGGCTCGCGATCTGGCCCATGCTGAGGCCTGCCGCAAGACCGCCCTCTTTCTCTGTCGACTTCGGATCATCGCCCTGCATATACATGAATTTAAATCCCGCATAGGCCGGTGCGAAGTCACCTTTGACATGGAGATAGGCACCCATGGTTTCGACTTTCACGTCCGGAGTCCTCCCGCCTTCATACTCATACAGATACCCGCCGGCATAGTAGGCTTCCGCCTCCACAAAGACGGGGCCGAAGGTCGCCTTCACATAGGGATCGATAAGATAGGCTCTCGTTGTAGCATTAGTTGGTGTTCCTGCCGGTTGTGCTCCCTGCCATGACTTCCCATTAGTACTATTATAGTCTTTTCCGTATAAATACTGTATCAGAACGCCCGCATCGCCGCCCTTAAATTTCTGGATAAAGGCGACATCGTAGGCTGTCTTATCACCGTTCTGGATATAACCCTGGGCGCTCCCGCCGCCGACGGTCACGTTCGATTCACCCTCTTTGATCTGCTCCATGGCGAGCACGATGGTGCTGT
>JAFNGM010000009.1:0-154 GCA_017885225.1 Syntrophaceae bacterium | reverse complement strand
ATGGCCGTGTTGAAATCGACATAGGCACGCTCGAATTCAATGTTTTCCTGCTCCCGTGACAAAGTGGTGCCCGCAGAATGGCGATTTACCGAATCATAGTTCGGGTGTCCACCCCACGTATTATCGCCCCACTTCTTTTCCAGGGCGTCAAACC
>JAFNGM010000008.1 GCA_017885225.1 Syntrophaceae bacterium | reverse complement strand
AGAGGTAGAACGAAATAGCCACCGATATAGGCGCAGGGAATGGAGGTCAAAGCAAAGCGCCAAAAGAGTGACCAGCGAAAATATCCAGCCCGGTAAAATTGTATAGTGGCTATCCCGGAGACCAGGATATTCAGCACTAGCGCTGTAGGCTTGATAATCATCGGGGTCAGACCAAAAAGGGTCATGATCGCAATATATCCCGATGCTCCGCCATGCCCCACGCACGAGTAGAGGACAGCGATCGTGGCGATGCAAATAAGTATGATTGTGAGGTACGACGGGTCCATCACAACTCAATCCCCCTCAACAGTAAACGGACCCATGCCCCGGCAGGCAGGACATACCGTTCCAAGGTTTGCCCGGTAAGCTTCACCGCATGACGGGCACATTGCTACGCCCGAACTCTTTTTTTCTAATGAGGTAATGTAGGAGGATTGCACCTTTACCTTTTTCAGGCTATAGATACAAGTTCCTGCCTTGCGGAACTCGTCGAGAATATCTTGGATTTTCTGTTCCTTTTTTGGCTTATCTTTCAGAAACCATGCCCTGATGCAGGGCCATCCGGTAAGTTTTACTGCGTCGAGGTGCACCCTGATGCCGTCGCCCGTATACTTGTTGTAGAAGGTAAGCGCATAGCGGCTGGTGTCCACAATCTTGAGCCATCCGTTGCCTATGGTGCAAGGCGTAAGGATCTGAACTGCATCCGGCAGACAGCGGTCTGTTTCGCAGATGACATCGAAGAACTCCCCCTCCGGCAAATGCGCCCTGGCGATGTCCACCATGATACCACCGACAACGATTCCGGGCGCGACGCTGCCGTGGAAAGCTTTTACTTTATCAATAAATTCCTCGTAGCTGTAGGGCCCTATGTTCATCTTGTTACTCCTCGGGTCAAAACCGGGATTATCTGCATAAATATTCTTTCATCCGGCTTAATCACTTCTACGACTTTCTTTTCTCGGGCAATACTTACATGTACAAATCCCGCAGAGTGAAATCAGCCCGGCTGTCAAACTGCCTCAACCCGGCAGGGAACATAGCGGTGAATCGGCGTCCCAAACTGATCCCGGTGCGTATTTTTTGTCAGGCGGTTTACGTTGGCTCCAAACTTTCTGCCGTTATAAACAAGGCCGAAGCCGTGCGGGATCACTACATGGCCTATGCGCGATGTATCCGTCACTTCCAGTTCGATTTCTTCGGAACCGGCCTCGGTGATGACCCGAACATGCTGACCATCTTTTAAATTCAGAGAGGCGGCGTCGGTGGGATGCATCGCCAGGCTGCAGGCACGTTTGCCTTCATTCCAGGCTGGATCGCGCATCAGGGTGTTGGCGTTTGTGGAGATGTGCCTTCCGGCCATGAGCACCAGAGGGAATTTTGGATCCATGGTCAATGCCGCTTCCTCTCGTTGCGGGTCGATACTTTGCAGTTCATCGAGCAGTTCAGGAATGTGGAGATTGATTCTGCCGTCTTCGGTTTTTAGTTCGGCTTGATTGTTTTCTGAATCGAGTTTTCCCACCCAGATGCCTTCAGGATGATCGAGAATTTGTTGAAAGAGTTCCTCTCCGAGTGTCGGCCCCGCCTTGAATCCTGCTCTAGCGGCATTTTCATGAAAGGATTCTGGAGCAACTTGCAGCATGCCCCACAAGGCTGCCAGATGCACCGAGCCCATCTCCTTGCCCAGCGTCTTTCCCAAAATAAACGGCATGCTCTTTAACGCTTTAGGTTCCGCCATGGCATATTCCATCAGTGCCTTGGCAAAAGCGGGACGACTCTCTTTAGCGGCCTGATAAAGTTTATCGGGAATGGAGGGTATCAGCCCCAGTTTATCGGCCAGTCGCAAATGAATTTCTCCCAACTCCAGCGGTTCACCTTCGGGTTCGACAATCGGACGGCGCATTTGAAAGAAAATTTCCGGATAGGTAAGAGGGAAGAACGTTCCGTCCCACGATTCATAGCCGGAACAAGAAGGCAGAACATAATGGGACAGGGCGGCCGTTTCCGTCATCGCTATTTCCGCCGTGATCAGCAGGTCCAGGCTGCTGAAGGCTTTTTCGTAGGCTGTAGTATCCGCGTAGGAGCGCAGTGGATTCGAACCGGCTACCAGAACAGCACGAAGCCGCTCGGGATGATCTGACAGAATTTCTTCCGGCATGACATTCGGCGGGAAAGAGCCGCAAACCGGAAAAGAATTTGTAGTCATCGTGCGCCAAATCTTGGGATCTCTTTCGTCGGTATGGGATCCGATAGGCATCATATGGCCGTTGATGACATTGCCGCCGGGAACGCAGAGCCTGCCGCAGATTGCCTGCAAAATGACGATCAGATAGGAATTCAAACCGCTGTGGCGGCCCATGAAAATGCCCAGATCGTAGCGCAGGGAAGATTTCCGCGTGGCGTAAATTCTGGCAACCTCGCGGACCTGATCAAAATTAAGCTCACAGGTTTTTAGGGCGGCATGGGAATCGAAATTATGAAAGTAGGATTTGATTTTTTCAAATCCTGATGTGAAATTTTCCAGGTAAGCCTTATTTTCCCAGCCTTCCGTGAGAATGATTGAAATCATCGCCTTAAGGAGAAGGGCGTCCGTGCCGGGACGGATGGCCAGGTGAATGTTAGCAATTTCGGCGGTTTCGGACTTCCTCGGATCGATGACCACCAGAAGCTTGTCCTGGTTTTTTGAGAACTCTTTCAGGACGAGTGGCGCCCGGGGAATCTGATGGCTCTGCATGCCATTCCAGCCCAGTACCAGCAGAAGGTCTGTGTTGTTCACATCCGGATGATCATGAAGGTACTGACGCCCATGCGTTCGGCCGCACACCCAGAAGGCGCCGGCAAATTCCTGAGCCAAGGCGCTGTAATGATACTGAGAACCAAGTCCACGTAGCAGCCGCACGCCAAAGGCCGCCTCGAAGTGACATCCCTGGCCGCCGCCCCCCATGTAAGCAAAGGAGCGAGGACCATACTGTCCGACAATGCTTTTGAGTCTGGAGGCTATTTCATCAATCGCCTGCTCCCAGGAAATGCGCTCAAATTTATTTCCGACTTTCTTTAAAGGATATTGCAGGCGGTCGGCGTTGTGCTGGTGATAGGCGATGTTCATGCCTTTGCGACAAACATAACCTTCACTTTTGACACTGGACTTGTCACCCTTGACTTTGATAATGCGGTTATTTTCCACCTCGACTTCCAGACCGCAATTCTGTGCGCAAAGGACACAACTCGTTTTATGCCATTGCCCCATATATTCCTCCCGTTGCCTCAAAATAATAGAACGCTACTTAAGGATGCGCTCAAAGATCATGTTTTTAAAAACCACCAGCGGTTCCGTGTCCTTCACTAGCTTCATATGCATGATGGCGCCTTCCCATGAATTAATAATAAACTGTGAAACCTGTGCCAGATCCGTGTCGGGGGAGATATCTCCGCGTTCTCGGGCCTCGGTAAGCAACTGTTCGATGCAGCCCTGCATTCCGGAATAGACTTCGCCGATCTTGGCCCGGAAGGCTTCGCTGAGATCGCTCATCTCCTGCGTCAGATTGCCAATCGGGCAACCGCGGCACAAGTCCATTTTCTCGAAGTGGTCATAATAAGCATCAAAGTAGCGGGAAAGCCTTTTCAAAGGGGGTATACCGGCGTCCTGCAGGTACTTATCCCCCATACCTTGAATGAATTTCCGGAAATAGTCGATTACCGTAAGCCCAAAATCTTCTTTGCTCTTAAAATAAAAATAAAACGAACCTTTGGGGATTCCGGCCGCGTCAAGTATCTGCTGGATACCCGTGGCGTTAAAACCCTGCGCGTGAATAAGATCGGCTCCCTTGCGGACAATTTCCTCACGGGTACTGTTTTGTGCCATTATAATATCTCCTTGTTACTTAACATTTCAACTTTGCAT
>JAFNGM010000007.1:2551-2847 GCA_017885225.1 Syntrophaceae bacterium | reverse complement strand
GCGCCCTTGTCGGCAGAGAGAATACCCACCACCCGGGAGTCATACATTATCGGCACGCACAGAAAAGACAGTTCTTCACGGTTCAAAAAACGCCGCGCCCCGGTGCGGTCCAGGAAAAGTGATTCCTTGCCAAGATTGGGAACAGCCATGGGACGGCCGGTCTGAGCTACCTTGCCGGTAATGCCTTCCCCCGCCAGATAGGAGATTTCCAGCCCCTCCAGATTGACGCCGTGGGCCACCTCCAGCCAGGATTCGCCGCTATCGCGATCCAGCAGCGAGATCATGCCCCGAGACAT
>JAFNGM010000007.1:0-2479 GCA_017885225.1 Syntrophaceae bacterium | reverse complement strand
TCTTACAGCAAACCTTATACCACAAAACAGGTTTTAATTAAGCAATTTTGTACAAAAATGAACAAAAAACAAATTTAATTAACAATAAGTACATTTTGGTGAAATAATTTAAATTGAGATGGCACCCCCTTTTCTGGTATAGAACTTGGACGATAAAAAAGAAACAAACTTCCAGGCGAGGTCATATCATGCCATCTTTTTCCCGTGTCAGTAGCGGTATCAAGGGATTGGATGAGATTCTGAATTTTCTGCAGACCGGCGACAATGTGGTCATGCAGGTGGATGACATCGAAGATTACAAATCCTTCGTCATCCCCTATGTGACCACCGCACTGGAAAATAACGAGCGTGTGGTGTACATGCGCTTTGCCCGTCATGAGCCTCTGCTGGGAGTTAACGGGAACATCACTATTTACAAACTGAACGCCGATGCCGGTTTTGAATCATTCTCGACTCAGGTGCACAACATCATCCGGCAGGAAGGTCGGGAGGTCTTTTATGTTTTTGACTGTCTCTCCGATTTGCTCATGGCCTGGGCGACGGACCTGATGATCGGGAATTTTTTTGTCATCACATGCCCCTATCTGTTTGAATTGAATACTGTCGCCTACTTTGCCATTTTGCGGGGACGTCACTCCTTCAAGACCGTGGCGCGGATCCGCGAAACCACACAAGTACTGCTGGATGTCTACAACTATCAGGGGAAAATCTGCGTCCATCCGCTTAAGGCCTGGCATCGATACGCCCCCACCATGTTCCTGCCCCATATCCGGGAAGGAGAAAAGTTCAATCCCATCATGAGCAGCGTCGAAGCCTCCAACCTCTTTTCCTTTCTGGCTCATAAAAGTTCTGTGAGCGCCGAACGTAATCTGGATTATTGGGACCGTGTCTTTCTCCAGGCAAAACAATTGCTGGGCTATCCCGAAGAAGCACCGGAGCGTCACGATATGGTCGAACGGCTTTCCCGGATCCTCATCGGCAGGGAAAAGCGCATGCTGTCTCTGGTGAGAAAATATTTTACCCTGCGAGACCTCCTGGAGATCAAGGATCGGCTTATCGGCACAGGATTCGTCGGTGGAAAAACTGTGGGCATGCTTATGGCGCGGAACATTCTGCGGCAGGATACCTCCTTCAATTGGTCGTCTCATCTGGAACACCACGACTCCTATTATGTCGGCTCCGATATCTTCTATTCTTATATAGTACAAAACGGCTGGTGGAAACTGTTCATGGCCCATAAGACCGAGGAGGGGTATTTTGAGGTCGCCAAAGAACTGAAAAACAAAATGCAGAACGGGGTCTTTCCCATGGAGGTCAAGGAGCAGTTTCAACTCATGCTGGAATATTATGGCCAGGCCCCCATTATCGTCCGCTCCAGCAGTCTGCTGGAAGACGCCTTCGGCACTGCCTTCGCCGACAAGTATGAAAGCTTCTTCTGCGTCAATCAGGGCACACCGGAACAGAGATACGAAACCTTTGAAGAAGCCGTTCGCAAAATATTCGCCAGTACGATGAACGAAGAGGCCCTCACCTACCGCCTTCAGCGGGGCCTGGACAAACAGGATGAGCAGATGGCGCTTCTCGTGCAGCGTGTATCCGGTTCCTACCGGAAACACTACTTCTTCCCGGAACTGGCCGGGGTCGGTCTCTCTTATAACACCTTTGTCTGGAAACAGGGCATGGATCCCAAGGCAGGCATGCTGCGCCTTGTCTTCGGCTTGGGCACCCGGGCAGTGAATCGTGTGGAAAATGATTACCCGCGCATTGTCGCCCTGGACGCGCCACTGGTTAAGTCCCATGCCGGAATGAGCGACGCCCGCCGTTTCTCCCAGCATGATGTAGATATGCTGAATATGGAAGAAAACCGTTTTCAGTCCCTGCCCCTATCGCAGGTTCTTGAGGAAGGCCTGGAAGCGCGAATTGAGCTCTTAGGGGTGCGCGATAGAGAGGCGTCGGACCAGATGCGGGCTATGGGAAGACCGGCGCGGGATTTCTGGATTCTTACCTTCGATGAACTTCTGGCCACTACCGAATTCCCGGCAGTCATGTCCAGAATGCTCAAGACTATTGAAGCAGGCTATGAATATCCTGTGGATATTGAGTTTACGGGAAATTTCAACATCGAAGGGAAACTGCAGGTGAACCTGCTCCAGTGCCGTCCCTTTCAGACGAAGGGGCAAAATATCCGGGTGACCATTCCTGAACAGATTTGTGAGGACAGTGTCCTGCTGCGGCAGGATGGTAATTTCATGGGGGGCAGCGTCTCCCAGCCGATCTCACGGATCATCTATATCGATCCCCATGGTTATACAAAATTGTCCCTCTCAGAAAAATATGACGTGGCGCGGCTCGTGGGCCGCTTAAACAAGCTGATCGACAACCGCAAAGATACGCCGACTATGCTGCTTGGACCGGGCCGCTGGGGCACTACAACGCCGGCTATGGGTGTGCCGGTGACCTTCTCCGAAATCAATAATAT
>JAFNGM010000006.1:2403-2531 GCA_017885225.1 Syntrophaceae bacterium | reverse complement strand
CGAATCCCCCTCTCTCCGCCAGAAAGGGAACAGGGATTAAAGAATAGGGCTTGGGAATGAGTTGTTTTTTTGCCTTCTATACCCTAATCCCTTAACCCTGAATTCGGAGAGATGCCCGAGCGGCTGAA
>JAFNGM010000006.1:2124-2280 GCA_017885225.1 Syntrophaceae bacterium | reverse complement strand
TAGCAATAACCGACGTGTGCTGCGGATAAACCTGGCTATCTCAATACTCGCCTTACAGGAGCAACCATTGGAATATCTCGTTCTTGCCAGAAAATTTAGGCCGCAAAACTTTGATGAGGTAGTCGGACAAGAGCACATAGTGAAAACCCTGAAGAA
>JAFNGM010000006.1:1974-2112 GCA_017885225.1 Syntrophaceae bacterium | reverse complement strand
GGGGAAAACTACCGTTGCCAGAATATTGGCCAAAGCGCTGAATTGTGAACAAGGACCTACACAAACACCGTGTAATGTGTGCACCAATTGCCGTGAAATTACAGAAGGGATATCCATGGATGTCCGTGAAATTGACGG
>JAFNGM010000006.1:0-1904 GCA_017885225.1 Syntrophaceae bacterium | reverse complement strand
CCACGACAGAAATCCAAAAAATACCCCCTACCATACTTTCCCGATGCCAGTGCTTTGACTTTAGAAGAATATCACTGAAACAAATCAGGGATAACTTGCGACACATTGCCGGGAAAGAGGGAGTTCTTATTAGCGAGAACGGTTTGACCTGGATTGCGGAAGCAGGTGACGGGAGTCTGAGGGACGCCCAAAGTATCTTCGACCAGGCGATATCCTATGCAGGTTTTGAAATCAAGGATCCTGATGTAGAAGGATTATTAGGACTGACGGATAGGCGCTTTCTTTTCCGGCTTTCCGAAGCCATATTTACAAGAAACGCAAGCCTCTGCTTAAAAATCATCGAAGAGAGTTATTACGCCGGCCTGGACATGAAATTCTTCTATCAGATGCTCATAGGTCATTTCCGAAACTTACTCCTCACCAAAGTTGTAGAAAAGAGTCATGACTTGTTGGATTTGGGAGAGGATGAAATGGCCGGTTTGAAAAAGCAAACGGAGGGTGTGTCGCGCGAGACACTCCAGCGCCTATTAGATATATTAATGTCAGAAGAAGAAAACGTGAGAAAAAGTCAGAATGCGCGTATAAACCTGGAGACAATTCTCCTCAGAATGGCCTATCTCGAACCGATGGTACCGATTGAGAGCATACTTTCCCGCATGGAAGGTCTGGAGACGAGACTTGCATCCGGAGGTCCGACAAAGATTAAACCGTCCATATACGAGGTGAGGGAAGCACAGGCGCCTCCTTCTCAGGAGCAGGCCTTATTTAACGTTGCTCAGTCGGGAATGGTTGACGAGGTCCATTGCGGATATGATACCGGTGAAAACAAAAATTCTGGGGACATCTGGGAGGATTATAAAGCCTTCGTGAAAAAACAGAGCTACCCCCTATGGTCTAAAATTGAAACAGCGAAACTTCTTGGCTATGAATACAGTTGCCTCAGAATAGGCTTTCACAAAGACAGGATTTTTCTTCTTGATGACACTGACAGGGGTCGCCTTACGGACATATCAAAGGAATTTTTCACAGAAGATGTTTCCTTAAAAATCGAACTTCTCGAATCCGGGTCTGAAAACGGGCATCATCAGAACTCTAATGGTTCTCCGCACAACAGTAGGATCAATGACATCAAGCGGGATGCCCTTAACCATCCCCTTTTGCAAAAGGTGCTGGATGTGTTTGAAGGCGCTGTGGTGCGTGAGGTGAATACGAGGGTCGATAATGATTAGTAACTTTTCGAAGTTTGTATTTCGAAGGAGGTAAGTCCATTGACACATAATTTTGGAAATATTATGAAGCAGGCGAAAAAAATCCAGGAAAAAATAGCCAGTATGCAGGCAGAGCTTGAATCCAGGACTGTCGAGGCGACAGCCGGGGGTGGCATGGTAACCGTCGTAGTGAACGGAAAATTTGAGATCCTGTCCATGAAAATCGATAAAGAGGTCATCAATCCGGAAGATGTGGATATGCTGCAGGATCTTATCATGGCGGCGGCGAATGAAGGTATTCGGAAGGCCCAGGAAATGGCCTCGGCAGAGATGTCGAAAATTACCGGTGGTTTTAATATTCCCGGTTTAATGTAGCGCGCAGGTTTGGCAATGACAGGGTATGCTTTACCAATACAGCGTCTGATTAAAGAACTCGGGAAACTGCCCGGAATCGGGGAAAAGACGGCTACACGATTAGCAACGTTTATCCTGCGGGCGTCTCCCGAAGATGCACGTAAACTTGCAGATAGTATTGTAGAAGTAAAGAGCAAGATTCGTTTTTGCTCCGCATGCTTCAATCTTGCTGAGGGAGATCTCTGTGAAATATGTATGGATCACTAACGAGACAAGACTCTTATCTGAGTTGTTGAAGAACCGGATTCTCTCATTGCAATAGAGGAAAGCGGGAGTTTCCGG
>JAFNGM010000005.1:18537-19005 GCA_017885225.1 Syntrophaceae bacterium | reverse complement strand
CTGCTACGACAAGAAACTCTACGACCGGATGGAACACGGGGCTGCCGAAAATGTGCGTCTGCACCTCCTTGCAGATTCTTCTTACCAGCAAAGAATGGTCCGGTTCATCGAGAATCATGACGAGCCGAGGGCCGCTGCCACGTTTCCTTCCGGAAAGGGGCGCGCCGCAGTCGTGGCGATCCTCACCCTCCCCGGAGCAAAACTCCTGCACGAGGGGCAGTTCGAGGGATTTAAGGTGAGGTTGCCTGTCTTTCTTGCCCGCCGCCCCTCAGAGACGGCCAATCAGGAAATCGCGGCTTTCTACGAACGTCTGCTGAAAGAGATAAATCGTGATATCTTTCGCAATGGTGAATGGCGCCTCTGTGAGCGGAGCGGCTGGCCAGACAACGAGAGCTGCCAGAATATTCTCGCCTGGTGCTGGGTCAAGGACAGCGAACGCTACCTCATCGTCATCAATTTCCGGCAGGA
>JAFNGM010000005.1:1048-18424 GCA_017885225.1 Syntrophaceae bacterium | reverse complement strand
GAAGACTGTTCTCTGGAAAACGGAGGGATTGTCGCAGCGAACTCAACTAAAGATCATTATCCGAAACGTGCCAAAAATTATTTTTATGTATGGCCCAGAGATGCGTCATTCGCATGTATCGCTTCAGACGTGCTGAAGCTTAGGGATGTTCAGGAAAAGTTCTTTGACTGGTGTTTAAACAAGGCGGAGGGTTTTCGTGAAAAGGGATTATTTTATGAAAAATACTATCCGAACGGATTGAAGGCATTATCGAATTTTCAGCCAGACCAGACTGGCGCTGTTCTATTCGCGGTGTGGCATCATTATCAAGGTCGTCCTCCCTCAAGATATAATAAATTAGTGAAACTTGCCGCTGACGGAATATGCGATGCCTGGGGAAAGCATCACTTTACTGGTATTACCAATGATCTGTGGGAGGAGAGATTTTGCTTCCCTGACCTTGAAGAAAATTTTTCATATTCTCTGGCTGCATGCATAAAGGGGCTTACATGTGCAGCCAAAATGATTCCCAATAAGAAATGGATTCGTACTGCAAGTGCAATGAAAATACGTTTGGATACACATTGTATGGAATATTTTGCGAGGTCCTACGGCAGGATTCCAGACACAAGAATAGATGCTTCGATAATTGGTTTGGTATATCCGTTTAAGGTATATGATGCAAATGATCAAAGAATAGTAGCGACAATAAATGAAATTGAAAAAAAGCTTGTTATTAACGGGGGGCTGCATAGATACGAACACGATGAGTATGATGGCTGGATGCATGAAGGTGTCCATAGAAAAAAAGGCGCAGGTGCGTGGCCGCTTCTAAATTTCTGGCTGTCAATTTATTATTCAATGAAAGGGGATAAAGAAAAGGCCGAGAAATACTATGACTGGGTTCTGGAAAAAATGGATAACAGTAATCATATACCAGAACAGATATTTGAAAATGACATTCAAGTATCAGTATCTCCATTATTATGGTCTCATACCATGTTCGCATTAGCATCTAAACAATTGGGTAAAATTTAGGCGCCACTTCATCACACAGAGTTTGAAGACTGCTTCCTTGAAATCAACAGGCCTGCTATATTCGTCCCTTTGTTTGGAGTTGTATTTTTTCTTATTATTGTGTAGCATTGCAAAAATAGTGATGCTTATAAGTGAATAACAGAAGGAGGAAGGATATATGAAATTGATAAGAGGGTTGGTCTTTGTATTGATGCTTGCGGTTGGCCTTTGTCTCTGGGGATGCTGTGGTGGCAAGAAAGAAACAATTGTTGTTCCACAAAGTCAGCCCGCGACGACCTTAGGGGACGAACTAAAGGACCTTGACGATGCTCACAAGAAGGGAGCGATCACCACAGAGGAATATGAATCAGCGAAAAAGAAGATTATTGAACAGAGGACAAAAGGGAAGTAGGGAGCAAGGCGGAGGAGGTAACGGATGATCTCTCGCTCTTTCGCCTTACTCTGTCTTTTTCTGGCCTGCTCCTGGCTCAATTTTCTTCCTGACGTCTCCGCGTCAAGTTTCATTATGAAAGGACCGAAGGAAAAGACTGTTCATTCTGTTGGAAGTCAGAAGATCGAGACTTCCTGCCTTACGATCGCCTTTTTTGGTGCCATTCAACTCTACCAAAAGAGGATTTCACCTATCCGGGGAATCGAGTGCGGGTTCCGCCCGTCCTGTTCTCATTATGCTCGCATCAGTATCGAGGAACAAGGGCCTGTTGTCGGTCTCATGATGACCGCAGATAGGCTGACTCGTTGCCACATGTGGAAAGAACCGGGACCCGACTATTTCTTGCTCCCGAACGGAAAACTTTTTGATCCTCCTTCGAGAAATCTCCTTTTTGATAGATGAGACTTTCCTTCAAGCCCTTCATTCTGCTTACTTTCTTCTTTTTCTCTTTCCTCTGTCATATCCCTTGTGCGTATCCAGATGACAAGGGATTTTTGTTGACGGAGGAAATCCAATTCAAGATGGCCGATGTTTTCATGGAGGAGGGAGAATATTACCGGGCGATCACGGAATACAAAAAGTTTTTGATTCTTTTCCCTGATTCCGAAAAGGCAGACTATGCTCTATTCAAGATCGGTATGGCGTATTACCGGGGAGAAGAGTATGAGTCATCCGTAAAGTACTTTTCTGTTCTGGAAAAAAAATATAAGACGAGCCGTCATCTACCAGAGGCTTCTTATTATAAGGGATTGAGCTATTGGAAGCGTAATGATCGCGAAAAGGCGAGAACAGCCTTCGATACCCTTACAGAAGTTTTCCCGCGGTCTGAATTCGCACCTCTCGCGTTGGTTGCAGGTTCATTAGTCACCTTTGAGGAGGAAAATGTGACGGCCAGCATGAAACGCCTGGAGCGGCTGATAGATCAATATCCCGAATATCCGGGTTCAAAGAATGCAAAAGAGGCGATGANNTCACGTGGAGGATGGGATTACGGCTTTTATTATCAACACGTTATTTATCGCAGGAACCATCACTGCCATCCATTCGGAAAACTATGCGGTGGCCGGCATTGTGGGAGGGATTGGATTGCCCTTTTATGTGGGTAACATTTACGGCTCAGCCAATGCCGCAAGGAAATGGAACCTGGGCGTGAAAAGAGAACTTCACAACAAGGTCTTTTTAACCCTTGATTTTGAATTTTAAGGAGAATGTAGTTAATCGTCAATTCTCGTTGATTTCTTTTTCGAAAATCGGTATCTTTTCAACAGGAAAAAGGGAGCTAAATCAAAACAGTGGCGTGCTTGCGAGGGGGGGATAGGAACTACATGAAAACGATTGCTTGTCTGTTATCAGGGGTGGTAATTCTTTTGTTCGTGGGCTGTGCGGGCATCGGGCCGGGCACAGTGACCCAGGAGCGCTTCGACGACACCGCCGTCCTCGAGCCTTCGGCCGACCAGGTTCAACCGCCGAAGCCACAACCGCCAAAGGCGCACTACCAGGCCGCTCGGGCCGCCCTCATGAGGGGCAACACGGACAAAGCCAACCTCGAGGTGAAGCTCGCGCTCCAGGACAACCCGCTCGATGCCGCATCGCACTTCCTGCTTGGCTGCCTGCTCGAGCGGAAAGGTGAGCACGACCAGGCGATCGTGGCGTTCCAGCGAACGGTGGCGCTCGATCCAACCAACCCCGACGCACTCTACAACCTGGGGACGATGCTGCTGTGGCGGGGTGAGGTGGTCCCGGCCTCCCACCTGCTCGAGAATGCCGTATTGACAAGGCCTGATCACATCCCGTCTCTCAACAATCTTGCCAAGGCTTACTTCCTGGTAGGGCTCCCGGATTTGGCGGTCGCTGCCTATGAAGAGGTGTTGTTTCG
This sequence comes from Syntrophaceae bacterium, assembly GCA_017885225.1. GTDB lineage: Bacteria > Desulfobacterota > Syntrophia > Syntrophales > UBA2185 > UBA2185. The sequence continues at coordinate 15,101 of JAFNGM010000005.1, read as the reverse complement.
GGACCCGTCGAATGCCATCGCACTCCATAACCTCGTGATCCTGGCCGAAGCCGCAGGTAACCACGACGCGGCTGCCACCTACCGGCGGCGTCTCAAGGCATCCGGGTTTGGCCGTGCTGCAAAGCCTGCCATCGACACGCGAGAGCCGATCACCCTACTCCCCACCTGGCCGCTCGCCACCGCAACGGCCGGCTCACCCCCGGCGACCCCGTTAACGGTCACCCCTGTCGAGAAGCCACAGGCCCCCCCGGACAAGGAGGCCGACGCCCTTCGCGAACTCCTCCGTGACCTGCCCCACGTGACGGTCGAACGGCGCGCCGGCCGGCTTACCCTTAGCGGCTATACGAGCGGCCCGAAGGAACGGGTAATGCTGGACCGGATCCTCGGCAAGCCGCCGCAGGTCCTCGACCTTACAAGCGACGACAGCGGGGACCCCCAGCGCATGATCGAGTTCGACGCGGTCCTTCTCATCATGCAGGAGCTGAACCAGCAGGACGTGGGTTTCAACTTTCTTAACCTGATCAATCTCAACTTCAACTACTTCGCTTCCGACAATACCCGTGCGGGGACTGCCCAGCCAACCTCGCTCGGGCTCGCGGCCGGCCTTTCGCAATCAGGCTGGATTTTCTCTGCGGCCGCCTCCTATAACGTCAACATCGCGAATGCGGCTGACGAACGGGTAGCGGTCCTCGCTCGGCCGCACCTTACCGCGTTGAGCGGGACTTCCGCAAATTTCCTCGCCGGCGGCGAGCTCGTTTTCAAGGTGTCCGGCAATATCAGCGGCGACATCAAACCCTACCCGTTCGGGACGACCCTCAAGATTACTCCGACCCTGCTGCGCACGCCCGCCGAGGATAACACCCCGCGCGTCCACGTGAAGGTCGAGGCCGGTCGTATCAGTATTTTATCGATTCTCAATCAGGATCCTAACTTACCGACGAGCTTCACGAAGATCACCGTTGCCAGTGAGGCGGTCCTCAGCCTCGGCCAGACCTTGATCCTGAGTGGTCTCAACCAGCGGGAGAGCCGCACAGGGATCACTGGGGTGCCGTACCTCAGAGACATCCCGATTCTCAAGTATTTCTTTTCCACCAAGACAGTCGTCACCGCCGATATCGCAGTGATCATCCTCATGACGCCGCGTGATCCGGCATTCCAGGACGAACGGAACCGAAAAGCCCTCGCGGAGTTCGTCGCAATGCGCCGCGACTTTATAAAGGCGAAGCAAGGCACCAAGGAGGATATGCAGCGCTTCCGCGAACGCTACCCCAACTGGCAACAGCTGCCGCCCAACCGCTTTGCCTCACACGTCTTCATGTTGGAAACAAGCCAACTCTACCGCACCGTGAGCGGGCAGGACCTCACCAGCGAGGACGTCGGCCTTGAACTCCTGGGCCCTAAGCCGGACTAGAAAAATATATGACACGATGGGTCAAAGGATTTGGAAAAGTCTTTTTTAGGATATGCCTGCTGGCGATGGCGGGGTGGGCAACTGTTGCCATTCTGTATTCAAATCTGCCGGATTTTCTGCGGCCGTGGATCGCCGGCATCTTCGGTATTGGCAGTCTGGTCGTTCTTGTCGGGATGTATCGCAAACGACGCGCTCGGCTGGGATTTTTGGCTGCATTCGCAGTGGTGCTCGTCTGTTTTCTGCTCATACCACCATCCAATAGCAGGAACTGGCAGCCGGATGTGGCTGTGCTTCCCTGGGCAGACATTCAGGGGAACAAGGNNCCATGATGAGCTTCGGCTTCGAGGGAGAAGGTGTTGTCTGCTTCTCCATCGAAACCCGCAAGGAAAAGGGAGAGGACTATTCCACCATCAAAGGGTTCTTCCGGCAGTACGAAATTACCTATGTGGTTGCCGACGAACGTGACCTGATCGGGCTGCGGACCAATTACCGGGTAGGCGAAGACGTCTACCTATATCGCCTGAATGCACCTGCGGATCTTGCCCGGAACGTTTTTCTAAGTTATCTGCGGGAGATAAACTCACTGAAAGAGCAGCCCGAATGGTACAATGCCCTCACCGACAACTGCACGACCAGCATCCGCGGGCATACCGCGCCGTATAACCCGGATGCCCGCCTCGACTGGCGAATCATCGTCAATGGCTTTATCGATGAAATGCTCTACGAGAGGAAGACGGTTGATACGAGCATGCCGTTTCCGGAACTGAAAAAACGGAGTCTCATCAATGAAAAGGCGAAAGGTATGGACAAGTCCCCCGATTTTTCGCAACTGATCCGCGCGGGACTGCCCGGTATGGAGGTGAACCGGTGATGCCAAAAATAATAGTCTGCAGTGTTCGTGCACTGCTGTTATTGTGTGCGCTTCTCCTGAGCGGGTGCGCCACTCCGGTCGGGGTCACTATGGTATCCCCGCGTGAAGCATATCAAGACGCCTATGCCAACCCCTTGGGCGCGGGAGTAGCCAGTGATCGCGCAAAATACGTGCTCAACAGGTATAATCTTCTGAAAAAATTCTCCCGTACCCCCGATGCCGCCATCGCCGATTTACATGAAAAGGCTCTCAAGGATGATCGCCGGGATATTCTCTACGCGCTCTCAGAAGCTTCCTACCTCTACGGCGATCAGCTCGCAAAGAGTATCCAGCAGGAGGATCAGCGACTTGCGACGGACTATTTTCTCCTTTCAGCGCTCTATGCGTACTATTTCGTCATAGCGGAACGGCGCGATCCACCTCCGACGGCGTTCGACCAGCGTGCTCGCAACGCCTTCGATCTGTATAGCTTTGGGTTGTGGCAAGGTCTTGCAACCGGTGAGGGGCAAGAATTAGTGCTGGAGGGGAAAACGCGTAAACTTCCGTTCGGCCAGTTATCAATTTCTCTGGATACTGCAAAGCTCCCCTGGAAAATGGAGGATTTCGAGAAATTCGAGCCGGCTGACAAATACGCGGTCCGCGGCATCTCCGTGCGCAACCGGAACCCGGGGGTTGGTCTGCCGCTCATAGGCATAAAGAAGGCATCAGGTACTACCACCTCTCAGGCGGTGCCGGTGACCGCATTCCTGAGGATTCAGGGCGACCTTGCATCTCTGAGCGCCGGAACGGCCACCGCTGCCCTGGAGCTCTACTCGACACAGGACACCAGTACCGTTCTCCTGAACAACCGTGAACCACCACTTGAAACCGACATCACAACCCCATTGGCCTACCAGCTTGAAGGATCGAAAGCCTGGGATTTCGGAATAAGAGCCTTTCTGGGAAAAGAAGTGCACAATTTTCCCGATAGCCTTTACCTGCGGGATCCCTATCGGCCAGGAAAGATCCCCGTCGTCTTTGTCCATGGCACCGCAAGCAGTCCGGTCTGGTGGGCGGAGATGTTTAATACCCTCAGTTTTGATCCGCTGATCCGGCAGAGATACCAGTTCTGGTTCTTCGTCTATTCGAGCAGTAAGCCCGTTGCCTATTCTGCTGCGGACCTGCGGGACGCCCTGCGCGAGAAACTGGCCAGCCTCGATCCGGAGGGGAAAGATGCGGCTCTCCAGCAGATGGTCGTGATCGGCCACAGTCAGGGTGGGCTGCTCACCAAGCTTACCGCCGTTGATACGGGTGATAAGCTTCTGCGGTCGCTCATGGGGCAGGATCTTGATTCATTGACGATGCCCGACGAACGCAAGGCCGAGGTACGACGACTCTTATATGTCAAGCCGCTTCCCTTCGTAAAAGAGGTCATCTTCATCTGTACGCCTCACCGGGGGAGTTTCCGCAGCAAAATGTGGGCCAGGGATCTGGCGAGGTGGTTTGTTACCTTACCGGTAACGCTGGTCCGGAGCTCTATGGATTATTATGATTACATGACCGACGACGTCAAGAAAATGATGGGAGGGAAGAAAAAAATCCTTACGAGCGCCGACGGGATGTCGCCGGATAACCCCCTGCTCGAGTCCCTTGCGGGAATTCCTCTGGCTCCCGGGGTGAAGGGGCATTCGATCATCGCGGTCAAGGGCGATGGCGACCCGAAACTTGGTGATGATGGAGTCGTGAAATACACCAGCGCCCGTCTTGACGGCATGGAGTCGGAATTCGTTGTCCGCGGCGATCATTCCGCCCAGTTAAATCCGCTTGCCATCGATGAGGTGCGGCGAATTCTTGTGGAGCATTTAACTGCTGCTTCTCGGGACGCAGTGAATCGGAAATAAACGGATGCATCCGATCGAAAAAAAGTGATGCATATTATTGTGAGGCATATGGAGGAAACATGATAAGGGCATTGGTGACAACAGTCCTGCTGTTTTTGTGTGCAGTGCCAGCCGGCCACGCAGCGGACAACATGAAGGCGTTTCCGTCTGCCGAGGAGGGAATGGTTCGATATGTCCTGAAGCTGCCGGGGCAGGCTGATGAATCTGCTTTCAAAGTGGAGCTTATTGTCGGCAAGGTGGTGCAGGTCGACGAATTGAATCGATACTTCTTCGGCGGCAAGATTGAAATGGAAACAATAAAAGGTTGGGGATTCCCGCTCTACATGGTCAGAAAGCTCGGGCCTATGGCAGGCACACTTATGGCAATTGATCCAGACACACCGAAAGTGAACCGGTTTATCGTGCTTGGTGTTGACCCCTATATCATCCGTTACAACAGCCGTGTGCCTATCGTGGTTTATGTACCCGAAGGCGCTGAAGTGCGTTATCGGATCTGGACAGCCGGAGTGGAGGTAAAAGCAGTTGAGAAGGACTGAGCCGGCGGGAATGAATTGATGACAGCTGACTGAAAGCATTCCCTGATTTTTTCCCTTTTCATAGTAGATTTCCCGCGGAAAACATGATAAGCATTCAATATAGAGCAATACTAAAGAGTGATCGATTACGGAGGGACTGCCCCTTACGGGGGCAGCTCCTCCGCATAGACAAGATGGCCAGGGGGGNNAGGAGAACTATCATGAAAAGAATGAAAACAGTAGCAATGTTGGTAATGGTCGTGGCGATTGCACTACAAGTGAGTGGCTGCGGAGTGGGCAGTTATCAGGCGCGCAGTGTCGATGTAAAGGAATCACCTCTCGTCAACCCGGATATCCTTGTGCAAGGAAAAGATGACCAGGCCCTCTACCGTTACGTGAACCCGAAGGCGGATATCAAGCAGTACACTATAATCTTGATCGATCCGGTCATGGTTTACAAGGATGCGGNNTCTATTTGACGAAGGAACTGGAAAAGGACTACCGGATAGTGAAGGACCCGGAACCGGGCACCTTGAGGGTCCAGATGGCCATTGTCGACGCCGACAGCTCGAAGCCGGTCCGCAACACCCTCTCAACCATCGTGCCGGTTGGCATAGCTCTCTCCCTGGTTAAATATACCGCCACCGGCAAGCAGTCTGGCGTGGGCGAAATAACCATGCAAATAAAAATCACCGATGCCGGCACGGGGGAACTGCTCGGCGCGGCACTGGACCGACGCGTAGGCGGCAAGGAACTGTCAAAGCTCTGGAGCGGCTGGCATAATGCCGACGATGCCCTGCAGTACTGGGCAAAAAGGCTGCGCTTTGCCCTCTGTGACATGCGCGGTGGCGCAAACTGTGTGAAACCGTAATTTCCCTACGGGCCGCCTCCTTCACGGGGCGGCCCGCATACTTTCCTTTTCCCACCGGGGAATTCGGGGGACGGGGAATTCGGGGGACAGTATACTTAAATTTTGTAGTTAGGTATACTGTCCCTGGAATTCCAGTCCCTGGAATTCCATACGCCTTTTTAGGCCCAGCAAATCACAAATATCTGTGCCGTACACGACAATCGATAGCTTTCTGACCTCTTGTGCAATATTACCGTCCTCAATCATCGCACGACGACACAACATATTGTGGGGAAAAAATTATTGACATACACACAGAACTTTTCTATATTTTTCATGTAAGAACGCAATGTCTTATCAAATGAAAGGATGTATGATGGCTCGAAATATATCTTTCACTGTAACTATTATTGTTGTTCTTGTGTTTCTATCCGCAGTCTGTGCCTTCAGCTCATCTGACGTAGACAAAGTCCTGTCAACTAAAGAATGTCAAGGCTGTAATTTGAGAAACGAAGACTTTTCCGGTACAAACCTTGTCGCCGCAAACCTCTCTAATGCAAATCTGACCGGAGCAAATCTATCCGAAGCAAACCTGTCCAATGCAAATCTGACCGGAGCAAACCTTACCAACGCAAACCTGTTTGAGGCAAATTTTTCCAAAGCAAACTTGACCGATGCAAATCTAACAGGAGCGCACCTGTTCGGAGCAAACTTTTCTAATGCTCTGTGGACTGACGGGACAATATGCGGAGAAGGGTCATTCGGAAAGTGCAAAAAGTAACTTCAGTATCAGGGTAAAGGGATAAAAAAAAACTGCGCTGCCATGTTGCCCGGAATATTCTGGCGAAGGTGCCGAAAAAACTGAAGCAGACTGTAGCGGATGATGTAAGAACCATCCTCTATGTTTCTTCAAAGGAGAAGGCGCTGGAATCTTTTGAAATCTTCAAGAGGAAATGGGGAAAGGATATCCCTTCCGCTGTCAGTTGTTTAGAGAAATCCATTGATGCCTGTTTAGCTTTTTTCGACTTCCCCGAGGAAGAGTGGATTTCGTTGAGAACCACAAATATCATTGAACGGTTGAATAAGGAATTTAAGCGGAGAACAAAACCTATGGAGATACTGGCTGGAGAGTCGGCATGCTATCGTCTCTTGGCCTTTATCTCTTTAAAAATGGAACTGTATTGGAGATCAAACCCTGTAGGAAAAGTGCGAAAGAACTTGCCATTTTTTCAAGAATTGGCCTATGAGAAATTTACACAATTAAGTTGACAGTACCCCCCGAAGAGTGTGCAGAGGGCTTTGGAAATTATGGTAAGAGAAAATATAGCTATGACTATCCGAGGCTACTTCCGAACACTTATAACTTACCCCGTAAATGTGGTGATTGCAGTAGCATTGTTCACCATTGCTGTGTTGATAATCATTTTAGTCATGCGTCCATTGCCGCCACGTGTAGTAGTGATGACCACAGGCCAAGAGGGCTCAGCCTATTACGAACTTGGGGAGCGCTATCGTGATATTTTTAAGAANNGATCTTGTATCGCTTGGCACAATATCCTATGAACCCTTTTGGTTTTTTTACCGGTCTGGGATATCGGTTGGTTACAAGAGTCTGCAGGGGAAACGAATATCGATCGGCCCCGAGGGTAGCGGATCGCGGAAGCTGTCACTCGAAATACTTCGACTCCTTGGTATCAATGAGCATATCACCAAGCTGCTTCCCCTGACGTATCAGGAAGCCGGCGATAAGCTGCTTCGGGGCGAGATTGATGCTGCAGCAATAGTGACCTCCTGGAATTCTCCTATTGTGAGGAAGTTGCTTACTGCTGATGGTGTTGAACTTGCAAGCGCTGTCCGTGCGGACGCTTATGTTGCGCTTTATCCATATCTGAACAAACTGATACTGCCGGCTGGCGTAGGTGACATGGCGAAGAATCGGCCGCCCACTGATGTGAATCTAGTTGCAACAAAAGCCAGCCTCGTGGTTCGTAAAGACACACATCCCGCGGTCCAATATCTACTGCTCGATGCAGCAGAGCAAATCCACGCCGGACCGGGAATCTTTCAAAAAGCAGGGCAATTTCCGGCAGCAGAGTCGATCGATATTCCGCTGAGTAGCGAAGCTCGTCAATTCTACAAATCAGGGAAACCCTTCCTGCAGCACTATCTCCCTTTCTGGATGGGAGTGTTCATAGAGCAGATATTGATATTGTTGATTCCCATAGCCGCTTTGGCATACCCGTTGTTCAGCTTTCTGCCCTCCGTCTACCAATGGCATATACAACGTCAGATTTTCAGACTTTACGGCGAGCTGTGGGGTTTTGAACACGATATACAAGTCGCCGGTGCCGGACAGGACATGAATGAAATGATCAAGAAGCTGGACCGGTTGGAGGACAAAGCGAATCAACTCCGGATTCCGAAACCCTACATGAACAGCTTGTATACGTTAAAGGATCATATTGCCCTGGTGCGCAGACAACTGAAGAAGACTTAGGTGGCAAGCGTTATTCAACTTTGGAGACGGTTATACTGATCAAAGGACTACTAAGAGAGAAAGGGAGGAAATTGAAGCTCTGAAGCGCATGAGAAGGGATACGTGACCAGCATGTCTTGCGGCTAAGGTTTTTCGCAGCCGTAAATCAGGATATGCCTAATCGTAATTCGTTCCATTATAAAATAGGATGATAAAGGTCGAATAATGAAGGGAATCTTATCAATGAGGAAGATACAACATATTTCGTTCTTATCTCATGAGAAGAATTGAAAGGAGTAATGCGTATGGCTACAAAAAAAGTTTATATCATCATCGCTTTCATTGCTGCGGTCTTACTGATAGCTATGCCATCCATGGCCCAGCAAATCACCGGCGTGCCAGGCTCGCCTAGTGCAACAACAACGATTGACGGGAAGCAGTTGCCGCCACCTCCACAGAAGTTCAAGGGAGTCATCAAGGAAACTGCTAACAAGTCGAAGCCATACTGGCCGGCACGTGTGATACCTCCCAAGGGGGCGCCGAACATCCTGCTGATCATCACCGACGATTCCGGCTATGGCGTCCCCAGCACCTTCGGCGGTGTCATCCCCACCCCGGCGCTGGACCGGGTCGCTGCCAACGGCCTGCGCTACACCAACTTCCATTCCACGGCCCTCTGCTCGCCGACCCGGGCCGCCCTGATCACCGGCCGTAACCACCACTCCGCCGGCTACGGCGTGGTCGCCGAACAGGCCACCGGCTATCCCGGTTACGACAGCTTCATCACCAAGGACAAGGCGACAATCGGCCGCATGCTCCGGGACAATGGCTTTGCCACGGCCTGGTTCGGCAAGAACCACAACACGCCATCCTTCCAGGCAAGCCAGGCCGGCCCCTTTGACCAGTGGCCGACCGGCATGGGCTTCGAGTACTTCTACGGCTTCATGGGGGGGGACACCAACCAGTGGCAGCCGGGCAACCTGGTGCGCAACACCACCCCGATCTACCCCTATGAAGGGAATCCCAGCTACAACCTGACCACCGCCATGGCCGACGAGGCCATCGACTATATCAATCGCATGAACACACTGACACCCAATAAGCCGTTCTTTGTCAAGTACGCGCCGGGGGGCGTCCATGCGCCGCACCATGCGACCCCGGAATGGATCAAGAAGATCAGCGACCTGCACCTCTTTGACAAGGGGTGGAACGCGCTGCGCGAAGAGATCTTTGCCAACCAGAAGAAGCTTGGTGTGATCCCTCAGGACGCCAAGCTGACCCCCTGGCCCAAGGACCTGCTGAAAGAATGGGACCAATTAAATGCTGACGAGAAGAAGCTGTTCATCAAACAGGCGGATGTTTTTGCCGCCTATGTGGCCTATACCGACTACGAGATCGGCCGGGTGATCCAAGCGGTCGACGACCTGGGCAAGTTCGACAACACCCTGGTCATCTACATCAACGGCGACAACGGCACCAGCGCTGAAGGGACGCTGAACGGCACCCCCAACGAGGTTGCCATGTTCAACGGCGTCGATGTGCCGGTGGAGGCCCAACTAAAGTATTTCTACGATGCCTGGGGCTCGGACAGGACCTACAACCACATGGCAGTGCCCTGGGCCTGGGCCTTCGACACCCCATTCTCCTGGACCAAGCAGATCGTATCCCATCTCGGCGGTGTGCGTCAGGGGATGGCCATCTCCTGGCCGAAGGTGATCAGCGACAAGGGCGGTGTCCGGAACCAGTTCCACCACGTCATCGACATCGTGCCGACAATCCTCGAAGCGACCGGCATCAAGGCGCCTGAATATGTAGACGGCATCAAACAGAGCCCGATCGAAGGGGTGAGCATGGCCTATACCTTTGACAAGAAGAGCGCGGCCGCACCGACGACACACAAAACCCAGTACTTCGAGATGATGGGTGACCGGGCGATCTACAGCGACGGCTGGCTGGCCAGTACCAAGGTCATGCGTGCGCCCTGGGTGCACGCTGTGCCCAAGGAGAGCGTGCTGGATTACCCGTGGGAGTTGTACAACCTGAACAAGGACTGGACCCAGACTGAAGACCTGGCTGCCAGGAACCCGGCCAAGCTGAAGGAGCTGCAGGAGCTGTTCTGGAAAGAGGCGGCGAAATACCAGGTACTGCCGCTCGATAATACGCTGATTGACCGGCTCATCACGCCGCGCCCCAGCACCACCGCTGGCCGCACGGTCTTTACCTGGACACGGCCGATGACCGGCACTCCCAACGGCGATGCGCCGAGCGTGCTGAACGCTTCCTACACCTTCAAGGCCGAGGTCGAGATCCCGCAGGGGGGCGCCGAGGGGATGATCATCACCCAGGGGGGCCGTTTTGGCGGCTACGGCTTCTATCTGCTGAAGAGCAAGCCGGTCTTTCTCTGGAACCTGGTGGACCTGAAGCGTATCCGCTGGGAAGGACCTGAAGCACTGGCACCCGGCAAGCATACACTGGAGTTCGACTTCAAGTACGACGGCATGGGCTCCGGGACGATGGCCTTCGGCAGCTATGCCGGCGTCGGCCAGGGTGGTACCGGTGTCCTCAAGGTGGATGGCAAGGAAGTGGCCACGCAGCAAATGAAACACACCATACCGTTCATCATGCAGTGGGACGAGAACCTGGACATCGGTTCCGACACCGGTTCTCCGGTCAACGATGCCGATTACCAACCGCCGTTCAAATTCAACGGCAAGATCAACAAGATCACGCTCACGATTGACCGGCCGAAGCTTTCGCCGGAGGACGTCAAGAAGCTGGAGCAAGCCAAGCGGAACAACCGTGTAAGCGAGTAGAATCACTGCACGGGCAGCCCCGCCCGGGGCTGCTCATGCAGTACCATAACAGCAACAGGGAAGAAAAGGGCAGTATGACCGTGGCGCCGTCAGCCAGTGGCTGATCCACCCATTCATCAACTACAACCTGCCTGATGGGTGGTACCTCACGACGTCCCGATCATAACGTCCTACATGATGGCCGAGAGCAGCCAGCAGTGGACAGTGGCGGAAGGCCGCGATATTGGCAAGATCGTCAGGATCGGCGAGCTGTCCCTGAATCTCCAGTTGCAGGGATTTTACAACGTGGAGCATCCGGTTCCAGTTACAGCTCTTGTTGCCCAAATCGATTTTATAGTCGATCGACGAGTATGAGAAAAGAGCAAGATACACCTTAGGTCATTATAAATTATAAAGATTCATGAAACGGAAGGGGGATGAATGATGAAACGAACTGGCTTTATAAAAATTTTATGCTTCATGCTTCTTGCTATCGTGCTGGCGTCCGGATCAGCCTACGCTGGTGGAATCGCTCTCTACGAGTTTGGCTCGCCTGACGTGGGGCTTGCCGCGGCCGGTTATGCCGCCCGCGCGCAGGATGCATCGACGGTCTTTACGAACCCGGCCGGAATGAGCCGCCTGGATCAGTCCCAGGTTCTCGGCGGCCTGCAGGCCCTGTACGGTAAAGTGGAATTCAGCCCCAACTCTGCCACGACGTCATCCGGGGGCGATGGGGGGAATGCCGTGGGCTGGATGCCCGGGGGAAGCGCCTTCATCGTCCAAAAACTGAGCAAGGACTGGAGCATAGGCTTCGGCATTCTTTCTTACTTCGGCCTGGGCGAGAAGTATGATAACAACTGGGTCGGCCGCTACTATGTCCAGGAGTCGACGCTTCTGGGGATAACGCTCACACCGGCCGTCAGCTACCGGGTGAACGACTGGCTCTCCATCGGCGCGGGTCTCAACGTGATGTACGGCTATCTGGACACTCAGATCGCCATCAACAACGCGGGCGCACAGCCCGACGGGCAGCTGAAGTACAAGGATGGGGAGTGGGGCTACGGCGGGAACTTCGGGATCCTCGTGGAGCCAAAGAAGGGGACGCGTTTCGGGCTCACCTACCTGACGGAAGTCAAGCTTGACTTCTCCGACGTACCCGAATTCAGCGGCCTTGGCCCTGTTCTGGCAACCGTGCTGAGGAACCGTGGGCTCACCACGAACAACCTGGACATGAGCATGACGGTGCCTCAGATGGTCATGTTCAGCGCATATCATGAAATCAATCAAAAATGGGCCATCATGGGCAATGTAGGCTGGCAGGACTGGTCACGGTTCGGCAAGGTCGATATCCAGATCAACTCGAGTAACCCGCAAAGCCTGACCGTGGACAATGACTACAAAGATACATGGCACGTAGCTCTGGGGGTCCAGTATCGGCACTCGCCGGCATGGATGTTCACCTGCGGCATTGCCTACGACAGCTCTGCCGTCGACGACGACAAGAGAACAGTCACCGTCCCGATGGGGGAGGCCTGGAGGTTTGCCCTGGGTGCCCAGTATGCCTTCAATCCCAACCTGACGTTGGGGGCGGCCTACGAGTTCATATGGAGCGGTGACATGTCCGTCAACCAGGAGCGCGGACCCCTGGCCGGGCGGGTTTCGGGCGACTACAGCAATACGAATATGAGCTTCTTCGCGCTTAATCTGAGCTGGAAATACTGAAAAAATAGCAGCAACTCCCCGAGGGGGCAACCTGTCCCCTCGGGGTCTTTTTAAAACATGAACAGAAGGTGACAGCGATGTCTTACGGTACAGTTTCTTTCAGATCGTGGCGTGTGGTGGCTTTCGTGCTCTGTGCCCTGTTGCTTGCAGTTGTCTGGGCGCATGGCCCTGCAGCAGGCGCGGAGAAGGGGGATCTGTTAACGGTTGACAAGGCCAAGCCTGATTTCGGTAAGCTGAAAGGCCGCTGGCTGAGGCCTGACGGCGGTTATATCCTGGCCGTAAAAGACATAGACCCGGGTGGAAAGATGGTCGCGGCCTACTACAACCCGAGGCAGATCAATGTTTCAGAAGCGCAAGCCACGCGGGAAGGTGCAATCCTGAAGGTCTTCATCGAACTGCGGGATGCCGGGTATCCCGGATCAACCTACACGCTGATCTATGACCCGAAGACCGATCAACTCAGCGGGGTGTATTACCAAGCTGCCATTCGACAGCTTTTCGATGTCTTTTTTGTAAGGGCAAAATAAGATATTCACGAAGATGAATAGGATGGAAGCCTGATAAAGGCCTCCTTCGGTTGAAAGGACCAATAAAGAAGAGATGAGGGAAAGGGACAAATCGAGATACAGGAGTACATCCGACGCTAATGCTCGGATACGGATAGTGCCAGGGATTTTCCACGGAGAAGAATATTCTAACACGGAGAAGAACATTCTAACAAGGAGAAGAATATGAAAACAAAAATAGTATATGTGCTCGCCGTAATCGTTGTCGGTCTCGCTTTAATCGCCGGCCCGGCGTCTGCGGCGGCCAAAAAACCCAACATCGTCGTGTTTTGGGGCGACGACATCGGGCAGTCAAACATCAGCGTCTACTCACACGGCGTGATGGGATATCGGACGCCGAACATCGACCGTGTTGCAAAAGAAGGCATGATGTTCACCGATTATTATGCCGAGCAGAGCTGCACGGCGGGCCGCGCCGCCTTCATTACGGGCCAGAGCGTCTTTCGCACTGGTCTCTCCAAGGTTGGGGCGCCGGGCGCCACTCTGGGGATGCGTGACGAAGATCCCACCATCGCCGAGCTTCTCAAGCCGCTTGGGTATGCGACCGCCCAGTTCGGGAAGAACCATCTGGGCGACCGCGACGGGCAGCTACCCTGTATGCACGGCTTCGATGAATTTTTCGGCAATCTGTATCATTTGAACGCCGAAGAAGAGCCAGAGCTGCGCGACTATCCACCGGCAAAAGACTTTCCAAACTTCCGGAAGAATTTCGGACCGCGCGGCGTGATGCACTGCTGGGCCAATCCGGATGGCACCCAGAAGATCGAGAATACCGGCCCGCTGACCAAGAAGCGCATGGAAACCATTGACGATGAAATCATAGCCGGAGCAACTGAGTGGATTAAGCGCCAGCAAAAGGCCGGCAAGCCTTTCTTTATCTGGATCAATACCACCCACATGCACTTCCGCACGTACGCGAAGCCCGAAAGCCTGGGCCAGTCCGGGCGCTGGCAGTCCGAATACCACGACG
>JAFNGM010000005.1:0-1007 GCA_017885225.1 Syntrophaceae bacterium | reverse complement strand
CCAACTGGGAAGGCGCCTTCCGCGTTCCCGCCATGGTACGCTGGCCCGGTCACATCAAACCCGGCTCCGTGTCCAACGAAATCGTCAGCCACTTAGACTGGCTGCCCACCTTCCTGGCGATGGCTGGAGATCCCGGCATCTCGGAGAAGCTCTTGAAGGGCTATCAGGTTGATTCGCCGCGAAAGAAGACGTTCAAAGTGCACCTGGATGGCTACAACCTGCTCCCGTATCTCACGGGCCAGACCGCCAAGAGTCCCCGCAACGAATTTTTCTACTTCTCGGACGATGGCGATCTTTTAGGACTGCGCTACGACAACTGGAAACTCGTGTTTGCCCAACAGAGGGTCCAGGGGACCATGCAGATCTGGGCTGAGCCTTTCGTGAAGACGCGCATTCCCTATATCTATAACCTGCGCACCGACCCCTACGAGTATGCCAGTATCACCTCCAACACCTATTGGGACTGGATGCTCGACCATGCCTACCTGTTGGTGCCATCACAGCAAATTGTGGGTCAATTCCTGGGGACGTTCAAGGAGTATCCGCCACGACAAAAAGCGGCGAGCTTCACCGTCGACGAGGTGCTGCAGATGCTCCAGCAGCCCCACCACGGCAGCAACTGACGCCGCGCTGGATGAGGAGCTGAAGAAGAACCACTGGTTGAAGTAGAAAGTACGCTACGGGGCGATTAGTTGTAACGCCCCGTAGCGACCACTGACCCAATCATACCGCGCTGCACCCGGCGCGCAAGCCGAAAGCCGAAGCGCTGGAAGGTAAGTGGACCGCACCGCCGCTGAATCAGGTGAAGTAGGACAAAGGATTATGCTGAGCGTCTTTCGAAAGAATTAAATGTCTAAAGATGAAAAGGAATCGAGCCGCTTTTCCCTTGAACGGCCAGGAATCATCATGTTATATAAATAACGATTTCTTCACCCTAATCGCGGATATTAAGGGGGCGGCATGAAGGTCTTAAGAGTCTTTCTTCTCATCGTATTCCTGATCCTGGC
>JAFNGM010000004.1 GCA_017885225.1 Syntrophaceae bacterium | reverse complement strand
ATGAGGCTGATATTTTGACATTTCGGCTTAGTAAAAAAGGAGATCACTATGAAAAAGAAAAATGTGTTATTAATGTGTCTGGTCTTATTGGTGGCAATTAGTATCATCCCGACAGGCGCGCGTGCTTATGAACTGATAACTAAAACCGAAACGGTGATTATTGAACAAGAAACAATTGAATTGAAGAAAATTGCCGACAATTTCATTATCCTTTGCGATACATCCCAGTCAATGAATGACCTCTACAAAAAAACCGGCAAGAAAAAGATTGTCCTCCAAAAGGAAATTTTAAAATCAAGGAATGAAGCTCTTCCTGATCTTGGTTTTAATGGCGGGCTTTACGGCTACCATCCCGAGGCGCTGACCCCAACCCGCGTGACGAACCTTATAACTTACTTATCAGTAAGGCCGTATGACAAGAAGGAATTTGCCGAAGCGATTGGTAAGTTGCCTACCGATGCAGCAGGATTGACGCCTCTTCAGCAAGCCCTTAGTGAACTCGATCCGGTTTTGGCATCTCTCAAAGGACATACCGTGGTATTTGTCGTAACCGATGGCAGCTACACCAAGTATCTTTGGACGGAAAAACCTATAGACACCGCCAAAAAACTGGCCCAGAAATACGATGTCTCGTTCTTTGTAATCGACAGTTCTGGAAAAGAAAAAAACCAGCCGTTTGAGTATCTCGTCAACTCGATAAACGCCCGCTCGCGGGTGATCAGTTTTGATCAGTTCATCGAGGATCCTTTGTTCCTCAGCGGCGCGCTCTTTGTGCTTGATATACGCATTGTAAAGAAGTCGAAAGATATCGAAAAAGTCATCGGTATGAAGTTGAGCAATGCGCTCTTTGCTTTCGACTCCGCGGAAATCAATCCCAAATACACTGATGCGCTGAAAAAGCTTGGCAACTATATGCAGAATACCCCCAAAGCGCGACTCGCACTTTCTGCGTTCACGGACAATGTCGGACCTTCGTCGTATAACCTCGAACTTTCCCGTCGCAGGGTAGAGAGCATTGCCAGTTACCTCGAAAACAATTACAAAATCAAACGGACGCGCATGGCTCTTAACTATTATGGCGAAGCAAACCCCGTGGCAAGCAATGACACGGACGAGGGGCGAGCCAAGAACCGTCGTGTTGAGGCTTTCATCTTCGGATTGTAGTGCAGACATTCACTTACCGGGGGTGACAATCCCGCCCCCGACAATTCCAGGGACGACAATTCCAGGGACAGTATACATAACTACAAAATTTAAGTATACTGTNNTTAAGTATACTGTCCCCCGAATTACCCCAAAATTTAAGTATACTGTCCCCCGAATTACCCCCCAAGATGAATTTGGGCGACAGCAGTGGGTGCCGAAGGCCATCCGGATGATACCGAATTGCAGAAACTCATGAAACTCCGGCAGAATACTTTTTCGTTACCGCTTTATGCCCTTTGCATAGTCCAGGAACATCACAATCCGCTCTGACCATAACTTGAAGGCGTCATTGGCGGAGCCCCATTTCGTGAATCTCAGCTCGTACTCGGCCTTCCTCTCGTCCACCGCCATCGCGACGGCATCATTGGTCAAGGAGTCGAGGATCATCATCTCGGCGCACGTCTCCCCGCTGCCTGTCCAGCCTCCCGTCGCTTCTTTCTTCACGATGATAGCGGTCAGACCGGCCGATAAAACTGAAGTCACGGTACTGACACCCGGTTTGATCGGCTGGATGTTCGTGATGGCAATGCGAATACGCAAAACATCGGGGCCGGGCTCGGCCACGATCGGATACTTGCCCTGAAAGGCCGCCACAAGTTCCTTGTTGAAGGAATCGGCCAAATCTTTCATCTCCTGGGGATCGATACCCTTATACCCTGCATTCCCCGCCAGATAAAAAATGACGCTGTCCACCATGACCTTGTTGTATTTGGTGAAGTCCACCCCGGCCTTGACCCACCGGAACTTGGCTCCTTCTCCTCCCGATGAGTGTTTCAGCTGATCGTAGACGGCCTTATTTCCGAGAAACCCGGAGAAAGGAACGTCATCCGCGATTGCCGGGGATATCGTGAACACAAGCCCGGTCACGATCGCACACAATACTTCTGCAACTTTTTTCATCACAACCTCA
The DNA here is from genome assembly GCA_017885225.1 of Syntrophaceae bacterium. Lineage (GTDB taxonomy): Bacteria > Desulfobacterota > Syntrophia > Syntrophales > UBA2185 > UBA2185. The sequence continues at coordinate 4,570 of JAFNGM010000004.1, read as the reverse complement.
ATCCCTCCCTTACCTTGAGATATCCTTACCATCATCCATTTACAAATTATTACGTAACCGAGCCCTTCGGCGGGTAATCAAGCGTATTGTCCAGCTGACGGACCTTCTCAGGCACATGATCCGGAAATGGCAACTCACCCTGTTCTCTCCAGCGCTGTACGGCCTGGGTGGCCTCACGGCCCTTATTATCATCGAGCCCCCCGTCCTTTGCCATATAGAGCGTCTGCGAGGGAAATGCGAAACCGCTGCCTCCCGACTCAACAATATCCATGATCCGCAATAGGAGGTCCTCACGAATGGCAAGAAACGGACCCTGCGCCGTCTCAATAATGTAGGCAAATATCTCCACATCGAGCGATGACTGACCGAAGCCGATGAAGCGCACGTACGCCGACGTGGAGTCCACGCGAGGATGCCCGTAGAGAAGCTCGCGAAGCTGCACGATAATGTAGCGGAGCTGATCTGCCGTGGTTTCATAGCGCAGGTTCAGGGTGTACCGGAAGAGGAAACGGTCTCGTAGAGTGAAGTTTTCCACACTGATGGAAGAGAGCTGGCCGTTGGGGATAAAGACGATCGTGCGGTTGAGCGTGCGGATCTGAGTGGAGCGGAGGCCGATGTGCTCTACGGTGCCCTGGTGCTCGCCGGCCTTGCAGAAATCGCCCAGGCGAATGGGTTTGTCCCAGACAAGAAAAACCCCCCCGAGGAAGTTTTCGATTGTCTTCTGAGCGGCAAAGGCCACGGCAATGCCGCCGACACCGAGTCCGGCCACGACGGCCGTAAGATTGATGCCCGCAAAGTAATAGAAGACGATCACGAGCCCGACGACGATGGTCAAGGCCTTGAACAGCGTCGCCGAGAGGCGGATGATCGCGTTGGCGGCCTTGGGCCTGCGTTTCTCGATAATTCTCGCCATGATTTCAATCAGGTGGATGAAGACCCACGTCAAACCGATAACGGCCGCCGTCGAGGCCACAAACGCCCAGAACAGCCGGCCGAGGAGTGACACCGATCCCAGGGAAAAAACGTAGATCGCACCCGCCGAAAAAAGAAGTACCAGGGGATTCTTAATCCGGCTGATTTTCATCAGCGCCTGCTCATCCAGATGGTGGCGAAGTCGCTCACGCATAAGGGCAAACAACAGCGCCGTGCAGAGCCAGCCGAAAAGAAACGCAAGGGGAATCATCAGCACAGGCAGGATCCATCGGTACAGCGGCATGCCGGCCAAGCGAGTTTCCGCCAGCACTGCCGGTAGTTGCCGCTCGAGCCAGGGGATGTCGATTTCCTCGTATATCCGGGGTACTTGATTGAGGGTCTCCGAGGAAAAGAGCCAGACCGGGGGATTGTTTTCTTTTTGGATGCGTTCGAGGAGGATCTTGTATTCCCCTTTTTTCGTCTTGACAATCCCCACAATCTCGCGATGAACGGGCAGGCCGTCATTGAGGTTCCCCTCGGGTTTTGAACTCAGATCGGTTGCGCTCACGGTCAACCCCTGATCGAGAACGTGATGCAGTTCGAGGGAGAGCTGTTGGGCTCTCTTTCCCGTTTGGCGGGTGTCCAAGTAATCGACGGCCTGTTCATAGTTCTCCCTCTGCATAGCCTTCAGAAAACCCACGACGGCGCCCTGCGGAGTGCTGCGGCCAAGGGGGTCGTCAAAGGTGGCCTCTGCCTGAGGGGTTCCCTTCGCAGCAGAGGCAGGAGCGGCCTTCTCGGCCGCAAAGGATGTGACAGACATGAACATGAAAAAAAGGATGAAAAGCAGTGTACGAATGTACCTCATGACGATCTCACTCTCTAAAGTGTTTTCAAAGTTTTTAAAGGACATCTTGTTATTGTTCAATCACCTTCATGGCTATACTCCCTGTAAGCCCCGCAGCATAAAATGATGTCTCCCACCTTCAGAAGGTACGTCGTCTTATGTTCCATTTCATTCGTTTCCGGATTCAAATACACATAATCGACCCATCCGGAACCCCTATTCTTCGCCTTTTCCACGATCTCATTGCGGAACAACTTCCCGTCGTCGTCCGGAACGGCGATCAGATTTTTCCCAATCAGTGCCGGATTTTTGGGGTGAGCAACCATAACGCCCTGAAGATCATATGCGAATACATACAGTTCGCCCCTGTCAAACATCCCCCTCGGTTTGCTGATTTCTGCTATTGCCTTCTCTTTTCCCTGATATTTCACATATGCAGCCGCCTTCTTTACCATGGCCTTTGCGGCGTCTTTACCTGAAGCGTATGACAGACCCATGCATGCGAACAATCCAATCAATCCGATTATCATTACAACTGTTATGGTTTTTTTCATGACTTTCTCCACTCCTTTATTCAATGGGCCTATAGTGCATTCCCATGCATCCTATCAGGCCCGAGCAACTACTTCTTTGACATCAGATACCTGGATGCCTTCAAGAATTACTTCAGGCGCTTCCGCTTCCAGATCAGTTTCGCTGTTCAGCACCCGCGCCATCTTGTTCATATCGAGTTCTTTCTCCCAGCGGGAGACTACCACCGTCGCCACACCATTCCCGACCAGATTGGTGAGGGCACGGGCCTCGGACATGAAACGGTCGATGCCCAGGATCAGGGCCAGACCGGCCACCGGGATGGTCGGAATGGCGGCAAACGTTGCAGACAGGGTAATGAAGCCGCTCCCTGTAACCCCGGCTGCACCCTTTGAAGTCAGCAGCAGNNGAGGTGCCGTCAAGGTTGAATGAGTAGCCCGTGGGAATAACCAGCCCAACGACCGACTTGGTGCAGCCAAGATTCTCGAGCTTGGCCATCATACGTGGCAGGACCGATTCGGATGAGGATGTCCCCAGTACGATCAGCAACTCTTCCTTGATGTACCTTATGAACTTGATGATGCTGAATCCACACAGTTTTGCGATGGCGCCCAGCACAACAAAGACGAACAGCACGCAGGTCAGGTAGAAGCTTCCCATCAGCATGCCCAGCTTGGACAGGGAGCCAAGCCCGAATTTACCGATGGTAAAGGCCATGGCACCGAAGGCTCCAATGGGAGCGACCTTCATGATAATGTTTACGATGACGAACAACACATGGGCAATATCATCGATCAGTGTATAGACCACTTTGCCGCGCGCGCCGAGCATGGAAAGCGCAAAGCCGAACATGAGGGCAAGAAACAGTACCTGCAGAATATCTCCTTTGGCAAAGGCATCCACGACAGTGTTGGGAATGATATTTATCAGGAAATCAACTGTGCTCTGCGAATCCGCCTTTGCGATGAATGTGGACAACGCCCGCGTATCCAGCTTGGAGACATCGGCATTCATGCCCACCCCTGGTTGAACGATACTGACCACCAGCAGACCGATCACCAGAGCAAAAGTCGAGACGACTTCAAAATAGATCAACGCCTTGGCGCCGACCCTGCCGACCTTCTTCATGTCCTCCATGCCGGCGATGCCGGTTACGACGGTACAGAATATTATCGGTGCGATGATCATCTTAATCAGCTTAATGAAACCGTCACCCAGCGGTTTCATCGCCTCGCCGGTTTCGGGATAGAAATACCCGAGACACACTCCGAGGGTAATGGCAGTCAATACCTGGAAGTATAAATGCTGATAAATTTTTTTCCCTTTCATGGCACATCCTCTCTCTTCATTAAGATGTTTCAGAAACCTAAAATCGTCCTGTGATTCCTCAAAGGAAGAGGTCTAAGAGCGCAATGGATTGATGCATTCCATAGTGCAGACATACGAACGGGATTTTCCAAATACGAGTATGGCGTGGAGCGCAGAACCGGTTTACCATTGATATTGTATGAGACCTTTGAAAAAGTTTATGTAGTTTTTCAAAGGTCTCGAAATAATGATCACGCGTATGATCGAGACGGGAAAGGGTCCGTCAGGTCTATCCTATTTGCCGGTACCTGGCGCCACCTGCTCGCGGGCTTTTCGGGTCGCCTCCATCGCGTCAAGCTGGAGCTTGTAGGAAACGTAGTACTTGTATATGTTTCGCACGTAGGTAGTGGTCTCCATCCCGATCTTCTGCGCGGTCACAATCTCCACGTTGTTGAACCACTGGTTGGGATCTAACCCGCGCTTTGTCGCCTCCTTGCGCATCTTCGAGACGTTTCCCGGGCCGCAATTGTAGCTTGCAAAGGCGAAAAGCGTTCGGTCGTTCCCCGTAAAGTTCGCGTCGGGGAAGTATCTGGTCATGAGCTTGTCCATGTACTTCGCGCCGGCGTGGATGTTGGCCTCTGTAACACGGATGTCGCCCACATTCAGTTCCTTGCCGGTTGCCGGCATGATCTGCATGACCCCGATGGCCCCCACAGGGCTCTTGGCGTTCTGGTTGAGCTGCGACTCCTGGTAGCCCTGCGCGGCAAGCATGAGCGAGTCGAAGTTATATTTCTGCCCGTACTTTTCGAACAGGGCGAGCGTCTGCTCAAAGCGCTTCAACTCCGACGTGCCCGTTGGGTCCTTGATCTGCTTGACCCGCGACATGGCCCGCTTGAGGCGGTAGGCTGCAACCCCCTGCTTCTTGAGGAAGTTCTTGCGAAAATCGAGGATCTCCGCTTCCAGTTTCGGGCTTCC
>JAFNGM010000003.1 GCA_017885225.1 Syntrophaceae bacterium | reverse complement strand
TATAAATGTTCTATCAAACAATATTATTCGAGTCTTAACAAAAGGCATACCGCAGGATGAAGAAGGTCGAATGAGGGAGATAACGTATAGAAGAAATAAAGGCGTAACCGTTCCGGATGACTGGTCGTACACGATAGATTTATGGGAAATTAATTGTAAAAATAGAACCTCTAAGATTCTTAACGTGACATCATACACTACAAATAATGAAGTAATAAGCTCAACAGCTCTTTCAAAACATCCATCTCTTGAGTATATTTCACCTGATACGATGATGGAATTTTTGTTAAAAGCTGTATGCACTAAGAAGAACTTAAAATAGCAAGGGCGGTGAGGATATGGAGGTCGGGAAACTGACCTCTTTTTTTATGCCTGAAGGGTTCATGATGACCGAATGAAATGTTGTATAGACAGGCGAAATTAGAAAAACAGCATTACAGGAAGGACACCACGGATACACGGTGGTTTTCTGCTCCCCGCAGTTCAGCGGAATGACGTCATGCAGTTTCGTTGAAATGATTCGTATCGGGTTCCATATCCGGCTGCCGTGTCCCGTCAGGATGTCGTCCTACCGGCCCTGGATATGGCGTTCCCAGAGGGCCCTCGAGTCCACGGCCTGCATCTGCTCGTTGTACTTGGGGTTGTTTCCCTGGTAGTGGTAATAGTCGTAGGCTTTGCCTTCCCTGTATTCACCCGTCGTCGTGTTCTTGGTTCCCCAGTTGTCGGTCCGGTACACGGTGCCCCCCTCCATGCTGGAGATCCAGTCCTGCTGGCCCCGGATGTAGTTCGTCCGCTGGTAGTCGATGTAGTCCATGCTCTTCTGCCGCTCGTCATAGGCGGCCTGCATCGTCTGACGGATCTCCTGGGCGTTTCGGGCCACCATGGCGGAGGTCTGCTTCTGCATCTCGCGAAGCCTCTGCTGGCCCTGGGCGACGTAGGCCTGCGCCCATCGCTCGTTGATCTTGTAGGATCCCATCATGGTGCCCAGGGTCCCGGCCCAGGCGTTGAACTGGCTCGCCGGGGCCGTCACCGTCAGGTGGCGGAAGCTCCAGTTCAGCCCGGAGGGCGTCCCGATGGACATGCCGAAGGTGAAGCCCTTGCAGGTCCGNNGCCAGCCCGTAGCGGGCCGTGATGAACTGCCAGGCCTGGTGGGAGTTGAGGAATGGCGACACGAGGACGCCGGGCGCGTTGACCCTCAACTGCGGTGTGAGCAGTTGGACGCTTCCCGAAATGAAGGAGTAACCGGCAGGATCCCCCGCGATAAAGNNGCCCCTTGCCGTGATCCTGGCACTGCCAGTTCTGGGGCAGCAGGAAAGAGGCCGACCCGTCGCGCTGTCGGTATTTGACGAGCTGGACCTTTGGAGCGGCTGCCGCAGCCTGTGTGTTAAAGGATCCCTTGGTGACCCGGATGTTGGATAGCACCGTCAGGAGAATCGGTTTCCTCGCCTCGAACTGTCCGGCCGGGGCTTCGATCCGGGAGAGGGTGAAGTCGCTGCCCTTCTGGGAAACCCAGCTTCGGAACTCCTTCTTTCCCCGCTTGGCGGAAGAATAGGTCCCGTCGTAGACGAGCGACGACCCGTCGCGGGATGAGAAGGCGTTTCGAATCTCGAGGTCTTTGGCCTGGCGGCCGAGGCTTGCGTTGGCACGCTTCGCCAGGGCTGTCGGGTTTTCGCCTTGCGAGACGGTTCCCGTTGAGAAGAACACGACGGATTTCCCCTTCGGGTCAGTCGCCGTGACATGGCGGGCCGCCCCGTCACTTCCCTCGCTGGCCTTCCACCCCTTGGGGACATAGAGGACAAAAGTCGCCTTCTTTGTGACGACCTTCTCCATCCCCTTCGTTCCTGAAGTCGACGGTGCACTTTTGCTTTTCGGCGCCGCTTGGCCGGCGGTGACGAGGTGCGGCAGGAAGAAAAGAAGCAAGGCAATAACGAAACAGACCGAAGTACCTGTCGTCTTTGCATGAACGCCCATAACCCCCCCTTATAAAGTCCTTATGATGTTGTCCCGAATCAAATCAGCATCGAAGGTCGATAAAGTTAAGGGGCGCGGCGGACATGAATCTCTTGCCGATCTTTTTTCAAAGGAAAGGCATCCTTAAAAAGCAAACCCGAATTGCAGGCTGTAAGAAGGGACGGCCCCGTAATCCACTTCCGCGGTGATCGCCAAGATCCCCAAAGCAAGCCTTGCCCCGAGGAACCCATGGGCCTGGGAAAACTCTTCCTTGTCCAGGCTGAGCCCGGAGGCGAGGTGGCTGGCCTTGCTTGAAACCCACGCCACTCCCACACCCGCATAGGGGGTGATTTTAATCCCCACCCCGAAGCCCTTGCTCACCGAGAGGTCCAGGGCATAGGTCCGCAGGTCCAGCTGATCCACGTCGAAAGTCTGGGAATAGCTGCCCCGGATGTGGAGGCCGGGGACCAGGCCCGTATCCCTCCATTTCACGATCTTCCAGGCAATGGCCTCCTGCTCCTTCCACCAGCCATCCAGTCTTTTCCTTTTCTCCCAGCCTGTAAGGAAGTTCTTGGTTGCGGGATAATTAGACATTGCTTCTGACGGTTCTGAGTATAGGGGGGCTGTTTTTTCGTGTCAAGGGATATGATTCATTGAAAATCATAAGCGGCTATGCCATTGGGTAGAGAATTGGGATTGGCGTCGGTCATTCTTTGCAATCGGCTCACTTCCTTGACAACGAACCCGCAAAGAGCTCCATTTAATCGCACTTCGGGCAGACACCTCCCGTATGTTCCCGACGATTGCTGATTGAAAGGTCGCACGTCTGCCGAAACTGTCTCACGCTTGACTATAGGAAGTAGGCGCGCTGAAGACAACTATTCACGTTGGCAGGAGTCCAGCGAAGAAAAAATAACAATCGCTGATTGAAGATAACTGAAATTTGCGTATAGGGCTGTCCTTACCAAAGTTAATAATCGGATGAGGGACTGATTGACTCGGAAAGGCGCCAACCATTCCGAGCCAATCTCCAACGAGTAGTTCAGAAGCGTGTAACGTTTCCTATTCTCCGTATGCGGTCAGTTTGTACTTACCGTAGATCCCAAGAATGTTGTATGCATCCCAGTCAACATGATAGACTTTAGTAATGCCCCCGTTTTTCTTTGCCGTGTCAATGCTGCAATCGCCCAGTGCAACCAAGGTCAATACGCTTGTGCATGTTGCCGTGCCTATCTTGGAAACTTGCCCTCCGTTTGCCGTGGCGGCGATGGGCAATTTCATCTCGGTGTAAACTGAGCCGAAAGGCATGAAGGTTGCGCACCCCGTAATCATGGCAAAAAAGGTTAATACGGCCACCATACTTAATATTTTTTTCATAAATTCCCTCCTTTCAAAATTATCAACACCGCCTGACACAAAAATCAAACGTAAGTTTAACGAGTTGGCTGGATTGCCATGTTATCCGATTTTCTATTTGTGACTTT
>JAFNGM010000002.1 GCA_017885225.1 Syntrophaceae bacterium | reverse complement strand
TCACACGATCCATGACAGTGGGGATGGTGCAAGGTAAAAGCACATTGTCACAGTAAGGATTTGGGATGGACTGAAATCACTCATCCCTTTCACCCGCTCCGGGGTCAGCGGTTTCGAATTCTCAAAACCCGCTCCGTCGGTTCCATCGAGACACTCGTGTTAGAAGGGTCTTGTCTGGGAACGTTTTCTCTCCCTAAGGAATGGACGAATAAAGCTCCCCCTTCCCTGGATACCGACCATCCAGAGAACTTGCCTATCCTTGATTTCAAATCACTTGTAGACCTGAAGGCAGTGGTGGTGCATCTTGACTCTATTTTAAAAAAGGGGGTTGACAATGCCAAAAAATAGGGTACAATCAGACCAGTTATATAACTGGTCTGATATCTATGGAACAGAAAACAACAAGAGCTCTCCGGCAAAGACAAAAAGCACTCCTTCGCAGGCTCCCTCCTTTGCAGGCCATTCTGCGCGGCTCACTGATCGAGCGATACAAGCGCTGTGGCAAGCCCGGATGCAAATGTGCGGAAGGGCGCGGCCATGGCCCCAAGTATTACCTGTCCATCAGCCAGTCCGGGAGGAGGCCAGAAATGGATTATATTCCCGCAGAATTCCTAGAAAAGGTAAAAGCGTATTTGAAGAATTATCGCAACGCAAAAGAAATCCTCGAAGAACTCTGTTCCATTTGCCGAGAGCTTTTGCGCCGAAGGGAACGTTTTTAGATGGTTTCTATGCTAACCTCCGGAACCAGCATGAACGCGTCGGTATCCATCAATGTTGGGGAGATCGCCCTTATCTTCGCCAACATGTTGGGACAAGCGATGCAATCCGATGATAGTTCATTTAAGGAGGTGAAGCATGATATCGAAGATTCGGGGCAGTCATACGGAGAAACCGGCTTACATCTACATCCGCCAATCGACGATGGCTCAGGTCCGCCATCACCAGGAGAGTACGGAGCGTCAATATGCCCTCAAGGAGAAGGCGTTACAGATGGGGTGGGCGGAGGGGATGATCCGGGTACTGGACGGGGACCTGGGAGTATCGGGAACACAGATCGCGGGACGCAACGACTTCAAGATTCTGGTGGCCGATGTTTCGATGAGGAAAGTGGGAGCGGTGTTTTCCCTGGAGGCATCCCGCCTGGCCCGATCCTGCACGGACTGGCACCGGCTGCTGGAACTGTGTGCCTTTACAAATACGCTGATTATCGACGAGGATGGTTGCTACGATCCGGCGGATTTCAACGACCAACTTCTGTTAGGATTGAAGGGAACGATGTCGCAGGCGGAATTGCACTTTTTGCGAGGCCGCCTCCAGGGGGGTCGTTTGAACAAAGCCCGCAAGGGTGAGTTGAGAAGCCCTTTGCCCGTGGGCTTCGTTTATGACGAGGTGGGGCGAACGGTCCTCGATTCCGATGCCGAAGTCCGACACGTGGTTCAGATGTTGTTCGATAAATTTCGTGAGACAGGCAGTTCCTACGCCGTAGTGCATGCGTTTTCCAGAGAGGGGCTTCAATTCCCGAAACGGGCTTATGGTGGAGCCTGGGACGGCAAACTCATCTGGGGGCGGTTAAGTGAAAGCCGTGTCCTTGGGATGCTCAAGAACCCAGCTTACGCCGGGGCTTATGTGCACGGTCGATATCAAACCGTAAAGGAAATCGCTCCGGATGGGACATTCTTTTCCAGAATCACCAAAGCACCTATGGAATCATGGGTGGTCCTCATTCGGGACCATCATGAGGGATATATCTCCTGGGAAACATTCATGCAAAACCGGGAAAGGCTTGAACAGAACCGGACCAACGGAGAACAGATGCTCTTCGGAGGCCCGGCCAGGGAAGGGTTGGCTCTCCTCCAAGGACTGCTGATCTGCGGTCATTGCGGCCGTCGCTTGACGGTCCGCTACAAGGGCAACGGTGGGCTTTATCCCGTCTACGAATGCAACTGGCGGAGACGAGAGGGTCTGTCTACCCATTCCTGTATGCACGTTCGGTGTGATCTCGTCGACCGACCTGTCGTCGCTCGCCTGCTGGAGGTCGTAGAACCAAAGCAGATTGAAATTGCCATCCAAGCGTTTGAGGAACTTGAGCGAAGGGAAAATGGCGTGGATAATCAGTGGCGTATGAAAATTCAAAGAGCCGCATACGAGGTAGACCTCGCTCAGAGACGATATGAAAATGTTGACCCCTCAAACCGCCTGGTTGCAACCACCCTGGAACGGCAGTGGAACGATACGCTGGCAAAGGCTGAGCAGGTCAAAAGAGAATTTGCCACACACCGGTCCAACAAACAGATAACTCCTACTGCCGAACAAAAGAACGATCTCTTGTCATTAACAAAAAACTTTCGCTCTGTCTGGAAAGCGTCTACGACCCAAGCAAAAGACCGCAAACGGATTCTCCGGCTGCTTCTCAAAGACATCACCGTCGAAAAACTTCCTGATGCAAAACGAGCGGTTTTCCATCTTCGTTGGCAAGGCGGTGCTTGTGAAGATATCCCGATCTCTATTCCGCCTATCTATAGCGATCAAATCCGCTACCCGGACAAAATGATTGACAAGGTCAAATTATTGTCAAAAGATTTATCAGACCACCAAATCGCCTTAGAATTGAACAAAGAGGGAGTGTTGAGCGCAACAGGCAAACGCTTCACTCCTTCCATGATCAAGTGGATCAGATACAAACATCAAATCCCCGGACCCGTATTAAGGTTACCCGAGGAACTTACTGTTCAGCAGGTGGCCACAAAATTTGCTGTCAGCCCCAATGTCGTGTATTATTGGATTGAAAGAAACGTGGTCGCTGCGCGAAGGTCAAACGGTGGAGCACAGTATTGGATACGGCTGAACTCGCAAAAAGAAGAGGAGCTCGCCCACTGGGTCAAACATTCTGTCAGACTCCAGTGCAAACGCAACATGGATCCCTAAACGAAACTGCAGGAGGTGCAGTATGAAAACATCGTCGGGATTCCGAGTTTACGGGTTCC
>JAFNGM010000001.1 GCA_017885225.1 Syntrophaceae bacterium | reverse complement strand
GACATATCCATTTCAATAACATGCGTAAGAGTTAGATAGACTTCCCTTTTTTATTCAAGAGAACATTACATAAGGAGGAGCGCTATGAGCAGTGCTGAAGCTTTTAATCGATCGGGGTTTTCACGATTCCTCAATAGCCCGGCCGGCCGCGTTTTTCGCCTGATCGCCGGTACGGGATTTCTCGTAGTTGGTTATTTGTTCCGGGATCACCCACTCGGCGTGATCTCCATGTTGTGGAGCGTTCTCCCGCTGAGCGCCGGGGCGTTAGACATTTGCTACGTCAGAGCGGTCTTGGGCGGACCATTGTCCGGAGCAAAGATCCGCGAGGCACAGCGTCAGTAGCCCCACATGGCTGCCATGGAGACAAGTACCTGTAAATTCGATCTTTTTAGAAATCTAATTGCTCATGGACAGCTAAAAAGTGGCTCCAACATTCTCACGGGGTAGTAGCCCATTCTGGCGGGACTTCTTCCTGAAGTCCTCAAAATTGTCAGCCTTGATGAAAATGCTTTATTTCAAGAGGTAATGCTTGGAATGCTGTAGAAGCGCCGAGAAAACAGATCGCAAACATAGAAAACTCGCCGCAATCTACAATTTGTAAAAGCGAGGGAGAAGGTAAACATGAGTGAGCACACTGGCGGGGGGAAGATTGGGTAGATCAGTTCATCTTGGCCTTTTGGAAAATTGACAATCCGGGGTGATGGAATCACGGTTAGCATTGGCATTCAGAAAGTAATATTAAAAAGAGAAAACATCAAGTCGATATTGTTTAAAAAGGGATTGATCAATAGCAAGTTTGCGTTTCTCCACGACGATAACACAATAAAGCAGAACATAGAATATTGGACATTTTCTTCTGCTGAAGTAGCAAGCGATCTTAAAGCACAAGGATATGTTGTCACTGAAAGCAAATAGAGAATGTTCGCCTAATCAGGTCTTGTAGCTGACCTGTCTGAATTCTATCAATTCTTGCAAAATTAACTCAGGGGCGCATCTTTTTCCTGGGCAAGGATTCTCAGTGGATTAATGCAGTGCATACAGTGCAAAAGACTTTTTCTGAATGAAGAGCGAATCGCTTCCATCTCCGGTAGCATCATGGGAGATGAGCATACCGACGCCTATTTTTTGTGCCCTGTGTGCGGGGTATACACGGTCGCAAGCTGGTGGGATGACTTCGCGGGGGTTGAATCGGAGTGTCTGTCCGGCCCTAAATCGAAGCAGGAGGGGGATGAGAGGGTCGAACTCATCAGGGAGTGCTCTGAGCCATGGGACAAGAAGTGCCGCTGTGAGGCGCACCGAAAATATTTCAACGATACACTGGACTGATGGTTGAAAACCCATTGAAGGCGAGAAATACTGAAACGATCTGGAAGGAGGATGGCGATGACGATATTAAAGGGAAAAGGTTTGGCAACCGGTTTTATACTGATGGCGCTTCTGCTGGTGAATCTCGTGGTCACATTCCAGACCGCTCAGGCTGCAGCAGGCCCGAAGGAGTTTGCCCAGTTAAATGTCGCTATACCACTGGCCGACAATCTGATTGCATTAAAGGGAAATACAGTAACGGTCTCCTTTTCGTCTGGCCAGACCATGACGGGTGTCGTGAAGGAGGTGCAGAACAACCTGCTTCATCTTGAAAAGCTCAGCCAGAAGGATTTCTACGACGCCCTTATCCGCGTGGACCAGATCGTCGCCATCGAGGTGCGCGTCCGGGAAAGGAGGCATATGGGTACTTCTCAATACTGGACCAGCCTCTGGGTTGCAGGATTGGTTATATTGTTTTGCCTTTTCTGCCTACATCTGTGCTCGGCGATTTTCGTTTTTTTTGCTGAACGGATAAGCGCATTTGAAATATGGAATTCCCCGATCTGGCTCAGGTTCAAAATCCCCCTCAGCGTCGTTGGCGTCATCTGTTTCCTGGCTGCCGTGATTGCCTACAGCTGCTATGGAGAGCGCAAGGAAATGAAGATAGCCGAGGACTATGCACAGACCCAGGGCTGGGGCTTTTCCCGCGACGACACGGAGGGGCTCACGGCCAAGGTTGCGGAGATACTCTCCGATCTCAAATTCCGTATGTATAACATCCGGACGGTTGAAACCGGGAGGCGCAACCTCTACCTGTTCGATTGCTCATACAGGAATCGAGATTCAAGGAAGAGCGATTATCATGGAACTGCCTGTCTGGTTCGGTCGAACCGGTTCCACTCCGCAAAGGTGCCCGTGGAGGTCTCCTCGCGGGATTGGACGGAGGTGATGATTTCGGACAAAGTTGATATGGGCGAATCCCCATTCGCGCAGCAGTTTCTTGTCCAGTCGAAGAATCCCGACGCGGCAAAAAAAGTGGTCAACGAACCCATCCCGGCGATCCACCTCGAGCACATGAACAATCCTGTCGCCATCGGTGTCAGTGTCATCATCGGACCCCGGGGGGCAGTGGTGCTGACTGGACACACAGCGGTTCATGATCAATTGCAGGATGTTTTGGATCTCGCGCGGAAGTTGGAAGCGGCAGTGAATTGACCGGATGCAAAAAGCATCTCTTTGGCACTTGCCAGCGTAGCATGGTATAATCGTTTTACTATGAGATTAATCAGGGTGTTCTCGTAATATAGGTCAGACAAATGGGAGAAGGTAACCATGAAAAAATATTCATTATTCGTCATGTTACTGTTTGTTTTTTCTCTAGCCTATGCGGAAGAATCGGGGAAAGGTAAAATGATTCCTTTCGATTTCCCGGATCTCAAGCAAGATGATATAACTCAACGATACCTTAAATATGGTTATAAGGAACGAAAAAATCCACATTTCAGATTCGAGATGGTTTTCCCTAAGGATTGGTATATAGTCAACGTAAAGGAGCCAACTGAACTTCCAGAGAGCGGCATCCCTGTTGAGATCGGCGTTTATAACCGGTACAAAATTCCTAATGATCCTAAAAGCGACATTCTTGCTGCTTTATATGTAACAGCGGTGCGTGTTC